>CAYUYF010000007.1:0-116541 GCA_964449145.1 uncultured Gemmatimonadaceae bacterium | reverse complement strand
GTCGGCGGGGGCGTGCCGTTCGGCCTGACCCTGGCCGAAACCGCACACCTGCTGCAGGAGCAAGGGTGCCGACGGGCGGTGGCACTCGACGGCGGCATCTCCTCGCAACTTCTGGTGCGTGAGGCCGATGGCCGCGAGCGGGCCTGGCGCGGCTGGCGCAAGGTCCCGCTCGGGCTGGTGTTCGACGAGCGCTGAGCCACAGCGGCATCGCGGGGGCTCCTACGCGCCCCAGGGACGGGCTAGGCCCGCAGGGAGTGATTCCCTGCGGGCCGACTCAGTTCCCGTCCACGACCGGAATGGCTAGAACTGCACCAACACCGCGTGGCCCGTCTCCGTGGCGCGGGCCACGGCGGTTTCCAGTGCCGCACGCCGCTCCAGTTCGGTCTGGCCAGCGGGGATGATGAAATCCGCCGCACTGGAACTCATCGCCGCGGGCTCGGCGCAGGTGACAATGATCTCCATCGGGGTATAGATCCCCAGCGTGAGGAAGCTCACCAGCTGGTTCACGAAGCTGAGCTGAGTCTCTACCCGCGCGACTCCATCGGGGCACCTGGAAGCCGTTTCCACTGTCTTGGGCGGCACCAGGCCGTACACCCAGCCTGACGCGAAGCCTTTCTTGATCACGAGCGTGGATGGCTTGGCCCCCGTCTCAACGGTGGCGTGATAGCATGCTGGCAGCAGCAGGGCGGCGACCAGCAGGGCGGTGGAGCGACGGCGAAGGCTGGACATGACCTGACTCCGATGGGTAGGGGTACTCGTTAGGCGCGCCAAGAAGGCTACCTCTGCTGACCAGACCCCGCAAGCGGTCCCATCCGGGCCCGCCCCCTACTCCTCCCAGCTTCCTCCCAGCGCCTTGTACAGACGCACGGCCGACACCAGGTACTGCCGCTCCACCTGGGTCAGCGCCAGCTCGGCGCCGAACAGGCTGCGCTGGGCATCCAGCACCTCGAGGTAGCTCGACACGCCGCCCCGGTAGCGCTGGTCCGCCAAGGCCAGCGCCCGCCGGAGCGCCTCCGCCTGCAGCCGCTGGGCCTCGAACTGGTCCCGGCTGGCGCGCACCCCGACCAGCGCGTCACTCACCTCGCGGAGCGCGGTCAGCACGGTCTGCTCGTACTGGATCCGGGCCTGCTCCGCCCGGGCCCGGGCGGCCTGCTCCTGGTTCTTGAGCTGGCCGCCGGTGAACAGCGGCACCGAGATGCCGGCCTGCGCGGTATAGACCTCAGTGCTGTTGCGGAACAGGTTGTCCAATTGCTCCGCCTGCGACCCGTACTGGCCGGTGAGCACCAGCTTCGGCAGCCGCGCCCCGACCGCGGCACCGATCCGCGCCGTCGCGGCGGCGTAGGCCCGTTCCGCCGACTGCACATCCGGGCGCCTGGCCACCAGCATCGACGGGACCGAGTCGGGCACCGACACGCTCCGCACCACTTCCTCCAGCGGCGCGCCGCGCGGGATGTCGGCCGGGGGCCGCCCCAGGAGCACGCTCAGTTGGTGCTCCTTCTCCGCGACCTGCCGTCGGAAGTCCGCGGCACTGGCGGCCGGAGCCGCCACCTGGGCCTCGAACTGCCTGACATCAATCTCCGAGATCAGCCCCTGGTCGAACCGCTGCTGCGCCAGCCGCAGGGTGACCCGCCGGCTGCTCAGCGTCCGCTCCGAGATTGCCCGGTTGGCATCCAGCTCCCGGAGTTCCAGGTAGGCGGTCGTGACATCCCCTACCAGAGTGAGCAGCGTGCCCCGGAGGTTGGCGTCCTGCTGGTCCCGGTCGAAGCTGGCCGCCTCGACCCCGCGCCGGATCCGGCCCCACAGGTCGAGCTCCCACGACAGGTCGGTCGTGACCCGGAAGGCGTCGAACTGGAAGGTGCCGAGCGAGCCGAAGACCGACTGCTGCTTGGCCGCCGATCCGCTGGCCGAGACCTGGGGAAAGAGCGGGCCGCGCGCGGCGCCGGCCAGCGCCCGGTACTCGCGCACCCGCGCTCCCGCGAGCGCCACGCTCCGGTTGTCCCGGATGGCGCTGCGGACCAGTTCCACCAGGGTGGTGTCCTTGAGCAGCGCGAGCCACTGCAGGTCGCCGGCGCTGTCAGCGAGCACCGCGAGTGAGGTCTCCGGCGCCAGCGGAGTACCGGTTCCCCGCCGGGCAGCCAGAGAATCGAAGAAGCTGGTCAGCGTATCCGTCGGGCCTGCCGCGCCCAGCCTCGACCCGGCTGGTGCCGGCTCCGGCGCCTGATACGAAGGCCCGACCGCACACCCGCCCAGCAGCAGGGCCAGGGAGAGGGCGGCAAGCCGGCCATGGGGGAGCATCATGACTCGTTCTCCTGAGTGATCCCGGCGCCCGCAAGCGCGGGTGCGGAGGCCGGCGCCGCGGCCGCCGCGCGCTCGGACAGCCGGCGGATCAGGGCAAAGAAGAGCGGGATGAAGAACACACCCACCAGCGTGGCGGTCAGCATCCCGAAGAAGACGCCGGTCCCGAGGGAGCGCCGGCTGGCCGCGCCGGCCCCGCCCGCAACCGCCAGCGGCAGCACGCCGAGGATGAACGCGAACGATGTCATGAGGATCGGGCGGAATCGTTCCCGGGCCGCCTCGGTGGCGGCCTCGGCGACTGACATTCCTTTGTTGCGCAGCTCGGTGGCGAACTCCACGATCAGGATCGCGTTCTTGGCCGCGAGCCCCACCACGGTGATCAGCCCCACCTGGAAGTACACATCGCTCGCCATGCCGCGGGCGAAGACGCCCACGAACGCGCCGAAGATGCCGAAGGGAATGCCGAGCAGCACGGCGAAGGGAATCGCCCAGCTCTCGTACTGCGCCGCCAGCACCAGGAAGACGAGGATGAGGCCGAGGGCAAAGACCAGCCCGCTGTCGCCGCCCGAGGCGCGCTCCTGGAACGACTGGCCGCTGTAGCCGTAGCCGATGCCCTGCGCCTGGTACTTGTCGGCCACCAGGCGCTCCACCGCATCGAGCACCTCGCCGGAGCTCCGGCCTGGGGCCGGGACCCCGGTGATGAGCGCCGAGGAGAAGCCGTTGAACCGCGACAGGATGCTGGGCCCGCCCTTGAACTCGGTGCTGGTGAGCGCGCCCACGGGGACCATATCGCCGGTCCGGCTGCGCACGTGGAGCCGGGCGATGTCCTCTGGCCGCTGCCGGAAGGGCGCCTGCGCCTCGGCCTGCACCCGGTAGGTCTTGCCATACAGGTTGAAGTCGTTGATGTAGAGCGTCGAGAGCATCGCCTGCAGGGTCTGGAACAGGTCGCTGAGCGCCACGCCGCGCGCCTTGGCGGCTTCCCGGTCCACGTGCAGGTAGAGCTGCGGCACGTCGGCCCGGAAGGTGGTCTGGACCCCGGCCAGCTCGGGCAGGGCGTTGGCGTCCTTGATGAAGCTCTGGACCGAGCCCGCGAACTGTTCCAGCGACTGGCCGCCGCGCGCCTGCAGGTTCATCTCCAGGCCGGAGGTGGTGCCGAGCCCGGGGATCTCGGGGAAGTTGAACGCAAAGGCGAGCGCCTGCTTCATCCCGAAGAGGTGCTGGTTGGCGCGGCCCACGATCGCGTTCAGGGCCAGGTCCGGGGACTGGCGCTCCTCCCACGGCTTCAGGTTGACGAAGAGAATGGCGCTGTTGGTCTGGGCCGCGAAGCTCAGCGCGTCCACGCCGACCAGCGCGCCCACGTGGGCCACGCCGGGGTCGGCCAGGAGGAACCGCTCGATCTCCTGCACCACCGCCTCGGTGCGCTGCTTGGAGGCGCCGTCGGGGAGCTGGGCCGCGATGGCGAAGAAGCCCTTGTCCTCCGGCGGGATGAATGCCTGGGGCGTGCGCTTGAAGAGCACGAAGGTGAGCGCCAGGATCGTCGCGAACACCGCCAGCGTGGTCCGCGGGCGCCCCAGGATCCGCCCGACCGAGCCGATGTAGCGCTCGGTGACCCGGCCGAACACCCGGTTGAACCAGCAGAAGAACCGGTTGGTGGAGTGCTCCGGGGTGACGCTTTCCTTGAGCAGCCAGGCGCAGAGCGCGGGCGTGAGGGTCAGCGCCACCAGGCCGGAGATCACCACCGACAGCACGATCGTCACCGCGAACTGCTTGTACATCTCGCCGGTGATGCCGCCGAGGAAGGCCACCGGGATGAACACGGCGCAGAGCACCAGCACGATGGCCACCAGCGCGCCGCCCACCTGGCGCATGGCCCGGTCCGCCGCCACCCGGGCGGAGACTCGCTGCTCGGCCATGATGCGCTCGACATTCTCGATCACCACGATCGCGTCGTCCACCACGATGCCGATCGCGAGCACCAGCCCGAACAGGGTCAGCACGTTGATCGAGAAGCCCAGCATCATGAGCCCGAGGAAGGTGCCGATCACGCTGACCGGGACCGCCAGCACCGGGATCAGCGTGGCCCGCCAGCTCTGCAGGAAGAGGAACACCACCAGGGTCACCAGCAGCATGGCCTCGGCGAGGGTCTTCACGACCTCGCTGATGGACTCGGTGATGAACGGCGTGGTGTCGTAGGGCAGCACCCAGCTCACCCCGGGCGGGAAGCTTCGGGCCAGTTCGTTCATGCGCTTGACGAACGCCGCCTTGACGTCCAGCGCGTTGCCGCCGGTGCGGAGGTAGACCAGCAGGAAGGTCGTGGGCTTGCCGTCCACCCGGGCGACCTGATCGTAGTTCCGCGCCCCCAGGCTCACCGCACCCACGTCCCGGATGCGGACCAGCGATCCGTCCGGCCGGGCCCGCAGGATGATGTCGGCGAACTCCTCCGGCTGGGTCAGCCGGCCCTGGGTGGTCACTGGGACGGTGAACTGGGTCCCCATGGGCGAGGGCTCCCGTCCCAGCCGCCCCGCGGGATTGGTGGTGTTCTGCTCCCGCACCGCCTGCGCCACGTCTCCCACGGTCAGGCCCAGCTGCGCCATCCGGTCGGGATCCAGCGACAGCAGCATCGAGAACTCGAGCTGGCCGAACACCCGGGCGCTGCCGACCCCGGGAAGGCGCTTGATCTCGTCCTCGATGTTGAGCTTGGCATAGTTGGTCAGGTACGCCGCGTCGTAGCGCGGGTCCTCCGAGAACAGCGCCGCCGCGAACAGGATATCGCTCTGGGCCTTGGTCACCACGATGCCGTTGGCCCGCACCGCGTCGGGCAGCTGCGGCTCCGCCAGCTTCACGGCGTTCTGCACGTCCACCGCCGCCAGGTCCTGGTCGCGGCTGATGTCGAAGTAGACCTGCAGGTTGAGCGCGCCGTCGGCAGAGTTGGAGGACTTGAAGTACAGCAGCCCGTTGAGCGAGGAGAGCTGCTGCTCGATCGGGGCCGCGACCGCCTGGGCCACGTCCTCGGCCGTGGCGCCGGGGTACACCGCGCTCACGCTCACGGCCGGCGGGGTGATGAGCGGATACCGGTTGACCGGCAGCCGCAGCAGCGCGAACAGCCCCAGCAGCGTGATGGTGATGCTGATGACCGCGGCCAGCACCGGGCGGCGGATGAAGAAGTAGCGGATCCCGGGCTCGTCGGACCCGGGGGCGGCGCCGGCGGGGAGGTTACTCACCGGCGGCCGTCCCTTCCGGGCGAGCGCCCGGACCCGCCGCCGCCTGGGTCCACTGGACCGGACGCACCACGGCGCCCGGGCCGGTCTTCTGGAACCCGTCGACGATCACCCGGTCCCCCGCGGCGAGTCCCTGCTCGATGATCCAGCGATCGGCGCTCCAGCGTCCCACCACGATGTCCCGGGCAGCCACCGTGTCTCCCGCACCCACCACGTACACCATGCGGCGCCCCATCTGCTGCTGCACGGCGCGCTGCGGGATGGCAATGGCCCCGGCCTCGCTGATGCCCGACAGCTTCACGCGTACGAACTGCCCGGGCACCAGCCGCCGGTCGGCGTTGCTGAACCGGGCCCGGAACTCCTGGGTCCCGGTGCCCGGCTCGAGGACCGGGTCGATGTAATCCAGCACGCCCCGCTGCGGCAGCAGCACACCGTCGGGCAGCGTCACCTCGATGCCCAGCCCGCCGCCGGGCTGGAGCAGCGCGGCGGTTCGCGGCGTGGCGCGCCAGGCCAGCAGCTGCTGGCTCGACGGGCGGAAGGACACGTGGATCGGCTCCAGCTGGTCAATCGTGGTCAGCAGGTCGGCGGCGCCCGAGACCCGCGCGCCCAGCTCGAGGTTGGCCCTCCCCACCCGGCCGCTGATCTCGGCCCGCACCACGGTATCGTCCAGGTTCTTGCGGGCCTGGTCGCAGGCGGCGCGGGCCTGCAGCACGGCCGTCTCCGCATCGTCCACGTCCTTCCGCGAGACCGCGTTGTCGGCCAGCAGCGGCTGCAGCCGGTCGAGGTTGCGCTGGGCGTTCTGCAGCGCCGCCTCGGCGCTGCGGAACGCCGCCTCATACAGCGTGGCGTCGATGCGGTAGAGCACTTCGCCGCGGCTCACCAGGGCGCCCTCCCGGAACGGCCGGTCGGTGATGAGGCCGCTCACCGGCGTGCGCACCTCCACGCTGCGGTAGGCCTGCACGCTGCCCACGAACTCGTAGGTCTCCTGCACCGTCTCGGCAGCCACCGTCACCACGCTCACCTCGGTAAGTGGCGGCGCGCCCGGTGACGGCGGCTTCCCGCCGCAACCGGTGACGACAAGCAATGCCCCTGCCACGACCATCAGTCTTCCGCCAGACATATGGGTCTCGTTGGTTGCTAGGTCCGTGCGGGCCCGGCGGGCCCCACAATGCGATTGACCGCCTCGAGCAGGACGGGGAGCGCCCGGTCCCGGCAGCGGGGGATGGAAAAGCAGGGAGCGATGAAATGCAGGTCCAGTGTGGTGCCCAGCACCGTGGACGCCAGCAGGTGGGCCGCCGCCTCGGGATCGGGGATGTCGAACTCGCCTTCCCGGTTGCCCGCCTCCAGCACCGCCTTCAGGGTGCCGCGGGAGCGCTCGAACAGCTGGCGGAAGAGCAGCTGCGCGGACTGGGGAAACGCGGACATCTCTCCCAGGACCACCAGCACCATCTCCGGCTTGCCGGGGCGCTGCAGCCGGGTCCACATGCGCGACAGCAGGAGCTGCAGCAGCTCCCGATAGCTGCCGCGATGCGTCGCCAGCAGCTGCTCATCTCCCGCCAGATCGCTGAGCGCCTCCTCGGCGATCAGGGCCTCGAAGAGATCCGCCTTGGAACCGAAGTAATGCGCCACGGTGGCGGGGCTCACGCCGGCGCGCCGGGCGACATCCGCGACGGTCGCCTTGTCGAAACCGGCCTCGGCGAACTCCACCCGCGCCGCGTCCAGAATCTCTCTGGGTCGCTCGGCGGGCCGCCGCTGCCACCGCGGGCAGCTGGATTTTTCGTCGTCGGGCTGGTTCATAAGGCTCCTTGAGGCCAGCCACAGTAATTGTTGTGTTGTTCAATTGTCAAGTGTATAGCACTGTACCACAACCAGATAGAGGTGACAAAGCAATCTGTTGATGAACCAGAAATTCAACCTAATAATGCCGCAAGTCATTGTCGGGATTGATTTAGGGCCAGCCACGC
Source organism: uncultured Gemmatimonadaceae bacterium (assembly GCA_964449145.1). Lineage (GTDB taxonomy): Bacteria > Gemmatimonadota > Gemmatimonadetes > Gemmatimonadales > GWC2-71-9 > JADJOM01. The sequence goes on along the minus strand of CAYUYF010000007.1, from coordinate 109,064 downwards.
CTGGACTCAGCGATGAGCCAGGACCCGGGGGGAGGCGGCAGCGAGTAACCCCCAAACGACAAACGCCGCCCCGGCTCGGGGCGGCGTTTCGGTGTTGAGTGGCTGGGGAGGGAATTGAACCCCCGACACGCGGATTTTCAGTCCGCTGCTCTACCAACTGAGCTACCCAGCCGGGAAGGGCGCGGAATATATGCCCGGCGGGCAACTGCCGGTAGGGGAAGACTTTGGCCGCTTCCGGCTAGTAGTCGAACTCCACCACCCGGCACACCGCCAGGCCCTGCGGACAGACACTCGCGGTCACCCGGCCAGTGGGCGCGCTCCCCAGCAGCGTGACCTCAGGCGCAGCAGTGAAGTAGGCTGAGTCGGTCGTGATGTGGGGTGAGTCAAAGCGGTACACGGTGCCGTCGCGGAGCCGGAACGCTGGCTTGAGCGCGGCGTTGATGCGGACTCCGGCCGCCGGCACCAGGGTAAGCCGGGTGGAATCCGCCACCGGCCGGGCCTCCACCCGCACCAGGTCGCTGGGGCGCTCGCCGCAGCCGAGGGCGGCGAGCAGGAGAAACGAGGGAAAGGCACCGATGATCCTTCCGGGCCGTGTCAGTAGTCGTCCCTTGGGAGCCAGCACCTTTCCCCCGTTTCAGTGTCGCCGATGGCTCATGCCACTCTTCCGTTCAGCCATCGGCCATCAACGCATAGTCCAGCCACTGATGCGTTCCCGGCTGTAGCCGCTAGCCGATACATGATGGCTCTCGCGGTGAGCTGACTGCTCCCCAACCCCTACTCCCCAAGCAGCGCCTGGATCCGCCCCGCCCAAAGTTCGTGCGCGCGGTCGCCGGGATGAAACTCGCCGTAGCCTTCGTACCGGATGAACCCCTTCCGGTCTATCAGAACGTAACTGGGCCAGTACCGGATCCCGTAGAGATCCCAGGTGGCCCGCTCATTGTCCTGCGCGTTGGGGTAGGTGATCCCGTGTTTACGGAGGGCCGTCTCGACGTTCTTGCGGTCGTGTTCGCCGGCGTAGGGCGGAAACTCGGGGGTGTGGATCCCGATCAGCGTGAGCCCCTGGTCGCGGAAGCGGCGGTCGAATTCCACCAGCGAGGGAATCGCCCCGGTGCAGTTCCAGCAGGTGAAGGTCCAGAAATTGAGCAGGACCACCCGCCCCTTGAGCTCGGCCAGCGAGAGCGGGCTGGCTCCCTCGGTGTTGAGCCAGCTGGTGTTGCGCCAGGCCGGGGCGGGCCGGACGTCCGGCTGCCGGTTGGTCAGCGGGCCGGCCCCTTGCTGGGCCGCCGCCGGGTTTCGGGAGGCGACTTCCAGGGCCATGGCACCGCCCAGCGTGATGGCGGCGCAGGCACTCAGGGTGAGCAGGGGACGGGGCACGGGACCTCATGGCGGCAGTTACCCGATCAACGCCGCCGGGGCCGGAGCGGTTCTCCCCGCCCGGGCCCGGCGGGCTGGCCCTCCCGGGGTGGGCGGCGCATCTTCTCCCCATGCCTGTCCGCGCCCTGCCCAACCTGACGGTACTGGATCACCCGCTGATCCAGCACAAACTGACGCTGCTTCGCGACCGCACCACCAGCATCCGCGACTTCAAGCAGCTGATCGGTGAGATCGCCATGCTCATGGCGTATGAGGTCACCAAGGACCTGCCGACCGTAGCGGTGAAGATCGAGACTCCGCTGGAACCGATGACCGGCCGGATGGTCTCCGACAAGAACCTCACCCTGATCCCGATTCTCCGGGCCGGGCTCGGCATGGTCAACGGCGTCTCCCAGCTGCTCCCCACCGCCCGGGTTGGCCATATCGGGGTGGCGCGGGATGAGACCTCGCTGGAGCCCAACCGCTATTACGCCAAGCTCCCCGGCAACGAGCCCGATCGCGATTTCTTCATCCTCGACCCCATGCTCGCCACCGGCGGCTCCGCCACCGCCGCCGTGACCACCCTCAAGGCCGCAGGCGCCCGGCGCATCCGGTTTCTCTGCATTGTGGCCGCGCCGGAAGGCGCCCGGCGCCTGCTGGAGGGCCACCCCGACGTCCCGATCTTCGCGGCGGCGCTGGACCGCGGGCTCAACGAGCAGGGGTATATCGTGCCGGGCCTAGGCGATGCCGGCGACCGGCTGTACGGGACGCAGTAAGCAGCTCGGGTCCGGTCGAGGCGTCTGGCCTGACAGCAGGTGTGCCGCGAGCGGCTTACTGGACGAAGTTGACGTCTCCGTCCTCGTCGAGCACGATGACCGTGAGTCCATCGGCGGAGACGGCGATCCGGCGGGTGACGCCCACGAGGTCGGCGGACCAGATGGAAATGAGGGAAGCCCGATCCAGCGCGTGCAGAGTGCCCGACTGGAAACCAGTGGTGTAGATCAGGTCTCGCGCAACTGAATACCCCACCCCGAACCCACCCTGCGCCGCAAATCCCGTCTGCTGGCCCGCAGCAAGATCGTAGGCGTACACTCCCGTCCCTTCGAGTCCCACGAACAGCGTGGCGCCGTCTGGCGTGATCGCCAGCTGGCGGTAGGCGCCGGGCCCCGGAGTGATCATTCGAATCGTTGCCAGGGTGGTTCCGTCGAGCTCGAACACGCCGGCATCGGTGCTGGTGTACAGCCGATCCAGCACCGGATGATGCACCAGGAAATGAACCGTTCCGAAGGTCGCGGAATCCAGGGGCGCCAGGGTGGCGGCGTCGTACAGGTGGAGCGACCCCGCCCGCCCGACCACGAGCCGCGCCCCGTCCGGCGAAACCCCAAGTGCCAAGCCATTGCCGGGGACGATGGAGTCGACCACGACCCCTGTCCCCACATCGATGACCATCACATTGCCAGCTCCTGAGCTTTGGGCGTAGGCCTTCGTTCCGGAGGGATCGAACGCTACGGCCGGAAAACTCCCGCCCAGCGGGAGGTTCACGGGGAAGTCAACCGCGGGCAGGTCTCCCCGCCAGAGACCGCCACCCTGTATGTCGCCCACATAGATCGCGCCGTTCACGGAGACATCCAGCCCTGAGGGCTTGCCACCGATCCGGGTGGTCGCAACGACCGCTGGCATCGCCGCGGTCCAGTTAAGAATGCGGGCCTGAGCCGTATCCCCGTTCTCCGCGGTGGCGGTAATCGTTGCCAATCCACCCGACTGTCCTGCGGTCACCAGCCCAGCGGACGACACCGAGGCAAGACCCGGGTCGCTGGTCATCCAAGTCACGGGGGCGCCCGTGATCGGAACATCGGACGAGTCGTATACGGTGGCGATCAGCACCTGAGTGGTCCCGGGAGTCAGCGCAGCGGCGAGGAGGTCAAGCTCGACTCGGACCGGGAGGGCAATGACGCTCAGGGGCACCACCGTGTCGACCCCCGCCCACCCAATCGTGAGGGTGGTCTGCCCGACGACGGCGCGAGAGGTTACCAAGCCGTTGGGCGTGACCTGAGCAATCGTGATGTCGCCAATGGCGTAGGTCAGCGGCGCGCCGGGGATCACCGCGCCGACGACGTCCAGCGCTTGCGCGCCGACCTGCAGCGACCGGGACCGGTTCAGGGTCAGCGGACTCGGCGTGATCACGAACGAAACCGGCCGCTGGATTACCACCCCCACGCCCTCGGCCCGCGCAATCCCCGCCTGCGCTCGGATACGGAACAGGCCCAGTTTCGTGGTCGTCGTCACGAGGCCCGGGCCACTCACTGTCGCCACCGTCGGATCCGAGGTGGTGAACGAGATGACCGGGTTGCCCACCAGGTTGCCGCCCCGATCGCGTGTAACCACCGGAAACGCGCTGCTCGTCAGCTGCGGGACCGCATTGGCGGTTTCCGTGAACCTCATCCGGTAGGGGACACCGTCGGGGCTGGTGGCGGGGAGCCGTCGCGCGCTCCAGTTGCCGGTCATCTCCACCGGGCCCTGGCCGGGCAGGATCACCATCCAGGAGAGCGATCCACCCATCGAATCGCCTCCGAACGTCCCGGTAAACTGCAAAGCCGACCGCAGCACCACGGCAACGTCGCCATGATCCGCGTTCCCGGAGGCGATGGCGCCGAATCCCATGTCTCCCACGAGAAGGCTGGCGCCCGAAACGCAGATTCCGAGTCCGTCGGCGGTGTAACTCCCCGCCAGCGCGGTTCCGGTCTGGGAAAGCGTGAGAACCATGGATGGGCTCTCACAGGCGGCGGAGCCCGCCTGCTGCTGGCTGAACGTCACCACCCACGTCCCCGCCAGCCCCGTGGCCACGGACGGCTCCGTACCGCCACCGCCACAGGAGAGGGCGGCCGTGAGGCCGGCAAGGAGTGCAGCAGCTCGGGCAAACGAAGTGTGCTTCATGGACCCACCCGGAGAGGGTGAACCGGGCTCAATCTACGGTTCGCTCCCGGCGCCGCTAGATTGAGCCAAGATGCCACAGCCCGGGCGGCCGGCACCGTCCGCCCCGGGGCCCATGGACTGTCCCAGAGAGAGCACCATGTCCATCCGCCTGACATTTCACGGCGCCGCCGGCGGCCAGGTCACCGGCTCCATGCACCTCCTGGAAGCCGCCGGGGCGAGCATCCTGCTCGACGCCGGCCTGTTCCAGGGCCGGCGCGCGGAGTCCCGCGAACGCAACACCTCGCTGGCGGTGGACCCGCGCCGAATCGACGCGGTGATCCTGAGCCACGCCCACATTGACCATGCCGGCCGCCTGCCGCTGCTGGTCAACCGCGGCTTTCACGGCCCCATCTACGCCACCCCCGCCACCCGCGATCTCTCCGCCGTGATGCTGCCGGATTCCGCCCACATCCAGGAGAAGGACGCCGAATACCTGCAGCGCCGCGGCAAGGCCGGCCCCCAGAGCGCGCCGCTTTACACCATGGCCGACGCCGTCGCGGTGCAGGACCTCATGCTGGGTGTGCCCTGCCGCCGGGTGCAGTACATCCGCAAGCATCTGGCGTTCGAATTCACCGAGGCGGGGCACATCCTCGGCTCCGCCTCGGTGGACCTGCGCATCACCGAGGGCAAGGCCCACCGGCTGGTGTTCTCCGGCGACATCGGCCGGCCGGGACTGCCCATCATCCGCGATCCCGACCCGCCGTCGGGGCCGGTGGATACGCTGATCATCGAGTCCACCTACGGCAACCGGAGCCACGAGACCGTGCACGGCGCCGAGGAGCGGCTCGGGGAGCTCGTGCGCCGGGTGGCGGGCAAGGGCGGCAAGATTCTCATCCCCGCCTTTGCCGTGGGACGCACCCAGGAGCTGGTCTACTCCCTCCACCAGCTGTTCCGCGCCGGCAAGATCCCCGGGGTGCCGATCTACGTGGACAGTCCGCTGGCGATCGACGCCACCGCCGTCTTCCGCCTGCACCCGGAGCTGTTTGACCGGCAGGAGCAGATGATCGAGCGCACCACGACGCTGTTCGATTTCCCCCTGGTGCGCTACACCCGCGACGTAGCTGAGTCCAAGCAGCTCAACCGGATGAACGGCCCGGCGGTCATCATCGCCGCCAGCGGCATGGCCGAGTCGGGCCGCATCCTGCATCACCTGACCCACGGCGTGGGCGACCACCGCAACGTGGTGCTGTTCGTGGGGTTCCAGGGTGAGAACACGCTGGGGCGCCGGTTGCAGGATGGCGCAAAGACGGTCCGCATCTTTGGTGACGAGCTGCCGGTGCGCGCCGAGATCGAGACCATCGGCGGGTACTCCGCCCACGCCGACCGCGACGAACTGCGGGCCTGGGTGCGGCGGGTCCAGGGGCCGATCCACCGGGCCTTCGTGGTGCACGGAGAGCCGGAGGCGGCCCTCGCGATGGCCAAGATGCTCCGCGAGGAGGGGGTGCGAGCGGTGGACATCCCCCGGCTGGGAGAGAGTTTCGAACTGGCAGCCCCGTGAGGCGGCGGCGCAGTATCTTCCGCCCATGGAATCCAGGCACCGACGGCTGATCTGGCTGGTCCTGCTGACCCTGGGGCTGGGCTACGCCGGGTGCTTTCTGGCGGTGCTCCTGGTCAGCCGGCAGGACCAGCGCCAGCGCGCCGACGCCATCGTGGTGCTGGGCGCGGCCCAGTACAACGGCAAGCCGTCACCCGTCCTGCGCGCCCGGCTGGATCACGCCCTGTCGCTCTACCGCGAGGGGCTGGCACCGATGGTCGTCGTCACCGGCGGCATCGGTGAGGGAGATCAGGTCAGCGAGGCCACGGTCGGCCAGCAGTACCTCGCATCGCAGGGCATCCCGCGCCAGGCCATCATTGTCCGGCCCGAAGGGCGCTCCACCCAGGCCTCCATTACCGCCGTGGCCCGCTGGGCCGAGCCGCTGGGCATCCGGCGGGTCCTGTTGGTGAGCGATCCGTTCCACATGCTGCGCCTGCGCTTCGAGGCCCGCCACAGCGGCCTCGAGGCACTCTCCTCGCCAACCACGACCAGTCCGATCTCCGCCAGCCTCCGGCGCGAACTGGGGTTCCTGACCGCCGAGTCGTGGAAGATCCCGGTGGTGTTGCTCAGATCACTCTGGTGAAGGGCGAGGCGCCGGACACCACTGACCCCGCGGAGAAACCGGCCGGGACGCTGCCCGGCGAGCCCGGAATCCGCGCCGGTTTCCGCTCTTAGTGCTTCTGGGCGCTGCACTTGCAGCCGCCCGCCGGAGCCCGCCGGCCTTTTCAATGTCCAGGCTTCAGGAATTCTCCCGTTTCCGCTCTCTTGTCCCTCGGCGTCCGGCACACCAAGTTGACACCGATGACACTGGTCTCCACCGAGCGCCGCCACCACGGCCGCGTCATTCACCTGGATGTGGACACGGTGGCCTTTCCCGACGGCACCTCCGGGCAGCTGGAGATGATCCGTCATCCTGGAGCCTCGGCCGTCGTCCCCATGCTGGACGGAGCCGGTGTGGCGGACCCCCGGGTGCTCCTGATCCGGCAGTTCCGGCATGCGGCCAACGGGTACATCTGGGAGATCCCCGCTGGACGGCTGGACCCCGGCGAGACGCCGGACCAGTGCGCGGTCCGCGAGCTGGCAGAGGAGACGGGGATGTCGGCGGGATGCATGGAACGGCTGACCACGATCTACACCACGCCGGGATTCACCGACGAGAGGATCCATCTCTTTCTGGCCGACGCGCTGGTGGCGGGGACGCACCGCCGGGAGGCAGATGAGTTCCTGGAGCTTTGCCCCACTCCGTTCTCGGTGGTCCGCCGGATGATCGAGCGGGGTGAGATCATCGATGGCAAGACGCTGGTAGGGCTACTCTTCGTTGACGCGTTCCGCATGGGTGGCCGGGTGTAACCGGAATTGGAGGACCGATGGCCGCATTGATCAGGTTTCTGAGGTCGGCACTGACGCCCGGGCGTGCACCCACGCCCGCGACGCCTGCCGTCCAGCCGGAGATCAATGCGCTCATCGAGGCTCACCTGGCGGGCGATCCGCGGGCCTTCGGCCGGATCGTGACGCGCTACCAGGTCCGGCTGCTCAACTTCGTCTACCGCATGATCGGCGACCGGGAGCGGGCCGAGGACCTGGTGCAGGAGGCGTTCCTGCGAGTGCACCGGCATCTCCACCGCTTCGACCGGAGCCGGAAGTTCTCCACCTGGGTCTACACCATCGCCTCCAATCTCGCCAAGAATGAACTGCGCAACCGCAGCCGGTCCCCGCTGATCAGCTTCGAGCAGGCCCGGCCGCGCACCGAGCAGGATTCCCGGCCGGTGGAATTCGAGGACCCCGCCAACCGGCCGGATGACCTCTACGAGCGACGGCAGCTGCGGCAGCTCGTGGATGAGACGGTGTCCCGGCTCAACACCCACCACCGGGAGGTCTTCGTCCTGCGGGAGCTGGAGGGAAAGAGCTACGAGGAAATCGCGGACATCGTGCACTGCAACCTGGGCACGGTAAAGAGCCGGCTCAACCGAGCCCGCCAGAGCTTCGCGGAGCTGATCCACCCCCACCTGAAATAGGGCCGACCGGAACCTTCTACGGCCATGCCCGGTATAATCTTATGGACCCCGCCAGGGCCTCCTTCGGCGGCGTCAAACTTCGAAACAGGGCGCCAAACCACCTATGGACTGCCGCAGCTTCCGCAGCCAGTACTCGACCTATAGAGACGGGCACGACCCCGTCCTCGCCGCCGAAATGGACGACCACCTGGAGAGTTGTACCGGGTGCGCCGGCTATGACCGCGCCGTGCGGGAAGGGGTCGAGGCGTTGCGGGGTCAGGTGGTCACCCCCTCATCTGGCTTCATGGCCGGTCTGGAGGCCAGGCTGGCCAGTGGGGAGCGGGTCCCGGAGCCGATTCCACCCCGGGTTTCGACCTTCGCGGCCACCATCGCAGCAGCGCTCTTCATCACACTGGTGGGCCTGACCCTGAAGGACATGATGGTGCTTCCCACCCCCGTGGCTGCCGAGGCCCGGCCCCTGGTGGTGGTGCAGCCCCGGCTCCTGCCGGGACCGCCGTTCATCAGCTTCGAGCCGGCGGGCCCCTAGGCGCCCGGGCACCACTGCTCGCCCCGGCCACAGGGTGCGTCCCGGCTCCCCCGCCCCTGCTCCACTGGCTATACTCCCCTCATGCCCCGCCACACCCACGACGACCTGCTGCGCGCGCTGGGTCGGAGTGACCTCGCCCCGGTCTACTACCTCCACGGCACCGAGGACGTCCTCAAGGAAGAGGCGACCCACGCCATCGTGGACCAGGCGCTGGCGCCACACGAGCGCGACTTCAACCTGGACCAGCGGAGCGCGGGTCAGCTCGACCCCGAGACCCTGCATTCGCTGGTGAACACCCTGCCGATGCTGGCCGCCCGCCGGGCCGTGGTGATCCGGGACATCGAGACCTGGAAGAAGAAGGCGGCGCAGCGCGAGGTGCTGACCCGCTACCTGGCGAACCCGTCTCCGGACACGGTGCTGGTCCTGGTCGAGGGCGCGCCTAACGAAGACAAGCAGCGGGATTACGCACCGGACGCGGAGATCGCGGGCCGTGCCTATGCGGTGGACTTCGCGCCGCTGGAGCCCGCCCGGGTGGCGCGGTGGATCGGATTTCACGCCAAGCGGCTTGGGGTGACCTTCGGGCCCGGAGCCGCTGAACACCTGGCCAGTTCGGCCGGCTACGAGCTGGGCCTGCTGCGCGCGGAGCTGGAAAAGCTCAGTAGCCTCGATGACGCCGGGCCGGTCAGCCGGGAGCGCGTGGGGGAACTGGTCGGCGTGCATCATGGCGAGACCCTCGAGGACTGGGTCGAGGCCACGATCGGCGATGATGGCCCGCGGGCCTTGCTGCTGACGCGCCGGGTACTGGACCAGGGCGGCATGAGCGGCGTGAAGATGATCACCGCGCTGGGCAGCGCGCTGATCGGCGTTCGGATGGCCCGCGCCCATTACGACAAGGGCAGCCGGGGCGGCACCCTGGAACGGGTGCTGTTCGACCGGCTCCGGCAGGTCCGCCCCTTCGGGCTCGGCGACTGGAAGCTGGCCACCCGGAACTGGAGCCGGTGGGCGGAGACCTGGCCCGCGCCACGAACGCGCACCGCCATCCGGGCCACCCTGGAAACCGATACGGCGCTCAAGGGTACCCGCGTCAGCGACGAGGCCGGCGTGGTCGTAGGGCTGGTACTTCAGCTGGTGAGCATCCACCCGGTCGCGCAGGACGTACATCGATCCGCCGCCACAGCGGGTGCGCGGGGACGAATCACGAGGAGTCTGGCATGAACCGCAGTCAGCTGGCCATCGGTCGGTCGATGCGCCTCCCCGCACTACTGGCCATCCTGGCGGCTCTGGCCCTGGCGACTCCGGCCCGGGCCCAGGACGATCCGCGGCTTCGCGACGCCCTCCGGCTGGCTCAGGAGGGGGCCAGCGATTCGGCTCGCGGCATTGTGACCCGCCTGCTCGCCGCCACCAGTCCCACGGACACGCTCTATCCCCAGATGCTGTACACCATGGGACTGATCTCGCGGAGCGTCGCGGACATGCGGCAGAACTACTCCCGCGTCGCCGTCGAGCACACCAACTCCGCCTGGGCGGACGACGCCGTCTACCGCCTCGGCCTGCTGGATTACGCCGCCGGCGACCAGGCCGGTGCGGTGCGGCAGTTCGAGCGGGTGCGCAACGACTATCCCGACTCCCCGCTCCTGCCGGCCGCCTCCGAGTGGGCGGCCCGGGCGCTCTTCGAGCAGCGCAAGCCGCCGGAGGCGTGTGCCTGGCTGACGCTGGGCCTCGCAGGGGTGGGAGAGGACGTGGAGCTCCGCAACCGGCTCGATTTCCTGAACGGGCGCTGCGCCCCGGGCGCGGCACAGCCGGCCGGCGCACCGCGGGAGAGCACCGTTACCGCACCACCCCCGGCCCCCGGACTCGCGGTGCAGGTGGGCGCGGTCAACACCCAGGCCGCCGCCGACCGCATCGCCGCCGACCTCAAGGCTGCCGGCTTCACCGCCTATGTGGTGCATGAGGCGGGCCTCTTCAAGGTCCGCGCCGGTCCCTTCGCCGACCGCACTGCCGCCACCCAGGCCGCCGAGCAGATCCGTCGCAAGCTCGGTGGCTCGCCCTTCATCATTGCGCAGCCGTGACGAGTCGGTCTGCTGAGTCGGGCAGCACTCCGCTCATGCAGCAGTACCTGGAGATCAAGTCCCGGCATCCGGGAGCGATCCTCTTTTTCCGCATGGGCGACTTCTACGAGATGTTCTTCGAGGATGCCCAGGTCGGCGCGCGAGTCCTCAACATCACCCTCACCGCCCGGGGGGACGGGGTTCCACTGGCCGGAGTCCCGGTCAAGGCGGCGGCTGAGTACCTCCGCCAGTTCATCGCCGCCGGACACCGCGTCGCCATCTGCGAGCAGGTGGAGGATCCCAAGTTTGCCAAGGGCATCGTCCGGCGCGAGGTCGTCGAGACCATCACCCCCGGTGCGGTGCTGGACGAGGGCTGCCTGCCCGGGGTGCGCAACAACTTCCTGGTGGCGGTGTGCTCCGCCTCCCGGCGCCCGGGCGACTCGGTCATGTCCGGCGATGCCGCCGGCATCGCCGCGATCGACCTTTCGACCGGCGAGTTCCTGCTCGAGACCGCCACGGCCGGCGACCTCGCCGAGGCGGTCGCCCGGCTGGGCCCGGCGGAACTGGTCCTGCCGGCGGGGGCGGAGTTCCACCTGGAAGAGGGCGTGCTCCGGACCGAGCGGGAGCGCTGGGAGTTCGACGCCGAGCTGGCGCGCGCGGAACTCGCCCGCCGCTTCCAGCTCGCGAGTCTCGACGGCCTGGGGCTCGGCGCCGAGGACGCGCCGGCGGTCGGGGCGGCGGGCGCGCTCCTTCGGTACGTGGCCGAGCTGCAGCCGTCGGGGTTGCCGCACCTGCGGCGCCCGACGGTCCGTCGCTCCGCCCGGCACCTCTGGGTCGATGACATGACCCGCCGCAACCTGGAGCTGGTGGAGCCGCTGCGCGCCGGCGTTCGCGGCGCCACGCTGCTCGAGGTGCTCGACACCACCCAGACTCCGATGGGGGCCCGCCTGCTCCGCCACTGGGTGCTCTCCCCCCTGCGCGACCCGGCGGCCATCGCCGAGCGCCTCGATGCCGTGGCCACGGTAGTCGCGGATGAGCGCGGCCGGGCCCGTATCCGGGAGGCCCTCGGCGGAGTCCGCGACCTGGAGCGGCTGGCCGGGCGGGCCGCGGCCGGCCGGGCCACACCGCGCGAGATCGGCGCGCTGCGCGACAGTTTCCTCAGGCTCCCCGACACACTTGAGGCCCTCACCGGCCTGGCCGGGCGCGACGCCAGCACCGGGCTCGGCGCCGTCCTCGAGGATCTGGATCCCCTCGCCGACCTGGCCGCGGAGCTGGTGCAGGCGCTGACCGAGCGGCCGCCCGCAGTGCTGTCCGATGGCGACGTGATCCGGCCCGGCTTCGACGCCCAGCTCGACGAGCTGCGCGATCTGCGCGACGGCGGCAAGCAGTATATCGCGAGCCTGCAGCAGCGGGAACGGGACCGCACCGGGATTCCCACGCTCAAGGTCGGGTTCAACAAGGTCTTCGGCTACTTCCTCGAGGTGACCCACGTGCACGCGGGCAAGGTGCCCGCCGACTACGAGCGCCGGCAGACGCTGGCGGGGGCCGAGCGCTATGTCACTCCCGAACTGAAGTCCTACGAAGCAAAGGTCCTGGGCGCCGAGGAGAAGATCGGCGTGCGGGAGGCCGCACTCTTCGGGGACTTGCGGGAGCGCATGGGCGCGGCGGCGGGCCGGGTGCAGCGCACCGCCTCGGCCCTCGCCCGGCTGGATGTGTGGTCGTCGCTGGCCGAGACCGCCGTGCTGCACCGCTACGTGCGCCCGCAAGTGCACGAGGGCCGGTCGTTGACCCTCCGCCAGTGCCGCCACCCGGTCATCGAACGCCTGATGCCGCGAGAGGCGTTCATCCCCAACGACGTCAAGTTCGACCCCGCGGAGCGGGTCCTGCTGGTCACCGGTCCCAACATGGCCGGCAAGAGCACCATCCTGCGCCAGATCGGGCTGTGCGTCATCCTGGCCCAACTGGGCAGCTTCGTGCCGGCCGAAGCTGCGGAGATCGGTGTGGTGGACCGGCTGTTCACACGGGTCGGCGCCAGCGACAACCTGGCCCGGGGGCAGTCCACCTTCATGGTGGAGATGAGCGAGACCAGCGCCATTCTCCACAACGCTTCGGCGCGAAGCCTGGTGCTGCTGGACGAGATCGGCCGCGGCACCTCCACCTACGACGGGGTGGCCATCGCCTGGGCGGTGACCGAGTACCTGCACGACACCGTTGGCTGCCGGACCATGTTCGCCACCCACTACCACGAGCTGATGCAGCTCCCCGAGAAGCTCGCCCACGCCCGCAATCTCAACGTGGCGGTCCGTGAATCGGGCGACGAGGTGGTCTTCCTGCACCGCCTGGAGGCGGGGGGAACCGACCGGAGCTACGGCATCCACGTGGCCCAGCTCGCCGGCCTGCCCGCCGATGTGGTGGGCCGTGCCCGGGAGGTGCTGCACCTTCTTGAGGGCGAGCACCGCATGGTGCCCGGCCCGCCGCCGGCCGAGGATCCCAGCCAGCTGGCGCTGTTCGCCGGGAACGCGCCGCCCCATCCGGTGCTGGAGGCGCTCAAGGGGATGGACGTAGACCGCCTCACCCCGATCGAGGCGCTCAACCGGCTGGCGGAGCTCAAACGCAAGTCGGAAGCGTGAGCTGGACCTCCGGCTGGGGCCCGCCCTGATCTGCCCGCCCGCAGTGCCCACCAGACATCGATGAGGATGCCCGCGCTTCTTCAGGAGCTGTTCGCGAACATCAACCTGCCCACCGCCATCGCGGCGGCCGCGCTGGTGCTGGTGGTCATCGTGGTGATCCGCATCGGCAAGGTGCTGATCATGGCGGGGGTGTTCGGGATGCTGGCCGGAGGCGTCTCCCTCGGGCAAGGACACTCGGCGACCACCGCCGGTACCCATGCGGCCATCGGGTTCGGCGTGGCCGCGATCACCCTGTTCATCATCCGCATGACCAGGAGCCTCATCCTCTGGATCGTCATCACCGCCCTCGGTATCGGCGCGCTCATCTGGTCGGGAGCCGGCCGGTGATTGGGGCCTGGCGGGCCCGGATCATCGCTGGGATCGTGGTAGGCGCCTGCGCCCTCCCTGGCGCCGTGACCGCCCAGGAAGTGCCGGACTCGATCCGGGTCCGCCGCCTCGCCACGCTGGGTCGGCTCTACAACACCGTGCGGTTCTTCCACCCGTACCTGGGATACCTCGGGATCCAGTGGGACCAGGCCACCGCGGTGGCGGCGGGGGCCGTGCACGTGGCGGACTCGCGGGAGAACTACCGGAACGCCATCACCCGGCTGCTGGACATCCTCAACGATCCCCGCAGCCGGGTGCGCGATTCCGCCGAACTGCGGCCCCGCACCCGGGAGGTTCCGCCGGTCACCACCCGCTGGGTCGAGGACAGCGTGTTCATTGTCCGGATCGCTTCCGCCAGCGACGGTGACCCCGACGGGTTGGTGGCGGCGGTGGCCGCGCTGGAGCCGGAGGTCAGGGCGGCGCGGGCGGTGATCTTCGATCTCCGTGCCGAGCCGGGGGCACCCGGCTCAACCCGGGTGGATTTCGCCCTGAGCCGCCCCGGGATCAGTCAGGCGCTGCTCCCGCGTCCGGCCTCCGCGCCGGCGGAGCGGGTCCGCATGCACGAGGGATATGCGCCCGACGTCCCGGCACGGGCTTCCTCGGTCTACCGCAGTGGCTGGCACGTCCCGACCGGTTCCGTCCTGGCCGGCAGTGACTCGGCGCAGGAGCGGCGGGTGGTCTTCGTCGTCAACGCGTATTCGGAGCTGCCGGCGCTTGCCCTGGCGGCGCGGAGCCTCGGTGTGGGCCGGGTGGTCGGCGAGGGCATCGAAAGCCGGGCCCTGGGCGGATCGGTCATGGAGTTTCCCCTCGGCGACGGCCTGGTGGCCGAGATCCGCATGGGAGAACTGGTCAACGGCGACGGTAGCCTGGTGCAGCCGGTGGATACCGTAGTGGCGCCGGCGGCGGGCCGGTTTGATCCCGCCCTCCGCGCCGCACTGGCGCTGTCCCGGCAGCCGTGGGCGACGCCGGCCGCGCTCGCGCTCCCTCAGGTCAGCGTCTCTCCGGTGACGCCCGAGGCCGACTCACTCTCCACCCCGCCGCTGGGGTGGCGGCTGGTCGCCTTGTATCGGTTGTGGGGAGCCATTTCCTACTTTCACGCCTATCCCGAGCGTCACCGGGCGCCGTGGGAAACCCAGCTTGAACGCTTCGTCCCCCGATTCGAGGCGGCGCGGGACTCGGTATCGTACGCGCTGGTGCTGGGGGAGATGCTCGCCGGCCTGCAGGACTCCCACGGCTTTCTGGAGGCGCCGGGGTGGACCAGCTACGCCGGCGGCGCGGGGCCGCCGTTTCGGGCGCGGATGATCGAAGCCCGGGCCATCGTGACCCGGATCGCCGCGGACTCGCTGGCCTACGCCGTGCGGGTGGGTGACGAGATCGTGAGCGTGGACGGCGAGCCGATCCGTGACCGCATGGCCCGGCTGCGCCGGTACATCTCGGCCTCGAATTCCGTGGCCGGCCGCCGCGACGAGCTGGCGCTGGCACTCCTCGGGGCCGAGGGTTCTACGGCCCGGCTCCGGCTGCGGAGCGCCGACGGACGCGACCGGGTGGTGAACACCCCGCGCGCCGCCCGGTTCCGCCCCCTGCTCGTGGCCGAGCGCGACGGACCGGTCCTCTCGCTGCTGCCGGGCAACATCGGCTACGCGGACCTGGACCGGCTGACTGGGAGCATGGTGGACAGCATGTTCACCCTGTTCCGGAACACCCGCGGCATCATCTTCGACATGCGCGTCTATCCCCGGGGCACGGCGTGGGCCATCGCTCCGCGGCTGGCGTCCCGGTCCGGGGTCACGGCCGCCCGGTTCAGCTTGCCCGTCGCACGCCGGCCCCGGGGCGCGGTGGTGGAGGACATGGCAGAGGAGGCGCTGGTCTCACGGTTCGTGCAGAAACTCCCGCCGTCCAGCGGGGCCCGCTATCCCGGACGGACCGTCATGCTCGTTGACGAGCGGACGCAGAGCCAGGCGGAGCATACCGCCCTGTTCTTCGAGGCGGCCAACCAGACGCGCTTCATCGGCAGCCAGACCGCCGGCACCGATGGAGACGTGACCAACGTGTCGCTGCCCGGCAACGTACTGGCCTGGTTCACCGGCTTGGGCGTGTGGCACGCCGATGGTCGTCCGCTGCAGGGGGTGGGGCTCAAGCCGTTCATCGAGGCGACGGCGACGGTCGCGGGAATTCGCGCCGGGCGGGACGAGGTGCTGGAGCGCGCGCTGGGGTATCTTCGGGGCACCGGGCGGCCATGACGGGCGCCCTGGCCGACGAATTGTGGGCGTCGAGCCCGCGGACCAGGGGAGGGACAGTGAAGGGTGGCGTGGTGGTGGCCTTGCTGCTGATTGCCTGTTCCAGCCCCGAGAGCGATACCGTGCGTCTGCCGGAGAACGCCACGGCGCGACGGGGCGATGAACCCCCGGTGCTGGTCAACCGGGAGTCTCCCGTCGAGTATCCGCCGGCGCTGTTTGCCCGGGGCATTGAGGGCAAGGTGGTCCTCCGCCTTCACGCCGACACCGCCGGCCGCCTGGCGCTGGACTCGACCCGGATCGCCGAGTCCTCCGGGTACCCCGCCCTGGACTCCGCCGCGCTCGCCGCGGTCAGCACGTTCCGCTTCGCACCCGCCCTCAGGAACGGTGGCCCGGTGGCCGCGACCTTCCTGCAACCGGTACATTTCCGACATCCCCAGGCCGGAGGAGTGACTCCGTGACGCCCCCGCACGCCAAAGCGTACGATTCCGTCCTCCCGACCATCGGCTGGACCCCGCTCATCCGGCTTCAGCGTATCGGGGCCGGCCTTCGGACGCCGATCTACGGGAAGGCCGAGTACGCCAATCCCGGCGGGTCGGTCAAGGACCGCATTGGACTCAAGATCATCGAGGACGCCGAGCGGCGGGGCGAGCTCAAGCCGGGCGGTGTGATCGTCGAGGGCACCAGCGGCAATACCGGCGTGGGGCTCGCGCTGGCGGCGGCCCTCAAGGGGTATCGCTGCATCTTCACGATGCCGGACAAGATGTCGCAGGAGAAGGTCCGCCTCCTCAAGGCCTACGGTGCCGAGGTGGTGATCACCCCCACCGCGGTGCCGCCTGATCATCCCGACAACTACGTCAACAAGGCCAAGCAGATCGTCCAGGAAACCCCGGGCGCCATCCTGGCCAACCAGTTCTACAACCAGGTGAACCCCGAGGCGCACTACGAGACCACCGGCCCCGAGATCTGGACCCAGACCGACGGGCGGGTCACCCACTTCGTGGCGGGGGCGGGCACCGGCGGCACGGTCAGCGGAACCGGCAAGTTCCTGAAGGAGAAGAACCCCGCCGTCCGCGTCATCGGCGGCGATCCCCAGGGCTCGCTGTACACCGGCTACAGCCGGACCAGGACGATGGGTGAGGGCAACCCCTACAAGGTGGAGGGGATCGGCGGGGACAAGATCCCGAGCACCATCTGGTTCGACGTCATTGACGAGTTCCGGCAGGTCCCCGACCGGGACGCCTTTGCGATGGCACGGCGCCTGGCCCGCGAGGAGGGTATGCTGGTGGGCGGATCGGCGGGGCTGAACGTGGCCCTGGCGCTGGACATTGCGCGTGAGGTGGATGATCCCAGCGCCTGCGTGGTCACCATTCTCTGCGACACCGGCGAGCGCTACCTGTCCAAGGTCTTCAACGACGAATGGATGCAGGAAAACCAGTTGCTCGACGCGCCGCGGATCACGGTGGAGCAACTGCTGCAGCGGCGTCCGGCAAACGCGCCCTCGCTGGTGAGCGTCGCGCCGGCGGCTGCGGTGCGGCAGGCGCTGACCCTGATGAGCACCTGGAGCGTGAGCCAGATCCCGGTGCTCGAGTCGGGACAGTGCGTCGGCGGGCTTACCGAGAACAGCCTGATGACCCGGGCGCTGGCCCAGCCCTCCCTGCTGGACCGGCCGGTGCGGGAGGTCATGGACCCGCCCTTCGTGGTGGTGGATGCCCTGACCCCGACCGAGCGGCTGGGGCCCATCCTCACCCGGGAGAGCCCGGCCGCCCTGGTCCAGAAGGACGGCAGCCTCATCGGCATCGTGAGCCGCTACGATGTCCTGCAGCAGCTGATCGGGACCCGATGACGGCTGGCGCGTCCGCTCACCACGGTCCGCTTGCGACCGCCACCACCATAGGAGCCAGCCCCTGCGCATTACCGCTCTGACCGGTGGCGCCTCCGCCGAACGCGACGTGGCCCTGGCCTCGGCCCGGCAGATCGTGCCCGCCCTGCGCACCGCGGGACACACCGTGGTCGTCGTGGATACCGTCACCGGCGTCATTCCCGAGGCGCGAGAGGCCGAGCACCTGCTCAAGGCCGTGGGGGCTACCTGGCCGTCGGTGGCGGAACTGGCCAGCCGGGAACGCAGCTTCCTGCTCACCGCGCTCGGGGCGCTGCCGGAGGTGCGCGAGGCCGACGTCGTGTTCCTCGCCCTCCACGGCGGGCGGGGCGAGGATGGCACCATCCAGACGATCCTCGACACCCTTGGTGTCCGCTACACCGGCAGCGGCCCGCTGGGGAGTGCCATTGCGATGGACAAGGACGTCTCCAAGCGGCTCTTCCGGGATGCCGGCGTGGCGACCGCCGAGTGGATGATGGCCCCGGTGGACGTGGGGCAGGCGGGACACCGGCTCGGATGGCCGATGGTCATCAAGCCGTCCAAGCAGGGCTCCACCGTCGGGCTGACGGTGGTGCGCCGCCCGGGAGAATTCGATCCTGCGGTGGCCTTTGCCCGGGAGTTTGACGACGAAGTCATGATCGAGCGGTTCGTCCCCGGCCGGGAACTCACCGTCGGAATCCTGGACGACGTGGCACTACCGGTCGGGGAGATCGTGCCTCAGCATGAGATCTTTGACTACGAGTGCAAGTACACCCCGGGAATGTCCGAGGAGATCTTCCCGGCAAGGCTGTCGGAACCAATCGGCGCGGAGTGCCGTCGTCTGGGACTGCTGGCACACCAGAGCCTGAAACTCGGGGGGTATTCCCGAGTAGATTTTCGCTTGACACCGGACGGTCACCTCTTCTGTTTAGAGGCCAACACCCTCCCCGGCATGACGGCGACCAGCCTGCTCCCCCAGGCGGCACTGGCGGCGGGCATCGAGTTTGCTGCGCTCTGTGACAGGATCTGCAGGTCCGCCCTGGAACGGCCAGGCCGGGAACAATAGGGAAGTCGTTGGGGTTTAAGAAGTTGAGATGACCATGTCCTTCAGCAATCCCACCTTTCCCCGCCTGACCCCATGGGTCGGTCGGCTCATCGCGGTTACCGCCGTGGTGCAGCTGTTGTTGGAGACCGTCTTCACCTCCCCCGAAATCCGGTCGCTTCTCGTCATGCAGCCGGTGGGCTTCACCGCCCAGCCGTGGGGGGCGCTCACTTACCTGTTTGTCCATGGCGGGATTCTCCACCTCGCCACCAACATGCTGGCGCTGTACCTGTTCGGGACGGCCGTCGAGAACCGGATGGGGAGCCGTTCTTTCCTCATCTACTACCTCTACTGCGGCATCGGCGCCGCGCTGTTCTCGGTGGTGCTGAGCCTGATCACTCCGCTCAGTCCGATCGCCGGCGCGTCCGGAGCGGTGCTCGGCGTCGCGGTGGCCTTCGCGATGTTCTGGCCCGACGCGGAGATCATGATCTTCCCGATTCCGGTCCCCATCCGGGCCCGGACTCTGGTTATCGCGCTGGCCCTGCTGGACCTCGTCTTCGCCCAGCTGTTCAACGACGGTGTCGCTCATGAGGCCCACCTCGGCGGGATGCTGGCCGGCTGGCTCTACTTCAAGGCCCAGAACCTGGCCCAGCGGCGCCCGGCGCCGGCCTACCGGCAGCAGCCGGAGCGGGTGGTCATGGTCCAGCAGACCGCGACAAGAGAGGACGGCCCGCAGGCAGCCGCCCCGGTCCGGCCCATCGCGTCCCGGCCCGGGGCCGATCCCGTCACGGCGGAGCTGGACCGCGTGCTGGACAAGATCAGTGCCCAGGGAATCTCCAGTCTCACGTCGGAAGAACGGCGCTTTCTGGACGAGGTCAGCAAGCGGAAGCAGAAGGACCTGAACTAGAGCGGCTACCGCCGGTGGCCGGAAATGCAGGAGGGGTGGAGATCTGAGCCAGATCTCCACCCCTCTCGCCTTTGCCGTCCCCGGTCCTACTGCACCGTCACGGGCAGCACCATGCCGCGCATGATGTGGGGACTGCCGTCCCCATCGGTGTCGGGGAGGAAACACAGGAGCAGGTACTCTCCCGGAATGAAGTTCAGCTCCACTGTGTTCTCGCCGCCGGGCTGGATACCCACCGTTCCGCCGATGAAACTGGCCGGCGACGCTCCGGCCATCCTGGGGCGCGTGTTGCTCAAGCTCAACCGGCTGTGGGAGGCCGCGACCTGGGCGGAGGCACCGCTCCGGGGCCGGTTCCATGGGAGCAGTACCTATGCGACCTCTACCGAGCTGGCGGAACTGGCCGCGGCCGCGTGGGACGCGGCCGGCGTTCGTGACAGCGCGGTGACATACTATCGCCAGGTTGTCAAGCAGTGGCAGAACGCCGAGCCGGCCTTCAGTGCGCGCATCGAGCGCGCAAGGCTCCGGCTGGCGGCATTGTCTGGACAGTGACGCTGGCTACTTGCATCTCGCCGCGAACCGCCGATATTCTCGCACGTGCTGATCAATCTCGTTCCCGAATTCCTCGCCGTTACCCAGTCCGCCAACCGAGAAGCGGCCTTCGAGCAGTACCTCAGCGCGCATCGAGCCGTCCTCTCCGCCTACTGGCACAATTACGTACTGGACCTGGAAAGCCCCCAGGCGCCGGCGGTGATTGCCCACGCCCTCCAGGCCGATCGTACCGACCTGCGCGAGCTGCTGGAGTCCACGGACGTCGAAGGCATCGTGGAGGACGCCATCGCGCAGGCCGACGACCTGCTGCAGGCCGATCGCCCCACCGATGTGTATCTCATGGTCGGGATGGGTGCGGCCAACGCGGGGGAGTTGGTCGTGGGCGGGCGGGGCGTGGCGTTCATTTGCCTGGAGCACTTCACCGGCAGGGCCAATCCCGAGACCTACGGCATGGGCCTGCCCCCGGAGCTCATTAGCCTCTGGGTGGCCCACGAGCTGGCGCACTGCGTCCGGTACACCTCCCCCACCAGCCAGAGTGAGCTCCGCCGGCTGGTCGCAGACCAGGGCGGCTACTACGACTACTGGGTCACGGGGAGCCGGGCCTCCCTGCGCGAGCTGCTGGTCAATGAAGGGCTTGCGGTACATGCCGCTCAGGCGGTGGCGCCAGGGCTGGACCCCGCCAATTACTTCGGCTATCCCCGCCGGCAGTACCGCCGGCTGCGGGAGCTGGAGGCCTTCCTCCGCCGAGTGGTGGAGCCGCAGCTCGACGGCTGCGGCATCGGCCTCCGCCTGCGCTATCTCTCCGGCGGCATGAGCCCCTCGGCGCGCCTTGTCAACGGGCGGGTGCTGCCGGAACGGTCGGGCTATTATCTCGGCCACCGGATGACCGAAGCGCTGGTGCAAGAGCGCGGCATCGCCTCGGCGCTACGCGCCCCCGCCAATGACTTCCAGAGCGCCGAAGACATCGCCCGCGGTATCCAGAGCGCCTAGTTTCCGCAGCATCGGCGGGTCGGCAGGCCGCCCGCGCCTCCTCCGGACAGACCCGACATGACCGAGCCACCGATCACGATCATCTACAAGAAAAAAGGCACCCTCGTCGTCGAAGGTGCCATTGTGGTACGGGATGAAGACGGCAACGAGATCGCCCAGCCGCCGGCCAAGCATCCCGGCATCGTGAAGCTCTGCGGCTGCGGCAAGTCCGCCGAGAAACCCTTCTGTGACGGGAGTCACAAGCGCTGATACCGGCGGCGGCGGACGCATCACACCGACGGCCCCTGCCCCCCGGGCGGGGGCCGTCGCCTTAACCCTGCCGAAGCATGCCGCCGGCGATCTCCTTCACGCACTTCGCCGCCACCCGGGCGGTGAGGTCTCGGATGTCATTGACCGGATTCAGTTCCACCACATCGGCGCCGACGAGCCGCCCCGGTGGCACCGCCTGCAGCAGCGAGAGCAGTTCCCGCGTGGTCAGGCCGCCAGGCTCCGGATGGGCGATGCCCGGCGCAAAGGCCGGGTCGAGGACATCGAGGTCCAGCGACAGGTAGACCGGACCGGTAAGCCCCCGGATTGACGCCAGCGCCGCTGCCAGCCCACTCCGCATCGGAATGATCTCGACCCCAAAGCGCATGGCCTGGGCGCGCTGGTGCTCGTTGAGGGTCCGGATTCCCACCTGCATCAAGCGGTCACAGAGCTCTTCCTCCATGATCCGGGCGAAGGGACAGGCGTGGGAGGCGCGATCACCCTCGAAGGAGTCGTAGAGGTCAGGGTGCGCGTCCAAATGCAAGATGGTCAGCTGTGGAAACGCCGGGCGCAGCCCGCGCAGGATCGGCCAGCTCACTGCGTGGTCGCCGCCCAGCAGGATCGGGCTGAACCCGCGGGACAGCAGTGCCGTCACCTTGGCGCTGATCATGCCCGCCGGATCCTCGGCGCCGTTGAGCACCAGATCGCCCTGGTCGCCCAGAAGCGGCGCGACGTCGGCGACATCCTCGTTCCACGAGTTGCTCGACTCGCTGGCCAGGGCGGCGCGGATCGCCGGGGGCCCTTCGGAGGCACCGCGCAGGAAGGAGGACCGTTCGTCCCAGGGCAGCCCCAGCAGGACCGGCTGGACATTGGTCAGTGGCGTTGCAGCCGACATGGCAGGCCCTCCCGTGAAGTAATGCCCCGGCGCGGCCGACGCAGTGCGGTCATTCCCCGGCGACGCTCACGATGTCCCCCACCGCGAGCCGCCCGGTGCCGTAGTGGACCACGTTCTGGCCGAACATCACCCCGCGGGGGTGACGACGGAACGTGGCGAGGGTGCGGAGCGGCTCGTCGCCGTCGCGGCGGCCGGTGGTCTGGTCTGTGGTGGTCACCACGCAGCGGGCGCAGGCCTTCACTCCCGCCATGGGAATGGCGCCGATCCGGAACCGGCGCCAGTCGTCCTCCGCGAATGGCTCGCTGCCCGCCACCACCAGATTGGGGCGAAAGCGATTCATCGGCAGCGGCGCCGCCAGTCGGCGGTTGAGATCGCGGAGGGAGGCCTCGCCCACGAGCAGGAACGGGAACCCGTCGGCAAACCCGGTGCGGCCGCCCTCCGGGGCGTAGGCCGGGTCCAGGGGCCGGACCACGCTGTCGGGGAGGTAGGCGAGGACGCACTCGCGCCCGGCCACCCGCGAGAACCACTCATCCGCCCTGTGATCGGGGAGCACCGCCGAGATCTGGTCGGACCAGACCGTCACTGAGGCAGGCCGGCCTCCCATCGGGCTCCGCGGCAGCACCAGCTCCGGCATCCCCGGCGCGGTGACCCCCAGGTGCGACTCGAGCAGCGTCACCCGCACCAGCGCCAGCTCGGGACATTCGCGCTGGCTGACCAGCCCGCCGTCGGGCGTGGCGACCATCCAGCGGCGATCATCGCGGAGCCCGAACGCGTCCACCTCCCATTCCGGGGCAGCGATCCCACGGCAGGACTTGATGGGGTAGATGTTGATGGCCGAAAGCGTGATCACCTGGCCCACCTCACTTGCCGACGCAGAACGTGCCGAACACCCGTCCCAGCACCTCTTCGACGTCCACGACCCCGATGAGCAGATCGAGGCTCCGTACCGCGGCCTGAACATGGTGCGCGGCCAGTGCCGCGTCCCCGCTGGCCACGAGATGGGGCGCCGCCTCGACCAGTGCGGCGCGTGCCTCCTGCAGCGCCAGCCGGTGCCGCTCCCTTGTCAGTGCCGGCTCCAGATCCGCGAAGCCGGCACCCTCGGCGAAGAGGCATTCCACCACTCGCGCCCTCAGGAGATCGAGTCCCGCCCCGGTCAGAGCGGACACCGGGAGGTTCCCTGAGGCGGAGGGATCGAGATCCGCCTTGGTGCGTACCCGCAACTCCGCCACGCCGGTGGGCGGGCGATGAGCCTCCCCGACCGCCCCGCAGCCATCGTCACAGACCAGCACCAGGTCGGCGGCGGCCACGTAGCGCCGGCTCATCCCCTGCCCCAGCGCGTCCAGCCGGTCCACCGCCTGACCCAGGCCGGCGGTATCCACCAGCCGGATGGGCCAGCCGAGAAAGTCGGCATGCGCCTCGATGGCATCCCGGGTGGTGCCGGGGACCTCGGTCACCAGCGCCCGGTCATTGCCGAGGAGCGCGTTGAATAGTGACGACTTGCCGGCGTTGGGCGGCCCGGCAATCACCACCAGCCCACCCCGCCGGACCCGCTCCGCCAGCGGCGCGGTGGCCAGCATCTTCTCCACGCTCATCAGGGCCACGGCCCGGGCGGTCTCAAGGCGGTCGCGGGACACCGGCCCGTCATCCTGATCGGGAAAGTCCACGTCGTACGCCAGCAGGGCCAGCAGCTCCAGCAGCTGGTCCCTGAGACCGGTGATCCGCCGCGACAACCCGCCCTCGAGCTGATGGAGCGCCGCCCGCGCCTGCGCCGGCACCTCGGCGTCCACCAGGTCTCCGACCGCTTCGGCCTGAAGCAGGTCCATCTTTCCGTTGAGGAGCGCCCGCCGGGTGAACTCCCCTGGCGCCGCGGGCCGCGCGCCGGCTGCCTCGAGGGCGGCCAGCAGCCGGGCCGGCACCACCGCGCCGCCGTGGCAGGTGAACTCCACCATGTCCTCTCCGGTGTAGCTCGCCGGTGCGCGGAAGACCACATAGATCCCGCGGTCAATCAGCCCGGCGCTCCCCTGGAACGCTGCGTATCGCGCCAGGCGCGCCGGTTCGGCCCGCAGGCTCGGCACGACCCGGCCCGCGATAGTCAGCGCCCCCCGGCCACTCAGCCGCACGATAGCGAGCGCTGAACGTCCGGGGGGCGTTGCCAGGGCGACGATTGGGTCGGAGAGCATGAAGAAAACTATCGCTGTCCGCTGTCAGCGATGCGCGGCTAGGTCTTCTTCCCGAACAGTGGACCCGGCACCTTGCCCTGGGCCCGCAGCCGCTCCCGCGCGAGGTACCACTGCTGCGGGATGCTGACCAGGTTCTGGACGAAGTAGTACAAGTTGAGCCCCGAGGCGAAGTTGACGAACATCACCGTCATCATCACCGGCAGGAAGTACAGCATCATCTTGGTCTGCGGGGTGGGGGGCATCCCCGCCATGCCGACCTTGTTCAGGCCGAACATCGACAGCCCCATCAGCACCGGAATGATGTAGAGCGGATCCTTCAGGGAGAGATCCGGCAGCCACATGAACGGCTGGCCCCGCAGCTCGATGGTGTTGGCCAGCACGAAGAACAGCGCCAGCAGGATGGGCCAGGGCAGGAGCAGCGGCCAGCAGCCGCTGAACGGGTTCACCCCTTCCCGCTTGTACAACTCCATCACTCCGCGCTGCAACGCCTGGGGATCGTCCTTGTGCTTGTCCTGGATCTTCTGCATCTCCGGCTGGAGCGCCTGCATCCGGATGCTGGCCCGCATGCCCTTCTGGTTGAGCGGCCACAGCATGATCCGGATCAGCACGCCGAAGGCGATCAGCACCATCCCATAGGACAGGTGCAGGTTCTGGTGCATCCACACCAGCAGCCAGCGCGCCCCGACGGCGATCGGCCGGATCATGGTGCGGAAGCCTGGCCAGCCGTAGGGGTTGATGTCGTAGAAGTCGTGGCCGACGGTCCGGAGCCGGGGATACTCCATCGGACCGAGGTACAGCCGATAGGCGAATGTGCCCGCCGACGGCACCGGCAGGGCAAAGGTCGTGGCGGCGTGATGCACCTTCTGGACGCCCGCCGGGGCGGTGAGGGTCGCCCCGCTGATGCGCGCCGCGCCCGAGTCCACCGCCAGCAGCGCCACGACGAAGTATTTCGACTTGACCGCCGCCCATTCGAACGGCCCCTCCAGGGTCTGCCGTTCGCCCGGATCCAGGGAGGAGAATTTCACCAGCTTCGATTCGTCGGTCTTGGTCACCACCCCGAATTCGTACAGATTGGCCGCGCTGTCCGCCTCGGTCTGCCGGAAGCCACTGCCCATGTCGGCCAGCAGATGGCCGCCCACCGGCCCCAGGCCGGTGACCCGCCCGCTGACGCCGATCTGGTAATCCGCTTCCTGGAACAGGTACGACACCTCCACCGACACCCCTCCGCGGCTGGCCGTGAGGGTCAGGGATTCTGTACCGGACACCCGCACCGGGCGATCTCCCGAGGCATCGTGACCGCCGGTCACGGTGAAGGCCCAGTCGGCGAGGGGGAGCGTGTCGGACCCGACCAGCAGGGCCAGCTGGTGCACAGCCGCCCCCTCAGGGATCAACTGAACCGGCTGGTCCCGGTCCGTCGGGTTAAGCGCCCGGTAGTTGAGCATCCTGGCGCGGACAATCGCGCCGCCATGGGTCGAGATGCCGTACTCATACAGCGGGGAGATGACGGTGATGGTGTCGGCCGGGCTGCCTGGGGCCTCAAGGGCCGGACCGACCACGGGTGTAGACACAACCGCTGGCGCTGTGGCACGTGGCGCGGCGGTATCACCCGGGCGCCCCGCACCCGGGGAGGCCGAAACCGGCCCGGCGGGGGTGGGCGGAGGGCGCTTGATGAAGAATGTGGGGCCAATGGCGATAACCATCATCAGCACGATGGCCCAGATTACGCGTCGGTCCATGCGAATCAGCGGTGGAGGTCAGGGAACCGGGTCGTAGCCACCGGGGTGCCACGGGTGGCAGCGAACCAGGCGCCGGGCGCCAAGCCAAGTGCCCTTGAGGGCACCGTGGCGCTGCAGCGCCTCCAGCGTGTATTGCGAGCAACTCGGCGCAAACCGGCAGCTCGGCGGCAACCCTGGGGAGATGAACTTCTGGTAGGTGCGGACCAGAGCGATCAGCGACCAGGTCAGGGGGGCCAGCAACCACCCCGACAGGCTCCGAGGGACCGGAAAGAGGCGAGGAACGGCCGCAGCCTCAGGGGCAGACGGGGTGTCCTGTCCCGGTTCGGTTTCGCGGGCGGGCGGGGTCTCAAGCGCTGGCATGGTTCACGGCCGCCTGTCGTCCGTGGCTGCCCGGCCGTCGTCGCCGAAGGCCTTGGCCAGGGTGAGGAGTTCGAGCCGGAGTTCGGCGAAGGAGGCCCCGTAGGCCTCGCGCCGCACCCGGACGATCAGGTCCCGGGGTCCCTGCCGCCCCTGGATCTCCCGGCGCCAGGTCTCGGTCAGCCGGCGCCGTAAACGATTGCGGGCCACCGCAGTGGACTGGAACTTCGGAACTATCAGTCCCATCCGTGGGTGGCCCGTTGTGTTGTCCATCCAGACAAACTCCAGCAACCGCGACCGCCGCCGCCGGCCCGCCTCGAGGCACCGAACGCGGTCCCGGTTCCGCGCCAGCCGGTGCGATCGTGGTTGCCGCTCGTCGGCCGTCAGCGGCTCCCGTGCTTGGTCCCGATCGAGACGGTCAGGGCCTTGCGGCCCTTCTTGCGCCGGCGCGACAGAGTCGCCCGACCCCAGCGGGAGGCCATCCGGGCACGGAAGCCATGCTTGGCGGTCCGACGCTTGTTGCGCGGACGATATGACGGATTCATCGTTCAATCCCCTCAAATGAGCCCGCAAAACTACCCGGAGCCCCCCGCTCAGGTCAAGGTTGACTTTTCCACACTGCGCTCGTACAATCGTGCGCCCTTGCGAACGCCCCACCGGTTTAAGCAGCATGCCGCTGTCCGCAAAAGATCTCTGGAAGCGCATCCTCGAAGAGGCCACCCGCCAGCTCCCCGACACTACGGTGCGGGCCTGGCTGGAGCCGACCGAAGCCGTTGCCCTGGAAGATGACACCCTGGTCATCGCGGCCCCGGACGAGTTTGCCGCCAAGTGGAACGAGGCCAATCACGGCGTCCTGCTCTCCCGGATTGCGGAGAGTGTGGCCGGGAAGCCGCTGGGCGTGAGCTTCCGGGTCCAGGAGGACCGGCAGCGACGTCCCCAGATGGACTTCTTCGTGAGCCCGCCGGCGGCCCAGGCGGGAGCGCGGGCGGTCGGCAACCCCAGCAACCAGCCGCTCAACGACCGCTATTCGTTTGATACATTCGTCATCGGCAAGTCCAACCAGCTGGCCGCGGCGGCCGCCCATGCGGCCATGGAAGCGCCCGGCAAGACCTACAACCCGTTGTTCATCTACGGCGCGACCGGGCTGGGCAAGACCCACCTGATGCAGGCCATCGCGCATGGCCTCCTCCGGCGCAGCGGTGGCACCCGGGTCCTCTACGTGAGCGCCGAGCAGTTCATCAACGAAGTGATCGAAGGCATCCAGAGCCGGACCATGCCCGAGATCCGCAAGCGCTACCGCAACGGCATCGACCTCCTGCTGGTGGACGACGTGCACTTCCTGGAGCGGAAGGAATCCACCCAGGAGGAGTTCTTCCACACCTTTAACACCCTGTACGAGGCGGGCATCCAGATCGTCCTGACCTCGGACCGGCCCCCCAAGGATCTGCCCGGGCTCGAGCCGCGGCTGGTCAGCCGCTTCGAATGGGGCATGGTCGCCGATATCGGCCAGCCGGACCTGGAGCACCGCATCGCCATCCTGCGCAAGAAGCAGGAGCAGGACCATCTGGAAATGACCATCCCGGACGACGTGCTGCGGTTTATCGCCGAGCACGTGCGCTCCAATGTGCGGGAGCTCGAGGGGTGTATCATCAAGCTGCTCCTGTACGCCTCCCTGAAGCACCGGGAGATCTCGATCGAGCTGGCCCGTGAGGCGCTGGCGGACAAGATCCGCCCGGGCGACGACCTGCCCTCGGCGCCCAAGACGATGCCCACCATCGACCGGATCCAGGATGTCGTGGCCCGGCGCTGGGGGGTGACCTCCGAGCAGTTGCGGTCCAAGGCCCGGATCAAGACCCTGGTGGTGCCCCGGCAGATCGCCATGTTCCTGGCCCGGGACATCCTCCAGATGCAGCTGATCGAGATCGGCCAGGCGTTCGGTGGGCGGGATCATTCCACCGTCATCCACAGCGTGGACAAGGTCAGCCGGCAGATGGCGCGGGACCGCGGCTTCCGCGACCGGATCGAGAGCGCCCGGACAGAATTGGTTGCACAGTAGTTGTCCACGTGGGGTGTGGGCGCCGTGGAAAGCGCGGGAAAGTGGCGGAGTTGTCCCGAGCCAATCAACCGCCTCCACACCCGCTCCACAGCGGAAAACTGGGCAAGCTGGTCGGCAACGGGATGTTAGCCGTTCCGTCCACATATCCAGACTCTCTACTACTGCTACTAGGTTTACTTATACAGGTATTAGTAGGCTTTTTCTTGCACAGTCGAGGAACCGGATGAAGTTGACCATCACGCGGGAGCAGTTCCAGGAGGGCTTGCAGGCTGTCAGCGCCTCGATCCCCACCAAGACGACGCTCCCGGTGCTCTCGAACGTGCTCCTCGAGGCCTCGGGAGATGGCTTGCGACTCTCGGGCACCGATCTCGACATCGCCGTCAGCACCGGTGTCCCGGCCTCGGTGGACCAGGAAGGCGCCATCACGCTCCCGGCGCGGAAACTCTCCGACATCGTCAAGGAACTTCCCAGCGCCGCGATCCGCCTCACCAGCTCGGGAGAACAACGGGCCACGATCGAGTGCGGGCGGGCCAAGTTCAAGCTGCTGGGTCTGCCGCGGGAAGAGTTTCCGGCCTTTCCCGCGGTGAAGTTCGAAGGCGGCTGGCGCTCCCGCGCCGGCGACGTCCAGAAGCTGGTGTCCCATGTGGCCTTTGCCGCCAGCACCGAGGAGAGCCGCCCGATTCTCAACGGCGTGCTGTGGGAACTCCGACCCGACAAAATGCGCATGGTGGCCACCAACGGGCACCGACTGGCACGGATGGACGTCCCCGTCACGGCCGGGATCGGCAAGGGGCAGGCGGACCTGATCATCCCCCCCAAGGCGCTGGAGCAGATCCGGCGCCTGTTCCAGGACCAGGACGAGCTCGACATCGCCCGCAGCGACAACCACCTCGGCTTCCGCTCGGCGACCACTCAGGTCTTTACTCGGCTGATCGAGGGCCCGTATCCGAACTACGAGCAGGTCATCCCGCGGGAAAACGACAAGACCATGACGGTGGACCGGGCCACCCTGGCCGCCTCCCTGCGCCGGATGAGCATTGTGGCCAGCGATCAGACGCACCGAATCCGCATGGCCATCAGCAACGCCTCGTGCAAGCTCTCGGTGCAGACCCCGGACCTCGGAGAAGCGCAGGAGGAGTTCGCCGTCAACTACGAGGGGGACACGCTGGAGATCGGCTTCAACGCCGCGTACCTGCTGGAGATTCTCAAGTACATGCCCACCGACGAGGTGCGCATGACGTTCAAGGGCCCCGAGCGCGCCGCCACCATCGAGCCGGTGGGCTGGAACGATCCCGCGGCGTATCTCACCTTGGTCATGCCGCTCAGGCTGGTGGACTAGGCGATTGGGCGACCGGGGCGATTCGCCGGCGGGAACGCGCTGAGCCGGAGCCATCGGCACCGGCCGCCAGAACCGACGGATCGTCGCCCCGATCGCCCAATCGCCTCTCACCCCTCCATGCCTCCTCGCCGCCGCAAACCCATCCACGTCATCGGCGTCCCCATGGACCTGGGCGCCGGCCGGCGTGGCGTGGACATGGGCCCCTCCGCGCTCCGCATCGCCAACCTGCACCAGCGCCTCGAGCAGCTGGGCCACGAGGTCATCGACGAGGGCGACCTCGAGATCCGCAACGTCGAACAGCTCAGGATCGGCGATCCGCACGCCCGATACCTGCCCGAGATCGTCCATGCCAACAAGCTGCTGGCCGAAAAGGTCCACCGGGTCCTCAAGCGAGGCCACTTCCCGCTGGTGTTAGGCGGGGACCACTCCATCGCCGCCGGTACCATCTCCGGTCTCGCGGCGTTTGCGCGCGAACGGCGCCGGCGGGTCGGGGTGGTCTGGGTGGATGCCCACAGCGACATCAACACCCCCGGCACCTCCCCCTCCGGCAACGTGCACGGCATGCCCCTGGCCGCGATGCTCGGCCTCGGCCCCGCGGCCCTCGGGCGCATCGCCGGCGCGGGGAGGAAGCTGGACGCCGCCAACGTGGCGCTGGTCGGGATCCGCAGCGTGGACGAGGGAGAACGGGATCACCTGCGGCGGCTGGGCGTGCATGTCTACACCATGGCGGACATCGATCGCCACGGTATCCACATCGTGATGGAGAAGGCGGTCGCCAACGTCACCCGCGACGCCGATCTGGTGCATGTGAGCTTCGATCTCGATTCCGTGGATCCCAGCCTGGCCCCCGGCGTCGGGACGCCGGTCAAGGGCGGCCTCGATTACCGCGAGGCGCACCTGGTCATGGAGTCCCTGGCCGCGGCCGGGGTGATGGCCTCGCTGGAGATGGTCGAGATCAACCCCATCCTGGACGACCGCAATCGCTCCGCCGAGTTCGCGGTGGAGCTGATTCAGTCGGCCTTCGGCAAGCGCATTCTGTAGGGATGACGCGTACCGCCTTCCACCGCCGTTCGGTGAGCCGGGTGCCAGCGCTGGTCGCCGGCACGGGATGTCTGCTCGGCGGCGGCGCGCTGGTGGCCTTCGGGATTTCCGGGATGGGGTGGGTCCTGCTCCTGGTGGGCGCGGGCCTCGCCGTCCTCGGGACCAGTCAGGCCGGCCCGCTGAAGGAGGTGCTGGTCCTCGACGAACGCGGTGTCACGGACGGCGTCCTGGGATACGGCACCGTGCCGTGGGCCCAGATTGTCCGGGCCGAAGCCAGAGAGCTCTCCCGATTCTGGATCGTGGGACTCGAGGTCACCAACCCTGAGGAGTGGCTCACCCGGACGCCACCCGCCATGCAGGCGCTCCGCAAGCTGGATCCCGACAGCGGCCTCCCACCGGTGCTGCTGGTCGCCAACCGGCTGGAGCAGAGCGCCGACGAGATTGCCCGGCTGATCAACGCCCGGGCTCAGGGGGCCTGAGGGCTTCCCCGGCCGCGGTGGAGTCGGCCGCCGCCGGCTCGGCCGGTGGCGCCAGGGAATCAGGGGCCGCCGGAAGCGAATCCTCCGCTCCCGGTACCGAGTCGGTCGCCGTCTCGGTCGAATCGGACCCCGGCACCGGCGCCTCGGACTCCGTCTCTACCTTCGGCACATCCACTGTCTCGCCTCGCATCCGTCGCAGGATCAGGTTCTGGCGCCAGCGCATGCGGCCCGGCTTGCGCTCCGGATTCGAACTGAGCGGAAAGGGCAGTGTTCCCGCCAGCGCGGCGGCCTGCTCGGTGGAGAGGCGGAGCGCACTGCGGTCGAAATAGGCCTGGCTCGCCGCCTCCACTCCCCAGATCCCGTCACCGAGCTCAACGACGTTCAGGTACAGCTCCATGATGCGTCGCTTGTCGAGCGCCCACTCCAGCCGCCAGGCGATCACCGCTTCCTTCACCTTCCGGAGCGGGTTGCGCGAGGGAGAGAGGTAGAGGTTCTTCGCCAGCTGCTGGGTGATAGTGCTCGCCCCACGCAGCTTGTCCCGCTGGCTCCACGCTCGGGGCATCACCGCCAGGACCGCCGCGCGGTCCCGTGAGTCCCCCAGGTCCAGGGTCTGCCGTCGGTAGCCAAGGGCATGAGCCAGCGAGAGATAGTCAATCCCGCCGTGACGATAAAAGTTGCCGTCCTCCCCGATGATCACTGCTTCCACCATGGCCGGTGCGATCGAGTCCAGCGGAACCGGTCGATAGCGCACCGGTTCCGTGCTCGGCGTGCCCCGCCGGGCGGCGTCGCGCATCGCCATGAACGCGGTCTCCCGGGGCCAGTGCGTGCGGTACCACAGTGGCGGCGGCCAGACGGCGACCAGCCAGAGGAGGAATCCGCCGGCCATGAAGCCCAGCAGCAGCAGCGCCCGCCGCATTTGATGTGGGAGTTACGGGAGCAGTGTCGCCTTCAGGAACGACACCTGGTAGACCGGGACCGCCTGACCAATGGCCGGAAGGTCTACCACCAGGCTGACGACCCGGGTCCCCGCGGCGCGCTGCACGCTGCCATCGAGCCCCAGGACCACGTCGAGGGTGTCCGAGCCGGCGGCCCGAACCGCGATGGTCTGGCCAAACTGTGTTCCCTCGCCGTCGGCGGTGCGATTCCGGAGAACGCTCAGGTTGAGGGAGCCGCGCGGCCCGGCAACGGCCCCCGCCTGCACCTGGACCGAGGCCTGCTCCGTCGCCTCGAACGCGCTGACCCGGGTTGGAAAGCGGGCCGAGTCCGCCCAGGCGGCGGCTGGTCGGGCTCCGCCTTCCGGCAGCGGGGGGAAAAGCAGCACCAGCTGATCCCGGATCTGGTCACCGCGCAGGGAGGCGGGCCCCCCGGTCAGGTCAGTGATCCGGCCGTTCGGTGTGAGGAAGAAGGTCCAGCGTGCCGCCTGGGCGCTGTCAATCTGCTCGAAGGGGACCGGCAGAGTGGGATCGGGCAGCAGCGAGTCCACTTCGGCGCTGATGCTGGCTCCGCTGTCCGTGGCGGCCCAGGTCAGGGTGGCAAAGGCGGAGCTGGCGCTCATCTGCAGCTGGGATTCGCCGCTGGGCATGGTCACGGTGATCGAATCCCGCCGCTCGAGCAGGTACCGCGCGACGCCGGCGCCCCTGCTGGGGTAGCGAATGGCGACTTCCGCCGGGGCGTCGGTGCGGCCGGGGTCCATGGTGGGGCGTTCCGGCGCTGACGCGGGCGCCGGACGGGGTGGCGCAGGGCTGCCCCCGGCGCAGGCCGCGCCAAGGAGCAGCACCACCGCACGCCACGCGGTGGGCATCGGTTACCGGAGCAGGCTGGAGGTGCCCTCGAGCGTGACCGTGACGGGAATCGGTTCCGGCAGCTGGGCCACCGTAATGGCCAGGTTCTGCAGCGAGCTGAAGCTGCTCCCCAGCAGGACCCCGTCTCCACCGATGAAGAACTGGCTCGTGCCGGACGAGGTCCCCGCGATGGTCATGGAGCCTTGCGGGGTATTCTGCTCGCCGGAAATCGACCCGCTGGACGCGCCTGCGAGCTTGAGCACCTTGGCGCCGTTGTAGCTATCGGTGGCGGTCTGGAAGTTCGTGACGGTGCGGATGGCCACCCCGGAGTTCTCTGTATCGGTGGTATCCGTCCAGCTCTGTCCCGCCGGCGTGCCGGGCTTCATCGGCGCGAAGATCTGCTGCAAGCCACTCTCAACCACCTGGGCCAGCGGCTGTTCGGAGGCCGACTCCAGGGCCGTCAGGCGGCCGTTGGCCTGGACGAAGCCGTGCCAGGTCGTCCCCGCCAGGCCGGTGGCGGCTTCGGCGGTCAGCGGGGACCCTGCCCCGGCCACGACCGAGTCGAGGACGATGGTCGCGACCTTCCCGTCGGCGCTGTCGCGGGTGTCCACCGAGACATAGCTGGTGTTCTGGAACTCCTGGGTCTGCGGCCCCTGGCCGACGACCGTGAGGTCCTGAACCACGACCGTCTTGACTTCGACCTTGTAGCGGCGGGGAGCCATTGGCGTGGCCCACGTCCACGCGACGAGGGCGCTCAGGCACAGGGCCGGGGCAACCCAGGGACGAACTGTCATGCAGTCCTCTTTCGGTACCGAATGGGGGAGTTCAGGAGGGGGTGGTCTGGATATCAGTTTTGGTCTTCCCGAAGACGGCGACCAGCTCGACCTCGTCGCTGGTGACCTTGAGCAGCTTCCACCCGCGCTTGCGCATGTCCTGGCGCCAGGTGATCAGCCGCTCCCAGTCCCGGGCGCTGGTCCGAAACACCCGCAGCTCGGCGACCTGTTCCCAGGCCTCCGGGTACGGCTTGTTCCTGTCCTGCGGGGAGGTCGAGCGCGACATCTGGCTTCCTGCCGTCAATGTTCCGGAAAACTAGCCCGCCAGCCGGGGCTCCGGGAGGGTGAAAGTAACTCACCCCCGACTGGGGCCAGAGTGGTGCTCTGGGACCCCTGCCGGGGGTGAGGTGCAGGTCGGACCGTAAGCCGAGTTCTGTTTGCTTGGCTGGGGCACGCCCCAACCTCACAGATGATCATCTGTCTGGGACGGCCGTCGCCGGCCGCCTCGAGCAGCCTACCCGCGGTTGATAACGGGGTGGGACACCCCTCACCGCTTATTTGGCCTTGCTCCCACTGGGGGTTACCGTGCCACCGCTGTTACCAGCGATGCGGTGGGCTCTTACCCCACCGTTTCACCCTTACCCCGTGCTTGCGCACGTGGCGGTCTGATTTCTGTGGCCCTGTCCGTCGCCTTTCGGCGCCCAGGCGTTACCTGGCAGTGTACCCGATGGAGCTCGGACTTTCCTCGAGCCGGTTGCCCGGCCCGCGATCATCACGTCCAGCCTGCCCCGGGAATCTAGGGGGTGCTGCCGCGTGTGGCCACTGTGCTCGGTGGCTCTAGCCGCCGACCCCGGCCAGCTTGGCCTTGAGGCGGGTAATCAGGGGGTCCAGCAGGGCGTCCGCGCCATCCCACTGCGCCAGCGCCAGCTGATACTCCTGGCGTGCGGCGTCACGCTTGCCCTGGCCTTCGTAGATCGTGCCGCGCAGCAGCCGGGCCTGGCCCAGCAGGAGCCAGCGCACGTCCATACCCATGCTTGCGAAATGCTTCGGCTCGAAGATCTCGAGTGCCGCCAGTGCCCGTTCGTCCTCGCCGAGATCGTGCCACAGGTGGGCCGTGATCATGGCGCGGTAGCCGGTCCATTGGGGCCGGCTCTTGTAGGGGCCGTCGGGGATGGAATCCGGAGCC
This sequence comes from uncultured Gemmatimonadaceae bacterium, assembly GCA_964449145.1. Classification (GTDB taxonomy): domain Bacteria; phylum Gemmatimonadota; class Gemmatimonadetes; order Gemmatimonadales; family GWC2-71-9; genus JADJOM01. Next base: position 73,913 of record CAYUYF010000007.1, on the reverse strand, counting down.
TTGAGCAGCTCGCGCACGCGGGCGGTGTCGCGACGGTCCAGCGCCTTGAGCGCCTCCAGCTCGGGCGGGGTGGCCCCCCCCTCCAAGGCCTGGAATTCATCGATCGGGCGAGTGTCGCCCCGGTTCTGCAGGTACAGGCCGAGCGCGGCGGCCCAGCCGTAGGTGACGACCTCGGCGCGCTCGTCCCTGGGGGTCTTGCGGGCGCTGTCGGCGACGGCGTTCCACGACACCGTCAGATCCCGGGTCGGTGCCCCCAGCGCCGTGGCAAGGTGGCTCTGATACAGGTGGTTGTGCAGGGTCCGGTTTCCCACCCGCCTGGCCCCCAGCTGCTCCGGCATGTACAGCGCGCTCAGGCTGGAGGCGAGAGCCAGGTTGCGGCTCGCCAGTCCCAGTTTGCCGGCCCAGCCCAGCAGGTTCACGCCGTGCATGACCTCACCGACCGTGGTGAATGGCAGGCGGTCCCGGTCGAAGTCCTCTGCCCGCACGCTGTCGAGCGCTCGCTCCACCGTCCGGACCGCCTCTGCCGTGTTCCCCTGCTCGGTCTGGACCTGCGCCCGCAGGAACGGGAGGTCGGCTCGGCCGGAAGCGCCGGGGCCCGCGGCCAGCCGGCTGATCTCGCTCAGGGCCGCGTCGAACTGCTCGCCCGCCGTCAGGGCAAAGATCAGCGCGTTCTGGGCATGCACGTTGTCGGGCTGCTGCGTAAGCCACTTGCGGGCGCTCGCGACGCCGTCCGCGCGCGCCAGGCGGAGCGCGGATTTCAGGGCCAGCGAGTCGAGCCCGGCCCGCGGACCGCCGCGCGCCGTCAACGTTAGCGAATCGCCGGGAAGCAGGACCATGAACGGCTCGTCCTGCGCGGCCCAGCGATAGATCTGGGCCAGATGCTCGTAGGCCAGGTAGTAATTCGGGTCCAGGGCGATGGCGCGCTTGAAGGCCCGGAGCGACGTCGTCATGTGGGCCGCGACCTGGTCCTGGCGTGGGTCGTGGAAGGTGACATCTCCCAGCCCGTACCAGGCGTCGGCGTCGGTGGAATCGTCGGCGAGCAGGGACTGGTAGGCGGCCTCGCTGCGGTCGTGTTCTCCGGAAAGGAAGAGCCGGTAGGCCTCGATCATGGCGCGGTCGTGCCCCGTCATCCGGTCGCTGAACCGGGCGGCGCGCCGGATCGCTTCTTCGCCAATGGAGTCTTTTTCTCCCGCGACCCAGCCGCGGGTCAGTGAGAGCTTGTAGTGCGCCAGGCCGAAGGTGGTGTCGATCTCCACCGCCCGCCGGAACAGCCGGTCGGCCGTGCTCAGGTTCCAGTTCCCGAGCGCCTCGATGCCCTCGAGGTAGCTGCGATAGGCGGCGAGCGAAGGGGTGGTCACCTGGGCAAGGCCGGTGCTGACCCCGCTGGGCGCCCCGGACAGGTTGAGCAGCTTGGCCGCCAGCTGGTCGAACAGGGGGCGGACGTCCTCGCCCGGCGCGCCCTCGACCTGCTGCACCTCCAGCCGCTGGCCGCTGGCCACGTCGTAGATCCGCGCCACCACCTGCAGCGAATCGCCGATACGGGTGTAGTCGCCGAGCACCACCGTCCACGCGCCGGCATCGCGGGCCAGCCGGCGGGCCATGTCGAGTCCGACCGGCGCATCCGGCGGGAGCTCCCGCCGGGCCAGCAGGTCGTGCAGCCGCTCGTGATCCACGACGGTCAGGTCGTTCCACTGGGACAGGTTGAGCGCCAGCATGCTGACGCTGCCATCCCTGAGCCACTCCACCGCCGGATCCTGACGCACGTTCTCGAACGGGAGGACCAGGATCGAATGTCGCGGATTCACTCCCGCGGGCGGCCCCGCCGGCCGGAGGGCCAGGGCCGCCACGGACAGCGCCGCCAGCAGCACGCCGCCGGCGAACAGCAGCCGCCGCCTTCGCCGGGGCGTCGTCGCCGGTGGCTGGGTGTACTCGCCCAGGACGGCGGCGCGGAATTCTGCCCCGGTCTGCCAGCGCTCCGCGGGATCCTTGCTGAGGGCGCGTCCGATGGCCGACGCCAGCGCCACCGGACTCCCGCTCCTGAGGGATTCCACCGGCGCGGGCCGCTCCGCCAGGTGCATCGACGCCACCGCCGCGGCGTTGGACGCCCGGAAGGGCGGACGCCCCGCCAGCATCTCGTACGCGACGACGCCGAGCGAGTAGAGGTCGCTCCGCGCGTCCACCGCGTCGCCTGCCGCCTGCTCGGGGCTCATGTACGTGGGCGTGCCCACGGCGATCCCCTGGGCGGTGCGGGTGGCATCCACATCGGCCAGCGCGCGGGCGATGCCGAAATCGGCCAGCATGGCCCGGCCGCTCGCCTCGTCCAGCAGGATGTTCTCGGGCTTGACGTCACGATGCACCAGGCCGGCCTGGCCTGCCGCATGCAGCGCGTCGGCCAGGTCGGCGACGATGCGGATGACCTCCGCCGGTGGCAGCTGGCCCTCACGCTGCAGCCGCTGCCTGAGGCTCTCTCCGGGTACGTAGTCCATCACGTAGTAGAACAGCCCCGTCGCCTCTCCGGCGGAATGGACCGCGACGATGCTGGGATGGCGGAGCCGCGCGATCATCCGCGCTTCGGCGAGGAACCGCTGGGTGATGCTGCTGTGCACCGCCAGCTCGGGATGAACCACCTTGACCGCCACCGGCCGGTCCAGGGTCGTGTCCCGGGCGAGAAAGACCACGCCCATACCGCCGTAGCCCAGCTCCCGCTCCAGGCGGTACTGGGGGCCAAGGGCCGCCTGCAGGCGGCTCAGGAGTTCGGCGGAAGCGGTCACGGTCTGCAAGTTAGGTCCCGTAGGAAGAGGGGGCCACCGCCCCCGGAGCCGGAAAGGGCGGATGCCTCCTTTGACGCACTTGGGTAGGTGAAGGTTGCACACGGCCCCGGATCTGGATTGACCGGCCGTTGAGGCGGGGGCGATACCCTCCGGGCGAACCAGCCGGAGGGTGCCATGGGTCAGATCGCCGTTCCCCCGCAGCCGGGACCCCCGGTCGTCGCCGCCGTCCTGCGGCCCGAGGAGCGCTCCCGGGTCGAGGCGGCGGGCTCGGGGTGGTTTTCGCTGCTGTGCCGGGAGACCATTCCTGAGGCGATCCGCGCGGTGCGGGAGCGGCCGGTCGATGCCGTACTGCTTTCGGTTCACCAGTGCGGCGCCTCTCAGCTCGACGCGCTCGGCAGCCTGGTACGCGGATTCCCGGGCATCCCCACCGTGGCACTGGTGAGCCGCCACGACGCGGAGGGTTCCGCCACTCTCCTGCATCTGGGCGCCACCGGAGTCCGGCAGGTCATCGACGTCACCGGGCCGGACGGATGGCACCGGCTGCGCCAGCTCCTCGGGCAGCCGGCCACGCGTGATGCCGCCCGCATCCAGGGTCCCGTGCTCGAAGCCCTGGGCGAGGTCCCCCCGGATACCAGGCTGTTCTTCGAGGCGCTGATTCGCCTCGCGCCGGATGTGCCGACCGCCCGCAGTCTGTCGGAGCGGCTGGGGATCCGAAGCAGCACCCTGATGTCGAGGTTTGTACGGGAGGGGCTGCCCTCGCCCAAGAGCTATCTCGCCGGCATGCGGCTGGTGCACGCCGCGGCGCTGTTTGAACGGCCGGGTTACAGCGTGGCGGATGTGGCCTACCGGCTGGACTACTCCTCGCCCCAGAGCTTCGGCAGGCACCTGCGCACGCTCCTCGGCATCACCAGCTCCGAACTGCGGAGACGGTACACCTTCGAGGCCGCGTTGGAACGCTTCCTCGGCTCGCTGGTGCGGCCCTATCGGGATGTCTGGGCAGGATTCCGGCCGCTGGCGCGGCAGGGGGAACGGTGAGGCCTATGGGCGCAGGCCCAGTCTTGTAGCAGTAGTAAGCGCAACGACTGTGTGCCCTGCCGCTTCCAGCGTCGCCCGCCCACCTTCCTCGCGGTCCACCACGGCCAGAACGCCGAGGACGCTGCCGCCCTCTTCCGTCAGAGCCTCGATGGCCTTCAGGGCGGAGCCACCGCTGGTAATCACGTCCTCAACCACGACCACCGCCGAGCCCGCCGCGAAGTTCCCTTCCACCCGCCGCCCGGTACCGTGCGCCTTGGCCTCCTTCCGCACGGCGAAGGCGTTCAGGATCGGGGGGTGGGCAAGGCTCGCCTGGGCGATGGCGTAAGCGACGGGGTCGGCGCCCATGGTGAGGCCCCCGATGGCGGCGGGAGTCCAGCCGCATGCGCGGATGGCGGCGAGGCCCAGTCGGCCGATGAGGGTCAGTCCCTCGGCGGACATCGTGGTGAGCCGTGCGTCGATGTAGAAGGGGGATGTCCGGCCGGAGGCCAGGACGAAGTGGCCGCGCTTGACCGACCGCGCCAGCAGCAGCCGGTCGAGTGCTTCATGGTCCGAGGGGCTCATTTCCCGAAGATGCTCTTGAAGAGACTCTTCCTTTCCTCGGGGTGGCGCAGCGCAGTGCAAAGCTGAGTGGTGAATTCGTCAACCGTTTTGCAGCGCTTGCCCAGGTCTCGTTCCAGTCCGGCCGTGATGGCTTCCTCTACCGCCGTCGGGAACTTCAGGCCCTTCACGGCCTGGCTCAGCGGGATCGGTGGTTGCGAGAGCAGCTGCTGGAAGAGTTCCCGGGGCGAACGGCCCGCGTACGGCAGCGCCCCCGTCAGCAGGTAGTAGGCGATCGTCGCCAGGCTGTAGACGTCGGCCTGCTCGTTGACCAGTTCTCCCGAGAGCGCCTCGGGCGCGACGTACTGGAGGGTGCCCACGAAGAACCCGGTCCGGGTCAGGCGCTCCTCCGGCTTGTGGTCGGAGTCCCGCGCGATCCCGAAGTCCAGCAGCACTGCGCGCTGGGTGGCCGGGGTATACATGATGTTGGCCGGCTTGAGGTCGCGGTGAATGATGCCTTGCTTATGCGCTGCGCTCAGGGCGGCGCCGATCTGCTCGATGATCGTCGCTACCAGTTCGGGGGCCAGCCGCCCCGATCGGATGGCGAATTTCTCCAGCGTCTCACCGTCGATCCACTCCATGGCGAGGTAGTACAGATCCTCGGTCTGGCCGTAATCGTAGGTCTTGACGATGTTCGGATGGCTGACCCGCGTGCCAAACTCGGCTTCCCGCAGGAAGCGCTTCACGGCGACGGGGTCCTGGGCCAGCCGGCCGCGCAGGGCCTTGAGCGCGATCTGGCCGCGCTCGGGATGTTCGGCACGATACACCGTCGCGGTCCCGCCCTCTCCGACGTGCTGGAGCAGGCGGTAGCCGGCCACGGTGCGGCCGAGAAGGTTGTCTTGGCTCATGGATGTGCTCCCAAGCTAGTCCGCGGCGGGAAGACGAGCAAGCGCGTCCGCTGCTTGACCTTATTCACGCGCGGCCACTAAGCTAGGTCCCATGACATCCCTGTTCCGTAGCTCCCTCCTGGCGGCGTCCATCCTTCTGGCTGGCTGCGGCAGCTGGGGCCGGGTTGGCACCCAGCCCGAGCCGACCCAGGCCGAGACCCTGACCCAGATCCTCGACGTCAACTCGGTCTATCGCCGGCTGGGACGACTCACCGGTCCGGCCCCGGTGCCCTTCATCGCCAGCGTGGCGTTCTTCGGTGGCGCCGGCGACTCCACGGTGGCGGTGGTCGCGCTTTCGCTGGAGTCGCGCAACCTGGTCTTTCAGCGTGAGGGTGACGGCTTCCTGGCCCGGTACCGGGTAGAGATCACCGCTACCCCGGTGGCCGGCGGTGCCGCGGTCCGGAGCGCCCGCGACCAGTCCGTGCGGGTCGCCCGGTTCACAGAGACGCAGCGCAACGACGAGAGTGTGCTCTACCAGGAGGGCCTGACCCTCGCCGCCGGGGCGTGGCGCGTTGCCGTACAGGTGGCAGACCAGGGCGGCGGCAAGACGTCCCGCGCCGAAGGGGAATTCGCGGTTCCCGCCTTCGGGCCCGGTACCCTCACGGCGCCCGCCCTTGCCTACCAGGTGCGTAGCCGAGCCACCCGGGCCACGCCGGTGGAGATCATTCTCAATCCCCGCGGGGCGCTGGCCTATGGCGGCGACTCGGCCATTGCGTACGTGGAGGCGTACGGGCTCACGGAGCCCGCCCGGGTTCCGATCACCCTCATCGACGCCCGGGACAGCGTGGTTCTGAGCGACTCGCTAGGGTTCGAGGGCGGGCGTGAGGTGGAAGGTGGCGTGCTCCGGTTTGCCCCCAGTACCACCTCGCTGGGCGAGCTCCGCATTGTCGCCGGCAGCGGCGACCTGGCCCGCAGCACCACCGCGCTGGTGTCATTCTCCACCGGCTGGGTGATCACCAATTTCGACGATATGGTCTCGCTGCTGCGTTACTTCCCCCCGTCGTTGGCGCTGGACTCGCTCCGCAAGGCGCCTTCCTCGGAACGGGCCCGGCTGTGGGGCGCGTTCTATCGCAGTACTGATCCCAACCCCGCGACCCCCGCCCACGAATTACTGGATCGCTACTTCGGACGCATGGCCTACGCCAACCTGCGCTTCCGTGACGAGGGAACCCAGGGTTGGCGAACCGACCGGGGGGAAGTGCTCATCCGCATGGGGGAGCCCGATGAGGTCTTCGACGCCAGCCCCACCTCGGAGGGCCGGCTCATCCGGTGGGGCTACACCCGGTATAACCTGACGCTGTACTTCGTGGACGAAAGCGGGTTCGGCCGGTTCAAGCTGGTGCCCACCTCCAGGGCCGCGCTGGAGAATGTCGTCGGCCGGGAGCTGCCGTAGGGGTGAGGGAGCAGGCGATTGGCCGATTCGGCGAGTGACCGACCCCATCGCCGAATCGCCTAATCGGCCAATCGCCGTATCTTTACCGCCATGCCTGCTTCCGCCCCGCGGCTGTTCCTGATTGATGGCTATGCCCTGATCTATCGTGCCTTCTTCGCCCTGATCTCGCGGCCCCTCCGGACCGCCAAGGGTGAGAACACCAGCGCCGCCTGGGGCGTGGTGAATTTTCTGCTCCGGCTCCGGCAGAAATACCACCCCGAGTACCTCGCCTGGGTGCACGACGCCGGCGATTCCTTCCGCAGCGAGATCTTCCCCGAGTACAAGTCGACCCGAGAAAAGCTGGACCAGGAGCTCCAGGCGGAGTTCGACCGTTCGGTGGAGCGGATCGAGCAGCTCCTGGCCGCCTTTCACGTACCGGTGGTGGCGGTGCCAGGCTACGAGGCTGACGACGTCATCGGCACTTTGGCCCACCTGGGAGTGGCGCAGGGTTATCAGGTGGTGATCGTTTCGGGGGACAAGGACTTCTACCAGCTTATCCGCCCGGGTGTCGCCCTGCTCAATCCCGGGCGCGGCGGGCCGGCCGCCGTGGACGAGCAGTGGGTGGACGAGTCCAACGGCGCCGAGCGGCTGGGCGTGCCGCCAGCCCAGGTGGTCGACTACCTCGCCCTGGTGGGCGACAGCTCGGACAACGTCCCCGGCGTCAAGGGCATCGGCAGCAAGGGGGCGGCGGAACTGCTGGCCCAGTTCGGGTCGCTGGAGGAGATGCTTCGCCGCACGGGAGAGATCAAGGGCAAGCGCGCCCGGGAAGCGCTGGAGCAGTACTCGGCCAACGCCACGCTCTCCAAGCGGCTGGTCACGATTCACACTGACGTGCCGGTGACCCTCGACCCTGAGGCGCTGCGAGAGGGCGACCCCGACCGCGAGGCGCTGATCCGGCTCATGGGAGAGCTGGAGTTCTTTTCGCTGGCGCAGAAGCTGGGTGATGCGGGCGACTCGGCCCCCCGCCCGTCGGGCGACTCACCGACGGCGGTTCGGCCGGCCCCCGATGCCGTCGGTGTGGATCGGGCGGGCGAGACGCCGGGTCCTGCCGCGGAGACCCCGCCGGGGCCGGCGGTCATTCTGGTAACCGAGCCGTCCGGTCTCGCGGCGATCGTCACCCGGCTCCGGGCCGCCCCGGTCGTGGCCCTCGACACCGAGACATCCTCGCTGGATCCGCACTCGGCCGACCTGGTGGGGCTGGCGCTGGCGGCCTCGCCTGAGGAGGTCTGGTACCTCTCGTTCGGCCACCGGCCGCAGGCGGGGGAGCTGGCGGCTCCGGCGCCGGTCTTCAACCTGCCGCCGCTCACCGATCCCGCCTGCCGGCCGTTGGCCGAGCTGCTGCGCGATCCCGCGGTGCCGAAGGCGGGGCACAACATCAAGTACGACTGGCAGGTGCTTCGCCGGGCGGGGGTGGAGCTGGCGGGCGTGGCCTACGACACCATGCTCGCCAGCTTCGTGCTGGACCCGGGACGCCGCTCCCACGGGCTGGACACTCTCAGTCTGGAGCACCTGGGCCGGCCGATGCGGCTGTACTCCGACCTGGTCGGCAAGGGCAAGGCCGGAGTCCCGTTCGCCGAGGTGGCGCAGGTGGCCGCGGCGGAGTACGGTGGTGCCGACAGCGCCACGGTGCTGGCGCTGAGGGAGTTCTTCGCCCCTTCCCTCCGGCAGATGGGGCTGGAGCGGCTGCTGCAGGAGATCGAGATGCCGCTGATGCCGGTCCTGGTGGACATGGAGTGGGACGGCATCCTGATTGACCGGCCCCTGTTCCGCCGCATTGCCGGCGAACTGACCGAGGACATGACCCGGCTGGAGGCGGAGATCGGCCGGGCGGCGGGGGCTCAGGTCAACCTGAATAGCCCCAAGCAGCTGGCGGTGCTGCTCTTCGAGCAATTGCAGCTGCCGGTGCTCAAGCGGACCAAGACCGGCCCGTCCACCGATGCGGACGTGCTGGAACAGCTCGCGGCGGGGGGCCACGAGGTGCCGGGACTGATCTTGGCCTATCGTGAGTTGCAGAAGCTCAAGTCCACCTACGTGGATGTCCTCCCGGGGCGTATCAACCCCGCCACCGGCCGGATCCACACCAGCTTCAACCAGACCGGCGCGGCCACCGGGCGGCTCAGCTCCTCCGACCCCAATCTGCAGAACATTCCGGTGCGCTCCCTGCGGGGCGAGGAGATCCGCAAGGGGTTCATCCCGGCGCCGGGCTGCAAGTTCATCGTCGCGGACTATTCCCAGATCGAGTTGCGGCTGATGGCGCACCTGTCGGGGGATCCGGCGTTCATCCAGGCGTTCCGCTCGGGCGGGGACATCCACCGGCAGACCGCCTCGGTCATCTTCGGGGTGGCGCTGGATCAGGTGACGCCGGAGATGCGGGCCCGCGCCAAGACCATCAACTTTGGCACCATCTACGGCCAGGGCGCCTTTGCGCTGGCCCGCCAGCTCGGCATCGCGCAGGAGGAGGCAAAGGCGTTCATTACCCAGTACTTCGAGCGGTTCTCCGGGGTGCGGGCCTACCTGGACCTGCAGGTGAAGCTGGCGCGCGAGAACGGCTTCGTGGAGACGCTGTTCGGCCGGCGGCGCTACATCCCCGAGATCAACGACAAGAACTTCAACCTCCGCTCCTTTGCGGAGCGCACCGCCCAGAACACCCCGCTGCAGGGCTCCGCGGCGGACCTGATCAAGATTGCCATGATCCGCATCCATGGCGCCCTGGGGTCGGGGGGACTGGGCGCCCGCCTGCTGCTGCAGGTCCATGACGAGCTTGTGCTGGAGGCGCCCGAGGCGGAAGTTGATGCGGTGGTAAAGATGGTGCGCACCCACATGGTGGGGGCGGCCCAGCTCAACGTCCCGCTGGTGGTGGATGTGGGCATCGGACCCAACTGGCTGGAGGCGAAGCAATGAGACAGGGCTTCACGTTCATCGAGATCCTGATCGTGATGATCGTCATCGGCCTGCTGGCGTCGCTGGCATTCGTGCGACTGCAGACGACCAAGGACAAGGCGACCGTCGCATCGATGGTCTCGGATCTCCACGGGGTGCAGGAGGAGCAGGAGGGGTACTACTTCAATTACCGGATCTACAGCATCACCACCGATTCGCTGAATCCCAACCCGACCGCGGGCAACACCATCACGATCCAGGAGGCGACGGTGAGCGGCTGGTCGGCCACGGTCGTCAATCCGAAAACCACCAAGGTCTGCGGCGTGATCGTGGGCACCGCCGCACCGGTCGGATCGGCGACCCGCGACGGGGTGATTACCTGCTGGTGAGGGGGGGCACGGCCGCGCGCCTCAGGCGGGGGGAGGCGTAAGGCGCGGAGGCGGCGGGCGTCGCCGCCGGACCCCCGGCCACCAGTTCCACTCGCCGGCCAGGTGCATGATGGCGGGGACCAGCACCATGCGGATGATCGTGGCGTCGAGCAGCACGGCGACCGCCAGCCCGAATCCCAGGAACTGCATCGCCAGCACGCGGGCAAAGGCGAACACCCCGAACACCAGGATCATGATCAGCGCCGCGCTGGTGATCACCGACGCGGTGGCCGAGAGCCCCTCCTCCGTGGCTTTCTCGTTGTCGCCGGTCTTGTCGAACGCCTCCTTGACCCGCGCCAGCAGGAACACCTCGTAGTCCATGCTCAGCCCGAACACCACCGCGAAGACCAGCACCGGCACCACCACGAAGATCGCCGAGGTCGGCCCATCGAGCCCCAGCAACGAGGCCCCGATGCCGTGCTGGAACACCAGCACGATCAGGCCGAAGGTCGCACTCACCGACAGGGTGTTCATGATGATGGCCTTGATCGGCACCAGGACCGACCGGAAGACCAGCGCCAGCATCAGGCCGGTGCACGCCAGGATGCCGAAGACCAGCATCGGGAAGCGGTCCAGCAGCACGTTCTGCAGATCCAGCGATGACGCCGTATACCCGCCGACGAGGATGGTGGCATCCTTGAGCTGCTTGGGCGGGTTGAGGGCGAGGTCGCGCGCCTTCTGGGACACGTCCATGCCCGACGTGAGGCTGGTGGTGTCGCCCAGGACGACGTCCACCAGGGCCACGCGGGCATCCCGGCTCAGGTAGGCGTCGATGAAGTCGCCGTACTCGAGCCGGGCGGCGGGGAGGTCGCTGTAGAGAATCGAGTACTGCAGGATTGAGGTGCCGGCCTCCAGGTCCACGATGCTGCGCACCTGCCCCACCCGCGGGTCCGCGCGCAGGGAATCCGAGAGCGCCTTGATGCCCCGCAGGCCTGCCGCGGAGGTGGCGCGCTGCCCCTCGGGAAACTCCACCACCACCTTGACCGGCAGGATGATGTTGGACACGCCCATCCGGTCCAGGGCGGCGACGCCCTGCCCCGCCTCGGTGGCCGTGGGCCACCAGTTGCGCGACGGCAGGCCGATCTTGATCCAGAAGACCGGCGCCGTGAGCAGGGCGATGAGCGTCCCGCCGATCAGCAGCGCACGGAGCGGATTGCGGGAGAGCCCCCGGGCCCAGCGCTCCCACGCCGTGGGGGCGTGGTACCAGGTGAGCCGCCGGGCCAGCCATTTGGGCCGGTCAATCTGGCGGCCCAGCACCGCCAGCAGCGCGGGCAGCAGGGTGGTGGATAGCGCCATCGCGACCGCCACCACCACCAGGCCGCCGATCCCCACGCTCTGGGTCTCCACCAGTGGGGTGAACAACAGCGCGGCAAACCCGACGACGACGGTCATCCCCGAGGTCAGCACGGCGGCGCCGGCGGTGCTGAGCGCCCGGGCCGCGGCTTCCTCCCGCCGGAGCCCCTTGTTGAGTTCCTCGCGGAACCGGGTCACAATGAGCAGCGAGTAGTCTATTCCGACCCCGAGCCCCAGCATCGTTGTCATGTTCAGCACGAAGACCGACATCGGGGTGTAGGCCGACAGGACCACCACGACCGCGAGGGTGATCCAGATGGCCATGAAGCCCACGATGAGCGGCAGCAACGCCGCGACAAGGGCGCCGAAGGCCAGCAGCAGGATGCCGGCGGTCAGCGGCAGCAGGCGGACCTCGCCGCGGCGGCTGTCGCTGGCGGAGACCGTCTTGATGTCCAGGTCCAGCGGTGCACGCCCGGTCACCAGCAGGCGATGGGTGACGGTGTCCGCGCCGGAGGTCCGCACCGCCTCCGTCACCAGCGCCCGCGCCACCGGGACCAGTTCGCTGACGCTGTCACGGGGCGCGTCGATGGCCAGCGCGATGAACGTCGACCGGCCGTCTCGGCTCAGGAACGCGGAGTCGCCGGTGGCGCGAAACGATGCGGTCGTGCCGATCCAGGGCTGGCGGCCCAGGATACTGAGCAGGCTGTCCACCAGCACGCGGGTCGGCGCGCTGTCCACGTGGACCGGGGCCTCGATGGTGACAACGAAGATGTCGTTGAGCGGCTTGTCGAAGCGCTCCCGCAGGAGCTGCTCGGCCCGGCTGGCCTCGGTCGGCTCCCGCGTGCCGCCGCGCACGTTGAGCACTTGGACCACCTGCGGCGCCTTGTGTGCCGCCACGTAGCCCACCACCGTCCAGCCGACGATGATGATCCAGCGCCAGCGGATGAGGGCCCGCGAAAGACGGGAAGCCACGTGTTGGAACGCTCCGGGGTGAGGGCGCGCGGCAGGCGGGCCAGCGGGTAGGCGAAATTGTAGGGGGCCAGTCCCCCCCACGCCAGCGGTAGCGCATCCCGGCTCCGGGTCATGATATTCGGGGCATGATGTTCCGACGCCTCCTGCTGGGACTGGCCCTGTTCCTGCTCTCGTTCACGGTGACCACCAGAATCCGTGAGGCCCGCGAGGCCGCCGCCGTCCCAACGCCCGCCGTCCGTCCGCCCCGCGAGGCCGAACTCACAGCGACCCGCCAAGGTGCCCGCGCGCCCCTCCCCGCCGGCCCGGTGGCGCCCCTCGACTCCCTAGCCCGGCTCACGGCGCGCCTGCGGATCAGCGCCGAGCCGGACCGGCACTACCTGGACTCGCTGTTCACCGAGACCGATTCGATCGTCCGGCGCTGGAGCCTGGAGTCGGACCAGCTGCCGGTGAGCATCCTTCCCGGCGGCGCGGCGGGATTCGAGCCGGCAATGGTGGCGGACGCCCGCTGGGCCATTGATACCTGGTCGCCGGCCATGGTGGGTGTGCAGCTCCACGAGGTGGCCGACACCGCCGAGGCTCGTCTGATTATTCGCTGGTCGGACACGCTCGGGCCCGATCGCGCGGGCCTCACCGACGTGATCTGGGATCGCTCCGGGCGGATCCACCGGGCGGTGGTGTGGCTGGGTACCCGCTCGCCGACGACTGGACGTCCCCTGGCCCCCGCCGTCCGCCGGGCCGTTGCCCTGCACGAGCTGGGACATGCACTCGGCCTGCCCCATTCCGCTCGCCCCGAGGATGTCATGCATCCGATCGCGACCCAGACCACGCCCTCCGGACGGGATCGCTTCTCGTTGCGCCTGCTCTACAGCCTGCCCACCGGCTGGGTCGGGGTCGAGGCCGCCGGCCCACGCCGATGATGCGGCTGGCGGCAGCGGCCCTGCTGCTCGCCGCGACCCCGCTGCGGGCCCAGGATTTTCGGGCGGCGGACTCCATCGTCCAGTCCGGCATCGTGCGCGGCGTGTATCCGGGGGCGGTCCTGCTCATCGGCCGCCGCGACGGGGTGCTGCATCAACGCGGGTTCGGGCACCTGACCTGGGACCGGACCAGCCCCGTTCCCCACCCCGACTCCACCCTCTGGGATCTCGCGTCCATCACCAAGGTGCTCGGCACGGCGATGGCGGCGGCAACGCTGATTGAGTCCCGCCGCATAGGTCTCGACGATCCGGTGGTCCGCTATCTCCCACGCTTCACGGGAGACGGCCGGGACGCCATCACCATCCGGCAGCTCCTCAGCCACACCAGCGGGCTCAGGAGTTATGCCCCGTTCTACCAGCTGGCCGACTCGCGTGACAGCGCCATCACCCTGCTCTACCGGGAGCGGCCACGTGGCCGGCCGAGTCACCGCGCGGAATACAGTGACATCAACTTTCTCCTGCTCGGCCTGCTGGTGGAGCAAGTCACCGGCGAACCGCTGGAGCGCTACGTCGTCAGACTGGTGCTGGATCCCGCCGGGCTCCGCCACACCGGGTACCGGGTCGCGGATTCTCTCTCCGTCCGCACCGCGCCGACCGGCCGCTGGGGCGGCCGGCCGGTCTGCTGCCGCGTGAACGATCAGAACGCCGTCCGCATGGGCGGCGCGGCGGGCCACGCCGGGTTGTTCGGCACCGGGGCCGACCTCGCCCGCTTCGCGCGCCTCTGGCTCGGCGAGGGTACCGTCGAAGGACGGAAGGTGCTGGCCCCCTGGGTGGTCCGCATCTTCCTTACCCCCGACTCGCTGGTGCCCACGCGATATCTCGGCTGGGAGCGGCCCGACCCCGGGAACCGCGACGACACCGCCTTCGGACGACTGCTCTCGGTGCGGGCGTACGGGCATACCGGGTGGACGGGAACCCAGCTCTGGGTCGATCCGGAGCGCGACCTGTTCCTGGTCCTCCTCACCAACCGGAGCTACGCCCCCCGCATGGGAAACTCCATCCGCCTGCTCCGCGGTATCCGGGGTGCGCTGGCCGATGCGGCGGTGGCGGCGAACGGCCGCTAGCGCCAGACTTGAGCGATGGCCACCATCGAGCAGTGGCGCGCAGCCTGGGAGGCGCTGGGCGTGTCGCCGCCCGGCGACAGGCTCTTCCGGCAGGTCACGGACTGCTACGCCGAACCACATCGGGCGTACCACACCGCCAGGCACCTCGACGATTGCCTGGCCCTCTTCCCCGCGGTCCAGGCGGAAGCCCTCCATCCAGGGGAAGTGGAACTGGCGCTGTGGTTCCACGACGCGATCTACGACCCCCGAGCGCCTGACAACGAACACCGAAGCGCCGAGTGGGCGGAGGCCGCGTGCCGCGAGGCGGGAGTTCCCGAGGAACCGGCTGGACGGGTCGGCGCGCTGGTGCGCGCCACCCGGCACGACGTGGTGCCGGACACTGCCGACGCCCGCGTCGTGGCCGACATTGACCTGGCTATCCTGGCGGCTGCTCCTGAGCGCTTCGGCGAGTACGAACGGCAGATTCGGCAGGAATACGCCTGGGTGCCGGCGCCGCTCTTTCGCCGGGAGCGCCGCCGGATTCTCGAGGGATTCCTGGCCCGTCCCCGGATCTTTCACACCGGGTACCTTTCGGCCCGCGAAGCCGCCGCGCGGGAGAATCTCCGTCGCGCCATTCGGCACCTGGAATAGTGAGGAGGGAGCGATGAGCAGCGACGACCTGCGCACTGCCTTTCTCGCGGCCGCTACCTGGCACGGGGACCTGGCGACGGCCGAGCAGATTCTGGCCCGCCACCCGGAAGTCGCCGGACGGGACCTGCACACCGCCGCGGTCCTGGGAGACGATACCGCGGTGCACCGGTTCCTCGCGGCCGATCCCCAGGCCGCGACGGCACGTAGCGCGCCCCACGGCGGGACCGCACTGACCTACCTGTGCCTGTCCAGGTATCTCCGGCTCGACCCGGCACGGTCCGATGGCTTCCTGGGTGCCGCGACCGCGCTGCTGGACGCCGGCGCCGATCCCAACGGCGGATTCTGGACCGAAGGCCAGTTCCCCGAGTTCGAGACCCCCCTGTACGGCGCCGCCGGCGTGGCGCATCATGAAGGACTGACCCGGCTGCTGCTGGCGCGCGGTGCGGACCCCAACGATGTCGAGGTGGTCTACCATTCGCCCGAATCCGACGACAGTGCGGCGATGAAGGCGGTGGTGGAAACCGGACGGCTCAGCGCCGAGAGCCTGGCCATGATGCTGGTCCGCAAGCACGACTGGCACGATGAGCACGGGGTCCGGTATCTCCTCCAGCATGGCGCCGATCCCAACCGGCGCCGGAGCCGTGGCCTCTCTCCGCTGCATCACGCGATCGCGCGCGACAACAGCCTCACGATCATCGCGTTATTGCTCGACCACGCTGCCGATCCGTCTCTCCTCCACGACGGCCAGTCTGCGGTGACGCGGGCCGCCCGGCGCGGCCGGGGAGACCTGCTGGCGCTGTTCGAGCAGCGGGGATTCCCCGTGGAGCTGTCGGGGATCGATCGGCTGATCGCCGCGTGCGCCCGCAACGATGCCGGCGCCATCGGCACCATCAGCCGGACCGAGCCCCGGCTGGTGACGGAGCTGGTGGCGCAGGGTGGGTCGCTGCTGGCGGAGTTTGCAGGGACCTGGAACACCGATGGGGTGCGGAACCTGCTCGACCTCGGTGTCCCGATCACGGCGCGCTACCAGGGGGACGGGTACTTTGACATCGCGGAAGACGCCATGGCCCTGCACGTCGCCGCCTGGAAGGCGCACCCGCCAACGGTGCGGCTGTTGCTTGACCGGGGATCCCCAGTCGATGCCCGGGACAGCCGGGGCCGCACCCCGCTCGCCCTCGCGGTCAAGGCCTGCGTGGACTCCTACTGGACCGAGCGCCGCAGCCCCGAATCGGTCCGGATGCTGCTGGGGGCTGGAGCCACGGTCGCCGGGATCCCCTACCCATCGGGCTACGCCGAGGTGGACGCCCTGCTCCGAGCCCACGGGGCAGCATAGAAACAGCGCCGCCGGGGCGCGACGCATCGTCATCTCTTGCTGGTGAGCCGAGTGCACGCCAAGGGTGCGAGGGATGTGATCGCGTCTTTGGCGCTGGAGGCCCTGGGTGTCATCGGGCGCCGGCCTTCGCGGCTTCGCGGTTGAACGATGACACCACCCCGGCAACCGATTAGGCTTCCGGCAGGAGGAAGTCAGCATGCAGACAGCCGAAACGATCCGGAAAGCGCTCCGCGGCGTTAAAGATCCGGAGCTCAACCTCAACATCATTGATATCGGCCTGGTCTACGACGTCGAGATCAACGACGCCGGCGCCGTGCACGTCAAGATGACACTGACCAGTCCGGCCTGTCCTGCGGGTCCCGAGATCGTGGGAGACGTCAAGCGCTGCGTCGAGGACCTCGAGGGGGTCACTTCGTGTGAGGTGGAGATCGTGTGGGAGCCCTACTGGACCCCCGAGAAGATGGATCCGCGGGTGCGGGCCTTCCTGGGCGGGTGAGCGTGAGCGGCGCCTGCCCGGCACTCGGTGATGGTCAGCAAACCGGGTGGAATCCGTCGCGGATCCCACCCATTTGAGTTGCCAGCTTCAGGCCATTGTTGGCTGCTACCCCTCCACCTGCAGAACCGCGATCAGCCGGCTCCCGACTACCTCCCGCTGCCAGCGGCGCATGCCTTCCACCTGGGCCAGCTCCTCGATGCCCTTCGGCTCCAGCCGGGCGATCGCCTCCAGCAGGCCGTTGGGGCAGAGCACGCCCGGCGCCAGCGGGAGTTCCCCGGCGATCCGGTTACGCTCCTGCTTGAGCCGCTCCAGCCGCGCCTCGTAGGCCAGGTCCGGCGCCGGACGCCGGGTACGCTCGAACTGCGGAATGCTCTCGGGCGGCGCGTTCACCCCGCGGCGGACCGCGGCCAGGAGATCGTCTCCCCGTCGCCGCAGCTGGTCGGGCGAGAGCGCCTTGAGCTCCCGCAGGGCGGTCTCATCCGCGGGCATCCCCTTGGCAATGGTCAGCAGTGATTCGTTCTGCAGCACCCGGAAGGGCGCCCGGTCGAGCTGCTTCGCCGCTTGCTCCCGCCACTCGTGCAGCTCGCGGAGCACGGTGTACTGGTGGCCGCGCAGCGTGCGGGCGCCCTTGATACGCAGGTAGGCCTCCTCCGGGGGGCCGGCCGGCGACCACCGCACCTGCTCCAGCAGCCCGAACTCCTCCTCGGCCCACGACCAGCGTCCCATGTCCACCAGCTGCTGCCGGATGATGTCCCGAAGCTTCGGCAGGTAGCGGGTGTCGGCGGCGGCGTATTCCAGCATGCCCGCGAGGAGCGGCCGCATGGACCAGTCGGCCCGCTGGTACTTCTTGTCCAGCGTCAGACCGAAGTGCTTCTGCAGCAGCGCCGCCAGGCCGATGCCCGGCTCGTTGAGCAGCTGGGCCGCAATCCGGGTGTCAAAGAGATGGGCGGCGGTGAAGCCCAGGTCGCGGTGGAGGATGCGAAGGTCGTAATCGGCGTCGTGAAACACCGTCTCGACCGCCGGATCGGCCAGCAGCGCGCCCAGCGCACCCAAGTCCGCGACGGCCAGAGGGTCGATGACCGCCGTGGCGTCGCGTGACGAGACCTGGATGAGGTAGATCCGGTCATTGTACCGGTGGAAGCTCGCCGCCTCGGTATCCACTGCAAGCAGCGGTGTCCCCCGGAGCCCGCTCATGAACCGGTCAAACGCCGCCTGCGAGTCGAGCAGCAGGTCACTCACGCGCGCTGACCATCTCGAGCCCGCTGGCGATTTCTTCCAGCGCCTTGGCGAGTGTCTTGAAGAACTCGGCGTCGGGAGCCGGCGTACCGCCCATCGCGGCGTCCAGCTGGATCTTGCGTGCGAGCCTGGCGGCGTGGCGGACGTAGTCGGTCGGTGGTTTCATCGCGGCACCGGAGGAGGTGAATGGAGAAGCGTTGAATAAAGTCCGCCACTGGCCGGTTGACCAGCCGGACGGCTACCGTACTGGTCATGTCCGTCCCCCTCGCCGGCCTGGTACCCGCGCTGCCGCCCCGACATCCGCTGGGGCAGTTTCCCTCCCCGCTCGAGAACCATCCGGAACTCGCGGCAGACATCGGACTGGCCGGACTCGCCGTCAAGCGGGAGGACCAGAATGGTACTCCGTTCGGCGGCAACAAGTTGCGGGCCCTGGAGTTCCTGCTCCCCACGCTGGGGAAGAGTGTGGTCACCATCGGTGGCTATGGCTCCACCTGGTGCGCGGCGCTGTCGGCCGGCGCCGCCCTGACCGGTCGCAGCACGTATCCGGTGCTCTTCCCCCAGCCCTGGAACGAGACGGTCGCCGGCACCCTCTCCACGACTCTCCGTCACGGCGAGCCGGTACTGGCCTGGACCAAGGCCGCGCTTCCGATCGCCGCCACCCAGGCGTGGTGGAGAGCCCGGCGCATCGGCCCGCCATCGTGGCTGGGGGCCGGGGGTGCTTCGCCGCTGTCGGTCCTTGGCAGCGTCAACGCGGCGCTTGAGCTGGTGGCCCAAGTGGACGGGTCCGATTCCCCACGGCCGGATGCGGTGATCGTCCCCTGCGGCTCCTGTGGCACAGCGGCGGGATTGCTGCTCGGCTTCAGCCTGGCACGCTGGCCGGTGACAGTCTGCGCCGTCCGGGCGGCCGAGCCTTGGTATGCCACGGAGCGACGAGTCCTTGCCCTTGCCAGGCGCGCTCACGACCTGCTGCGTCGGTCCGGAATGAAGCACGCGCCTGCACTCGGGCCGCTCCGCCTCATCACTGACGAGTTGGGTGCCGGCTACGGTCACCCCACGCCGGCGGCGCGCCGGGCACAGCGGTGGATGGCGGGTGCGGGTCTCACCGTGGACCTCACCTACACTGCCAAGGCGGCGGCCGCACTCGCCAGGCTCGGCGCTTCCTTTCCGCGCCTCCTGTTCTGGCATACTTTTGACACCAGGCTGGTTCACACGCCAGTGCTCGACCATCCACTCCTGCACCGGGCCCACCTGCGCGCGGAGTCGCTGTGGCCTCACCAGAAGTTGACCTGACGGTCTATCCCGATCAGTGCGATGCCTTTGGCCACCTGAATCAGGCGGCGTTCGTCGCCCTGTTCGAGCGCGCCCGGTGGGAGGTGCTGGCGCGCGGGCCAGGCATGGACTACTTCCAGCGCCATGGGGTCTGGCCAGCGGTGCGGAAGTCGCTCGTCGAATACCACGCCCAGGCCTTCCAGGGCGATGTGCTGCGATTCGCCCAGGTGCTGGTGCATGTCGGCCGCACCAGCTTCACCCTGCGCCAGACCGCCCGCCGGGTGCGGGACGACGTCCTGGTCTCGACCGCCGAGGTGGTCTTCGTCTGCGTCGATCCGCAGGGGACCCCGGTCCCCGTTCCGGAATCGCTGCCGCAAGTCATCACCGACCGCCAGCTCGCCGGCAACCTCCGTCGGGTCGCAGTCAATGGGGTCAACCTGGCCGTGGACGTGCGCGGCCAGGGGCCAGCACTCCTGTTGATCCACGGCTATCCGCTGGATCACACGCTCTGGGAGCACCAGCTCGGCCACCTCGAGGGCTGGCTTCGCATCGCCCCCGACCTTCGCGGCATGGGCCAGTCCGACGCCCCGGACCTCGGCTACAGCATGGCGACGTACGCCGACGACCTGCTCGCCCTGCTCACCTCGCTCGGGGTGGACAAGGTGGTTCTCTGCGGTCAGTCCATGGGAGGCTACGTGGCCTTCGAGATCCTGCGGAGAGCCCGCGACCGGGTCCGTGGCCTCGTGCTCATGGATACCCGGGCCGACGCCGATACCGCAGAGGGACGCCGCGCCCGGGACCTGGCCACTACGCAGGCCCGGGAGGGTGGCGCCGAAGCCATCGCGGAGGTCATGCTGCCAAAGTTGCTGGCCCGGACCACCCGGAAGGGAAACCCAGCCCTGGTCGAGCAGGTGCGCCAGCAAATGGCGACCACCCCGGTGCCCGGCATTCTCGGTGCCATCGCCGCGATGAAGGAACGGTCCGACAGCCTCTCCCTGCTACCTACCCTGGAGGGGATCCCCGTCCTCGTCGTGGTGGGAGACGACGATCAGGTCACCCCGGTGGCGGCGGCCCAGGCCCTGGCGGATGCAATTCCGGGCGCCCGGCTTTCGGTGATTGCCGGGGCTGGCCATATCCCCCCGCTGGAACGCCCGGAAGCCTCCACGGCGGCCCTGGCGGGGTTCCTGGCTGGGGTCCCCCGGTAGCCTGGACAGGGCGGTGCAACTTTTTCGGGGATCCGGGCGTCTATCCCAGTGACGGCCGACCGCAGTACCTGACAGCGCCGTTACCAGTAAAATCCTCCCTCTCGCCCAGGCGCCGCGGCCAATGCAGTTCGGCGTCTGGGCGCCCTTCTTTATGGGAGGGGTGTGGCCGGGATCGAGGCTGGCTGGGAGCTGCAGAAAGGGTGGGATCCGCCGGGATCCCACCCTTTTTCAGCCGGCCCCCGCGCTCCTCGCGCTACTTCTGGGGCCGACCCGGCGGGGTGTCGCCGGTGAAGATTTCCTTGTTCTTCCCGATGAACTCCTTCTGATTGGCCGGCACGTCCTCTTCGGGGAAGATGGCGTTGACCGGACATTCGGGCTCGCAGGCGCCGCAGTCGATGCACTCGTCGGGGTGGATGTACAGCTGGTCTGCGCCTTCATATATGCAGTCGACCGGGCAGACATCCACGCAGGCGCGATCCTTGACGCCGATGCAGGCTTCAGTGATCACGTAAGCCATTCAGCCACTCCTTGACACTCATGAAACCGGCCTGAGGCCGGGCGCCCTGCGGGGTGCTCGATTCTCCGGGGCCAAGTATTGCCAGAGGCTCGGGCCCGGCGCAAGGGGGCGATTAACTTGCTGCCATGCGACGCATCGCCTTGGCGCTTGTCAGTCTCGCCCTCTGCGCGCCGTTCCTGAATCGCCCCGTGGCCGCCCAGTCCTGCCGGGAGCCGCTGGCCCTGGTCCTCTCAGGTGGCGGGGCCAAGGGGCTGGCCCACATTGGTGTGCTGCGGGTACTGGACAGCCTCGGGATCCGCCCCGACCTGATCGTCGGCACCAGCATGGGATCCATCATCGGCGGGATGTACGCCAGCGGCTACACCGGCAGGGAGATCGACTCCCTGGCGCGCTCGCTCACCCTGTCGAATCTGTTCACCCGCTACGCACCCAGGGTTCCCGATGCCCTGGCCCCACGGCCGGCCCTGGCGGTGTGGGAGCAGGGGGACTCGAAGTTCTCCCTGCAGCGGGCGTCGGTGCGTGAGGGAGAGGTCAACGCCCTGCTCAACCTGGCGCTCCTCCGCGGCAACTTGCGCGCCCGGGGCAGCTTCGATTCTCTGGGCATGCGCTTCCGGGCGGTGGCCACCGACCTCTCCAGCCGAACGGAGGTGGTGCTGCGTTCCGGCGACCTCGCCCGGGCGGTGCGGGCCAGCATGTCCATCCCCATAGTCTTCGAGCCCGAGCGGCTCAACGGCCGGTACCTGGGTGATGGCGCGCTGGTGGCGAACATTCCCTCCCAGACCGCCCGGGACGAGGGTGCCCGACGACTCCTGGTCTCCGACGCCACCGAGCACCTGGGCGACAGCCTCGACCTCAGCGATCCCCTGATCCTGGCGGAGCAGCTCCTCGGGTTTCTCTTCAACCAGCCCGGCGTGGCCCCCGATTCCGGCGACCGGCTGATCCGGCCGCCGGTGGATGACTACAAGAGCCTCGATTTTTCCCGGGAGAACGTCGAGCAGCTCATCGCCCTGGGCTACGAGACCGCCCTCCACACCCTGCGCGACTATCCCTGCCTGACACCTCCGGCGGGGCCCTCTCCACCCGTGCCGGCGCCACGCTATCGGCTCGCGCGGATCACGGGGAAGACCGACCAGAGCGCCGAAGGCCGCTTTGTCCGGCGGCTGCTCGGGCTGGAGGAAGGCTCGAAGCTGGATGTCGAGAGGGTGCGCACCGGTCTCCGCCAGCTGGCCCACAACGACGGCTTCCGGGCGGTGTGGCTCGAGCCCTCGGGCCCCCCCGACTCCCTGACACTTGACCTGCTGGTGCGCCCGGCCAGCCGCCGCCTTGCCGCGGTCGGCTTGGCCTATGACAACGATCTGGGCGGGCGCATGTGGCTCGGCGGTGTCGACCGGCACCTGCTGGGCCAGCGGGCCGAGGGTTCCCTGGCCCTCGGGCTGGGTGAGCAGCGCCAGGACCTGGAAGCCGGACTGCGCACCTACACCGTGGCCGAGCGCCCGCTCCGTCCACTCGCCACTATGATGCTCTCCCGCGAGCGGGTCCGGCAGTTCGACGACCGCGGCATCGAACAGGGGGCGCTCAAGACGCACGAGGCGGTCGGATTCCTGGGACTGGAGCAGGAGCTGGGGAACATGTGGCAGGTGCTGATCGGCGGGCGCATGCACCTGTGGCGCGAGCCGGGGCGCGGAGATCAGCAGGCCTGGGGGGGACTGCTTCGGGTGTCGAGCCTCGACCGGCTCGGTCCCGTGCAGGCCAACGCGGAGGTGGCTTACACCGACGCGTACACCCGCTTCCTGACGGCGTTTTCGTCCCGGATCCCGTTGTCGTCGGAGGTCGCCGTCACCCCCTGGGTTCGCTATGGCTGGGGCAAGGACCTGCCCGCGCAATCCACCTTCATGCTGGGTGGGTGGGATGGCTTCCCGGGATTTCATATCGGCGAGCAGCGCGGTGACCGGGAAGCGTATGCCGGACTTGCCAGCACCGTGAAGCTGGCGGGGCCGCTCTCCCTCCGTGTGGAAGGTGCGATCGGACAGGCCGCGCTGGGCGGGCCGGCGGTGCCGGAGGGCGACTGGGAGATCGGCGCCCGTGCGGGTCTCAACGTGGAGACGCCGATCGGGCCGATCCGGCTGGAGTACGGAATCGAGCAGGGCGGCCGTGACGAGTTCTTCGTCCGCCTGGGGGAGTGGTTCTAGCCGGCCTGCCCCAGGGAGGCCGGCCGCTCCATGCCCGCAAAGGCGTCGGCTTCTCGCGAGTTGGCTGTCAGCCGCGACACTACCACCGCCGAGAGGAACGCCAGCGGCAGGGCGACAATCGTCGGATTACGGAGCGGGAAGATGGCGGCGGGGTGCTGCCGCAGATCCACCCGGCGCACCGCCCACCAGGTAATCAGAAGCGTCACGGCCAGGAACAGGGAGAAGAGCCGGCGGGCGGTCAGCACGGTGTGTTCTCTAGTGGCCCAGTGAGGCCTGCCGCTCAACACCAGCGAAGGCCGCGGATTCTGCGGCGTTGGGGCGGAGCAGGGAAACGACGATGCCGCTGAGAAACCCCAGCGGCACCGTGACCAGCGCGGGGTTCTTGAGCGGGAACCAGGCGCTGTCCCGGTGCAGCACGTCCATTTGCACGGTGGGGGAGAGGTAGATCAGCAGCAGCGTCGCCACGGTACCTACGACGATGGCTGTGACCACCCCGGCGGTGGTACACCCGCGCCAGAAGATGGCCAGGACCAGCGCCGGAAAGTTTCCGCTGGCCGCGATGGCGAACGCGAGCGACACCATGAACGCGACGTTCTGGCCCTTGAAGGTGATGCCCAGCACCACGGCAATGATGCCAAGTACCAGCGTCGCCCCCCGGGCCACCCGCAGCTGTTCCACCGCGCTGGCCTTGCCGCCGCGCACCACGTTGACCCAGAGGTCGTGGGACAACGCCGCTGCGCCCGACAGGGTGAGCCCGGCCACCACCGCCAGGATGGTCGCGAACGCCACCGCCCCGATGAACCCCAGGAAGGGCGTGCCGCCCAGCAGCTCGGCCAGCAGGGGCGCCGCCATGTTGCCCCCCGCGTCCACCGACCGGATGGCGTCGGGGCCAACCAGCACCATCGCGCCGAAGCCGAGGATGAACGTCATCAGGTAGAACGCCCCGATCAGGCCGGTGGCGTAGAAGACCGACCGGCGCGCGGTCTCGGCGTCGGGCACGGTGTAGAAGCGCATCAGGATGTGCGGCAGGCCCGCGGTGCCGAACATCAGCGCCAGTCCAAGGGAAAACGCATCGGCGGGGTTGGTCACCAGCCGGCCGGGACTGAGCACTGCGTCCCCGTAACGCGCCGCCGCCTCGGCGAACAGCCGGGCGGGGTTCATGCCGAATCGGGCCAGCACCAGCACCGCCAGCAGCGTTGCCCCGAAGAGCAGCAGCACCGCCTTGACGATCTGCACCCAGGTGGTCGCGATCATGCCACCGAAGAGCACATAGGCGATCATCGCCCCGCCCACGACAATGATCGCCGCCTCATAGGACAGCCCGAACAGCAGCCGGATCAGGCCCCCGGCGCCCACCATCTGGGCGATGAGATAAAGTGTCACCGTGGCCAGCGTTCCCACGGCGGCGGCGATCCGCACCGGCGCCTGCTGCAGCCGGAGGGCCACCACATCGGCGAAGGTGTACTTGCCCAGGTTCCGCAGCGGCTCGGCGATCAGGAACAGCACCACCGGCCACCCCACCAGCCAGCCGGTGGAGTAGATCAGTCCGTCAAAACCGCTGAGGGAGACCAGGCCCGCGATTCCCAGGAAGCTCGCGGCGCTCATGTAATCGCCGGCCAGGGCCAGCCCGTTCTGGCCCGCCGTGATCGATCGACCTGCGGCGTAGAACTGTTCGGTCGTCCGGGTCCGCCGCGCCGCCCACCAGGTGATCCCGAGGGTGACGCCGAGGAACAGGAAGAAGAACAGCTTGGCAATCAGGCCAGAAGCCATGGGAGTCGGGGTCTTGAGTGGGCGGGACGGATCGGGGGCATGGGGCGGTCGGCGAGGGGGAACGGGTCCGGAGCGACGGCCCGGCCCTGATCCCGTGCGGGCCGGCGGCCGTGGCGCCGGCCGGTTCGTCGCGCCGCCTCCCCCGCCCTACTTGCGGTCGGCTGCTTCGTCGCCCCAGTCGCGCAATCGCTTCAGCTCCGGATCGTAACGAGTGTTGGCCCACCGGACGTACACCCAGGTGAGCGCCCAGCAGGCGACGATCACCAGCGCGCCGAGGAGAATGCCCAGACTCAATCCCGGGACGACCAGCGTCCCGAGCAGCGGTTTGTTCCAGGCAATGAGGGAAATGAACCCGAAATAGATGACGATGACGCCCAGCGTCAGGGCGAATGCTACGCGGCGCCGGGCCGCACTCAAGGCCCGGAGCCGCACTTCACGGTCGTCCACCGATCAGGACCGGCCGAGCAGATTCTTCTTGAAGCCGTCGCCGGGACCGGGCTTGGGGCCGATCCAGCAGGCCAGCAGCGCGTCGGCGAAGGCCTTGCCGGCAATCGTGCCCTTACTGGTCCCGGCCACCGTGATTTCGGTGCCGGTGCCCGGGACATAGGTGAAGGTAAAGGCCTGCTTGTCTTCGATGTCGTCCATCAGGTTGCAGAGCTCGACGAACTGCTGCTTGAGCTCCTCCGACGCTCCCGGGGTGTTGTTCTCGAGGCCCTCGTGCCAGGCGTCGCAGATCTTCTTCTTGTCCACCCCGCGCAGGAAGTGCATCTCCATCCGGCGGGCGGCGTCCGCCCCCAAGATCGCGGCCGCATCGCCCGACGGTGCGGCGACATAGAGGGCGGCGACATATACCTTGACGATGAATTTCTTGCGCAGCGCCATGCCGTTGAGGGTGAGCGCGTGGCCGGCGACCTCAAGGTTCGTCGGCAGGGTAACCCCGTTCATGGTGCGGGCGGTGTCGGCCGGCACCGCGGTCGCGGGTGCGAGGGGAGCGGCGAGCAGGCTGGTCAGCAGGAGAAACATGGGCCACCTCGAGGAGCGTGAACGGGCACGGGGTTGTCGGCACTTTCCGCGGTCAAGTTGCGCCTCAATCCGCGTCGGCGCAAGCTCAGGGACCCGTCAGCACCACCGCGCCCGGTATCAGCTTCATACTGGCACCGGCCGGTATCTGGACGTAGAGGTCGCGACCGCTGGCGGTCAGGGCCGGATACTGCCGGCCCACGCTCCCCATGAGCGGGGCGAGGAGCATTTCCGGAATGCCGATCCCGTCCACTGTCGCGCTCCGCAAATGGAAGCGCACCGCCTCGGGTCCCGCCCGCGCCAGGTCCACCTGGGCCTCGAGCCGGGTTGACGCCGGGAGCATGAGGACCAGTTGGGACAGCGCCTGACGCGCCTCGGCTGGGAGATCGCTGATCCGACCACCAATGCGGATGAGGCTGGTATCGATGGCCACTTGGAATCCAAAGTCGGGCGGGATCGAGCGCAGGCCCAGCCGGGCCATGAGGTAGGCGGCGAAATCGCCGCCGGCAATGACCACTTCGGGGAGCTGGCGGTCCACATAGACCGAGTCCACCTGGGCGGCGGCCCGAGTCACCCCGGGCGCGGTGATCGCCGCCCATTCCGCCGGCTCGCCCGGCATCTGGCTCCGGACCGTTGTCGGCGCCGCGGTGCCGGCCAGGAGGCCACAGAGTAGTAGCGTGGCAGGCCGTGTCAGATCGCGAAAATGCTGGAAGATCCGTAGCTTGGTCGTGGCCAATGCCATGGTGTTGCACTTCCCGCCCCGGAGGCAGTGATGGAATGGACCATCGTGGGAATGAACGTACTCTACGCGGTGCTCGGCGTGGTACTGATGTACCTGTCCTACCGGGTCATTGACCGAATGACCCCGGAGGTGGACTTCAACCAGGAGCTGCAGCGCGGCAATGTCGCGGTGGCCATCTTCGTGGCGGCGCTGTTCCTGTCGATCGCCATCATCATCGGAGGGGCCCTCAATTGAGGACGCGCGCCGGGGTCCCCGCCCTGGCCCTGGCCCTGTTCGGCCTCGCCTCGTCCCTCCACGCCCAGCGCCCCAGCGAGCGCTACGACGACAGCTTCCGAAAGTACAGCAAGCGGTTCTTCGGCGTGGCCTTCGACTGGCGGATCTTCAAGGCGCAGGCCCTCACGGAGAGCAACCTCGACACCGCGGCAACCAGCTGGGTCGGGGCGCGCGGCATCATGCAGTTGATGCCACTGACCTTCCAGGAAGTCCAGTCCCGGAACCCCGCCTTCGCCTCCATAGATGACCCAGAGTGGAATATCGCCGCAGGGATCTACTACGACCGCCGGCTCTGGCGCACCTGGCAGGATTCGGTGGACAATGAGGACCACCGGGCGTTCATGTTCGCCAGCTACAACGCCGGGCGGGTTCCCATCCTGCGTGCCCGCGACCTCGCGCGGAGCCGAACCCTGGACCCGCGGCGCTGGGCCAGTGTGGAACAGGTGGCCCCCGAGGTTCGCCGCTGGCGCCATGAGGAAACCCTTCAGTACGTTCAGCGGATCAACGCCAACCTGACCCGCCTCGACCACCGCGGACGGGTGGTGCGTCGCACGGTGGCAGCGGCTCCATCGGACTCCGTTCCCGCCTCCTTCCCCACCCCGGCCCCCGGCGCCTCGGCGCCGCCCACGGCCGGAACTCCACGTCCCTAGGCCGGACCCTGACTCTGGACGAATCCTCAGCCAAGATATATCGTAAGTACTATCTTGCGATATATCGTCCACCGTCAATAACGGGAACGACCATGCATAAACACTGGCAGGACTGGGGTTTGGGAGATCTCGAAGACGCGCTTGGTCTGCGCGGTTTCGGCTTCTGGGCCAAGGGCGGCAAGACCCACGGCGGGCGCCGTCGGCAGCAGATGTTCGAGGCGGGAGAACTCCGGCTGGTGATCCTCCGACTGCTCAAGGAGCGCCCTCGGCACGGCTACGACATCATCAAGGCCCTCGAAGAGCGGATGGCGGGGTGCTACACCCCGTCGGCGGGAACCATTTATCCGACGCTGCAGATGCTGGAGGACCAGGGGCTGGTTCGGGTCGTGGACAGCGAAGGGAAGAAGGTCTACCACATTACTCCGGAGGGCGAGCAGCAGCTCGAGGATCGGGGCGACGAACTGGATCAGATCATTGCCCGGGTGCGAGACACGGTGCGCGACTACGCCGGGGGCTCGATGGGAGAGCTGAACAGTGCCTTCGGTCAGCTCGCCGCCCGTACCTTCCGCGAGGCCTTCCGTCGTGGGCCAGGGGACGACGCGGTGCGCCGGGTCGCGGAGATCCTGCGCCGAACGACCGCAGAAATCGAGCGGGAGTGGCAGGGCCCGGTGGCCGACGCGCCTGCGCCGCCACCGGCGACTTAGCGGCTGCCGATCCTGAACGTGCCAAGGGAGGCCGAGGTCCGGCCTCCCTTGGAGGCGATCAGCCTCCCTCGCTTCGCTGGTGTTCTCGCTTAGAGGAGGCCGG
This sequence comes from uncultured Gemmatimonadaceae bacterium, assembly GCA_964449145.1. GTDB lineage: Bacteria > Gemmatimonadota > Gemmatimonadetes > Gemmatimonadales > GWC2-71-9 > JADJOM01. The sequence continues at coordinate 45,443 of CAYUYF010000007.1, read as the reverse complement.
TCAGCGGCGTGGCGTAGCTGGCGCTGCGGGGCTCGGGCTCTCCGTAGCGGCCCTCATGGGCGTGCTGACGATTCCACTCTTCCCGCAGGCAAAACGGGTCCAGCCCGTGCGGCCGGTCCACCGCCAGCACGCCGTCCAGATGGTCAATCTCGTGCTGCAGCAGCTCGGCCCGGTCTCCCTCGAGCTCGACGCTCTGCCAGGCCCCCTTGAGATCCTGGTAACGCACCTTGATCCGGTAGGCGCGCGAGACGCGGACGAAGAGGCTCGGAAACGAGAAGCAGTCGTCCCAGACGGTGAAGTCCTCGTTGCCGACATCCACGATTTCCGGGTTGATCAGCGGCCACGCCTTGTCCATCTCGACGTACACGATACGCACCGGCGCGCCGATCTGCGGGGCGGAGATCCCCCGCCCGTGCCCGAAGCGAGACTGGAAGTCGCGCAGCGTCTCGCGCAGATCGTCAACGATCACTCGCACCGCGGTGGAGCCAGGCTTGGCAATCGGTTCGCAGCGGGCTCGAAGGATTGGATCGCCCAGCATGCGAATACGGTGGATGGTCATTCTCTCTGTCCGGTCGGGGTTCTTATGCAGGCGCCTCAATCTTCATTCAAGCGCACCGGTCGGCAATGGGGGTGGCGAACACCAATCCGATCGGCCGGCCAACGTTCCTGGTCAAAGGCCGCGACACACTATTTAGAAGTAGTAACAACAACTAACCGCGTGTCGCCGCAATGCGTACTCTAAGTAACCAAACTTCAATGACTTACACATGGGGCCACGAGGAGCACGTCCAAGGCAGCGAAGAGCCTGGGCCACCATGCGCGAGCTCGGCCATCCACTTCCTGATCTCAGTACCTCGTTTCCAGCCTGGCTCCGCCCGTGCAAGTTGTTTATGAGCAATGCTTTAGAAACTTAATCCAGTTAGTTTGGAGTTAAGTTGACAAATCCCGATCCCGCTTCTAGGATTACCGGCCTATGGAATCCTCCCTTTCCGAACCCGTGGTCGATCAATCGCTGCCGCCCGCGTACAAGGGGCCGCGCAGCGCGATCCTCGTGGCGCTCAAGCGCACCGGGTCGGTAACAGCCAGGGAGTTGGGTGAGCGGCTGGGGCTCTCTTCCAACGCCATCCGGCACCACTTGAAGGAGCTGGAGGTTGAGGGGGTTGTTGCCTACCGGCGCGAGCAGCGCGGGCTCGGCGCCCCGACTTTCGCCTGGCACCTCAGTCCGGCCGGAGAGTCCCTCTTTCCCCAGCGATACCGGGAGTTGCTTACCGAGGTACTGGACCGGGTCGCTGCCCAGGCGGGCCGGCAGGCTGTGGTAGCGGCCCTGGAGACCCGGTTCACCGACCTGGCAGAGAAGCTGCGCGCCGAGCTGGGAGATTCCACCCCCGAGCAGCGCATGGAAGCGGTCATGCGCGCCCTCATCGAGGGCGGCTACATGGCGGAATGGCATGACGGAGAGGGCGGTTTCCGGCTCACCGAGCACAACTGTGCCATCCGGGCCCTCGCCGAGCGGTTTCCCGAAATCTGCGAGGCGGAAGCCCGGTTTCTGGGCGAGGTGCTGGTGGCGGCGGTGGAGCGTGAGTCGCATATGCTCGACGGCTGCAGTGCGTGCGAATACCGGGTCAGCTTTCCCGACCCCGCGCCGGTGTCCCTAACGTCGTTGCATGAGCCGGGCCCGACGGCCCGTGAGGAGCAGGCATGAGTTCATCTGAATCCGCGGTTGAGGCCTTGGTCAACCGGGAATACAAGTACGGCTTCGTCACCGACATCGAGTCCGACGTCATCCCCCGCGGGCTCAGCGAGGACGTAGTGCGGCTGATTTCCGCCAAGAAGGAAGAGCCGCCCTTCATGCTGGCCTGGCGGCTCAAGGCGTACCGGCGGTGGCTGGAGATGAAGGAACCGCATCACTGGGCCAACGTCACCTACCCGGCCATCGACTACCAGGACGTCATCTACTACTCGGCGCCGAAGAGCGTCAAGCCGCTCGCCAGCCTCGATGAGGTGGACCCCGAACTGCTGAGGACCTACGAGAAGCTGGGCATCTCGTTGTCGGAGCAGAAGCGGATGTCGGGCGTGGCGGTGGACGCCATCTTCGACAGCGTCTCGGTGGGCACCACCTTCAAGGCGGCGCTGGCCAAGGAGGGCGTCATCTTCTGTTCCTTCTCCGAGGCGGCCCGGGAGCACCCCGAGCTGGTGGAGAAGTACCTGGGCTCGGTGGTCCCCTACAACGACAACTTCTTCGCCGCCCTCAACTCGGCGGTGTTCAGTGATGGCTCCTTCGTCTACGTGCCCAAGGGCGTGCGCTGTCCCATGGAGCTGTCCACCTACTTCCGCATGAACACCGCGGACGCGGGCCAGTTCGAGCGGACCCTCATCGTGGCGGAGGAGGGGGCGTACGTGAGCTACCTCGAGGGGTGCACCGCCCCCCGCCGGGACACCAACCAGCTGCACGCGGCGGTGGTGGAGCTGGTGGCGCAGAAGGGTGCGACGGTCAAGTACTCGACGGTGCAGAACTGGTACGCCGGAGACGCGGAGGGGAAGGGCGGCATCTACAACTTCGTCACCAAGCGCGGCAAGTGCGCCGGGGACGACAGCAAGATCTCCTGGACCCAGGTGGAGACCGGCTCGGCAATCACCTGGAAGTATCCGAGCGTGATCCTCCAGGGAGACCGCTCCGTGGGCGAGTTCTACAGCGTGGCCGTGGTCAACGGCCGGCAGCAGGCCGACACCGGCACCAAGATGATCCACCTCGGCCGGGACACCCGGAGCACCATCGTGTCCAAGGGCATCTCCGCCGGGCAAGGCAACAACAGCTACCGGGGACAGGTGAAGGTGCTGCCGCGCGCCTCCGGCGCGCGGAATTACACCCAGTGCGACTCGATGCTGATCGGGAACCGCTGCGGGGCCCACACCTTTCCGTATATCGACGTGCAGAACCCGAGCGCGGCGGTGGAGCACGAGGCGTCCACCTCCAAGATCGGCGAGGACCAGATCTTCTACCTCAAGCAGCGCGGCCTCAACACCGAGAACGCCATCAGCATCATCGTGAACGGCTTCTGCAAGGAAGTGTTCAAGGAGCTGCCGATGGAATTCGCGGTGGAGGCGCAGAAGCTGCTCGGGGTGAGCCTTGAAGGCAGCGTCGGGTAGGCCTGACGGCATTCACTGCAACGGCCGCACCGGCCCGCAAACGAACAGGGGAACGACTCCAGTGCTCAAGATCATCAACCTGCACGCCAAAGCCGGCGACAAGCAGATTCTCAACGGCATCACCCTGACGGTGAACCCCGGGGAAGTCCATGCCATCATGGGCCCGAACGGGTCGGGCAAGAGTACGCTCGCCCAGGTGCTGGCCGGGCACCCCGCCTATGAGGTCACCGACGGTCAGGTGATCTACGAAGGTCAGGACCTCCTGGACATGGAGCCGGAGGTCCGAGCCCAGGCCGGCGTCTTCCTGGCGTTCCAGTACCCGGTGGAGATCCCCGGCGTGTCCAACGCCTACTTCCTGCGCGCCGCGTTCAACGAGATCCGCAAGGCGCGCGGCGAGGAAGAGATGGACCCGATGGACTTCCTCGACCTGGTGGAAGAGAAGCTCAAGTTGGTCGACTGGGGTCCCGAGATCATGTCTCGCGCGGTCAACCACGGCTTCTCGGGCGGGGAGAAGAAGCGCAACGAGATCCTCCAGATGGCGGTGCTGGCGCCGAAGCTGGCCATCCTCGACGAGACCGACTCGGGGCTGGACATTGACGCGCTCCGGATCGTGGCGGACGGGGTCAACCAGCTGCGCCGACCCGACAACGCGACCATCCTGGTCACCCACTACCAGCGGCTGCTCAACTACATCGTCCCGGACTTCGTCCACGTGCTGGCGGGCGGCCGGATCGTCAAGTCGGGCGGGAAGGAACTCGCCCTCGAGCTGGAGGCCAAGGGGTACGAGTGGCTGACCGAGGAGGCGGTGACGGCGTGACGGCGGGATACCTGCAGGACTACGAGACGTTCTCCAAGAACGGCGGCACCCGGGCGCCCTGGCTGCTGGGCCTGCGACAGGCTGGGCTCGAGGGGTTCCAGCGCGTCGGGTTCCCGACCAGCAAGGATGAGGACTGGCGCTTCAACGACCTGGCACCGCTGACCAGCCGTGAATTCCGGCTGGCCGCGCCGGATGTGAGCGGCCTGACGCCGGAGCAGGTGGCCCCGTTCCTGTTCGCCATTCCCGGGGTGCGGACGCTGGTGTTCATCAACGGCCGCTATGCGCCCGGGCTCTCCGCGACGGGAGAGCTCCCGGCCGGCGTCGCCGTGCGCAACCTCGCCGGCGCGCTCGGCGCTGAGGCGACCACCGTCGAGAAGCACCTGGGCCGCTACGCCGGCCCGGCTGCCGGGGGCTTCACCGCCCTCAACACCGCCTTCGTGCGGGACGGCCTCTACGTGCACGTGGCGGCAGGGGTGGATGCCGGCGCCCCGATCCACGTGGTGTTCGTCTCCGACGGCCGGGCCGAGGGTGCGGTCACTTATCCGCGCAACCTGCTGGTGCTGGAGCCGGGGGCACAGGCTGCGGTGCTGGAGAGTTACGTCGGTCTGGGTGAAGAGACCTACTTCACCAACGCGGTCACCGAGGCGGTGATCGGCGATGGTGCACGCCTTGAGCACACCAAGATCCAGCGTGAGAGCCACCAGGCCTTTCACGTCGGTACCACCCATCTGCAGCATGGGCGGGACAGCCGGGGCGTATCCTTCTCGGTGAGCTTCGGGGCGGCGCTCTGCCGCAACAACCTCGATGTGGTGCTCGATGGCCCGGGCATCGAGGCGGAGATGCTGGGTCTCTACACCGGGCGCGGCCGGCAGGAGGTGGACAACCACACCAGCCTGCTCCATGCCCACCCCAACTGCTCCACCCGCGAGGTCTACAAGGGCATCCTGGACGGCCGGGCCCACGGGGTCTTCAACGGGAAGATCTACGTCACGCCCATTGCCCAGAAGACCGACGCCAAGCAGACCAACCGGGCCCTGTTGCTGTCGGATCACGCCCGCATCGACACCAAACCGCAGCTGGAGATCTTCGCGGACGACGTCAAGTGCACCCACGGTGCCACGGTGGGCGCCCTCGATCAGACCGCCGCGTTCTACCTCAAGAGCCGGGGGATCGGCGGGGTCCTGGGCCGCAAGATCCTCACCTACGCCTTTGCCGCCGAGGTGCTGGAGGAGATTCCCTACGACTCGGTACGTGCCGGGCTGGAGGAGATCGTGATGCGGCAACTCGACGAACGGTACGCGGGATGACCGCCCAGGGGCTCCAGCCACCGCTGGCCCGCGCCGTCCCCTCATTCGACGCGCAGGCGCTCCGGCGAGAGTTCCCCATCCTCCGGACCGAGATCCGGGGCCGCCGGCTGGCCTACCTCGACAACGCCGCCACCTCCCAGAAGCCGCGATCGGTGGTAGAGGCCGAGTCAGACTTCGTGCTCCTGGCCAATGCCAATGTGCATCGCGGCGTCCATACGCTGAGCCAGCGGGCCACCGAGCGCTACGATCAGGCCCGGGTGGACATCCAGCGCTTCATCAATGCCGCGGATCCCGCCGGGGTGGTTTTCACCGCCGGCACCACCGCCGCGCTCAACCTGGTGGCCCAGGCCTACGCCCGCCCGCTGCTCCGCCCGGGTGACGAGATTCTCCTTACCGAGATGGAGCACCACTCCAACATCGTGCCGTGGCAGCTGGTGGCCCAGCAGACCGGGGCCCGGATCCGGGTGATTCCGGTCTCCGATGCCGGAGAACTGGACCTGGCTGCCGCCGGGCAGCTCATCGGCGCCCGGACCCGGATAGTGGCGGTGGCCCACGTCTCCAACGTGCTCGGGACGGTGAATCCGGTCGCCCAGCTGGCCGACCTGGCTCACCAGCACGGCGCCGTGCTGGTGGTGGACGGGGCCCAGTCGGTGGCCCACCGGTGGGTGGATGTGCAGGCGCTGGGCTGCGACTTCTTCGCCGCGTCGGCGCACAAGATGTACGGGCCCACGGGAGTTGGATTCCTGTGGGGGCGGAAGGCGCTGCTGGATGCGATGCCACCCTGGCAGGGCGGGGGAGGCATGATCCAGCAGGTAACTTTCGAGGAGACCAGTTACGCGCCGGTCCCCGCCCGGTTCGAGGCCGGGACGCCGCCGATCAGCCAGGTGCTGGGGATGGCCGCGGCGGCGCGCTGGATCCGGGAACTCGACTGGCCGGCGGTGGAGGCTCACGAAGCCGCCCTGCTGGCGTACGCCACCGGCCTCGTCTCGGCCCGCCCCGGCGTCCGGCTCATCGGCACCGCGAAGGAAAAGGTCAGCGTGCTGTCGTTCGTGGTGGACGGGGTGCACCCCCACGACGTGGGCACGGTGCTGGACCTGCACGGCGTAGCGGTCCGCGCCAGCCACCACTGCGCTCAGCCGCTCATGCGGCGCTACGGCATCCCGGGGACGGTCCGGGCCTCCTTTGCGGCCTACAACACGACCGACGACGTCGAGCAGCTGATCGAGGGGCTGAGCGAGGTCGGGAAGGTGTTCGGATGAGCAGCGCGAGCGAACTCTACCAGAGCATTATCCTGGACCATAACCGCGCACCGCGGAACTTCCGGGAGCTTCCGGGCGCCTCGGGCAGCGCGGAGGGCTACAACCCGCTCTGTGGCGACCAGCTCAAGGTCTGGATCACGCTCGAGGGCGACCGGATCAGCGACGTCAGCTTTCAGGGTTCCGGCTGCGCCATCTCCAAGGCTTCGGCGTCCCTGATGACCACCGTGGTCAAGGGAAAGACCATCACCGAAGCCAGCAAGGTCTTCGAGAGCTTCCACCGGATGGTGACCGGGCACGGCGGGCCGGTGGACGACCTGCCCGCCAAGCTTGCCGTCTTCGCCGGGGTGCGGGAGTTTCCGGCCCGGGTCAAGTGTGCCAGCCTTGCCTGGCACGCCCTGCGGAACGCGCTGGCCCAGGGTGATGCCGCCCGGGTGAGCACGGAATAGAGATCGAGGGGACGGCTGCACCGTTCCCATGAAACAGTACTGCACACCACGAACCGACAAGGAAGAGCGATGGCTTACGATCCCCGACTTGTTCAGCCGATGCGAGATGAAATGGTGCGCATGGGCGCCCGGGAACTGACCACCGTCGCCGAGGTGGACGCCGCCCTGGGCGACCAGCGTGGCACCACCCTGGTGATGGTGAACTCGGTCTGCGGCTGCGCCGCCGGCAGCGCCCGGCCCGGCCTGGCCGCCGCCCTCAAGCATGAGAACCGGCCCCAGCAGGTCGTGACCGTCTTCGCCGGGCAGGATACCGAGGCGACCGGCCGAGCCCGCCAGTACTTCTCCGACTACGCCTCCAGCAGCCCCTCCATGGCCCTGTTCCGTGACGGTGAGGTCGTGCACTTCGTTCACCGGCACATGATCGAAGGCCGTTCGCCCCAGGACCTCGCCAAGGACCTGGCGGCCGCCTTCGACAAGCACTGCGCCACGAGCGGCGTGTGAGCGGCCACGTGTTCCATCCCGGCCACGCCGAACTGCACGGCGTGACCGTGGTCGTCGAGACCCTCGGTGACGTGCTGTTTGTGGGTAGGTACCACGAGATGACACCGAAGGGCCTGCTGCTGCACGATGCCGCCGAGCATCGCCCTGACGGGGACAAGATCAGCCGGGAGGAGTTCATGGCTCGCACCCTGAAGTTCGGGGTGCGGGCGGATCACCGGAATCTGGTGCTGCCGGCCGAGGAGGTCCGCCGGATCACGAGACTGGTGGAGTGGCCGGCCTGAGGCTCAGGGCCAGACCTGCTCGCCGGACTCGTCGATCAGGGTGATGGCGTCCACCGGACAGGCCTTGGCCGCGGTCAGGATGCGCTTGTCCTTGGCGCCCTCCGGATCGAGCACCACGCAGAGTTCTTCATCGTCCAGCTCGAAGACCTCCGGGGCCAGCGACACACACTCAGCATTGCTGGCGCACAAGTCCCGATTGACGCTGATAGAGTAGGGCATCGCGCCTATTATATGACCATGCTATCCGCTGGGCCAGAGCCCCGGACCGGCAAGGCCATGGGGGTTCCCGCCCGCACCAGGGGTCGGGGTGGAGTGGGGGGCCGGCCCCCTCAGGGCCGCCGGTGCCCGGCATCCACGGTGCCCGCTGAGCTTGGGGGCTCACCGAAACACTCGCGCCGGCACGGGCGTACTGAGCCGCCGACTCTCCCCCTTAATCCGGAACGCACATGACGACCACCGTCATCGCCGTTGAATCCATCACCAAGCGCTACTCCGGCCACACCGCCGTCCGGGGCCTCTCCCTGGCGGTGCCGAAGGGTGGAATCTTCGGCCTCCTGGGGCCCAATGGCGCTGGCAAGACCACCACCATCCGGATGCTGCTCAGCATCATCGTGCCAGATGAAGGCTCGGTCACCCTGTTCGGGGAGCCCGGCAGCGGCCGGGATTTCTCGGGCCGGATCGGGTACCTCCCGGAGGAGCGCGGGCTCTATCCCAAGATGCGGGTCCTCGACCAGTTGGCCTTTCTGGGTGAGGCCAAGGGGCTCTCCCGGTGGGATGCCCGCAAGCGCGCCAAGCTCTGGCTGGAGCGTCTGGGGCTGGGGGAGTGGGGGGCCCGGAAGACCTCCGACCTCTCCAAGGGGATGCAGCAGAAGGTCCAGTTCGCCGGCGCCCTCCAGCACGATCCGGAGCTGGTCATCCTGGACGAGCCCTTCAGCGGTCTCGATCCGGTCAACAGCCAGGTGATGCGAGACGTCGTGGTGGATGTCGCCCGGAGCGGACGCACGGTGCTCTTCTCCACCCACATCATGGAGCAGGCGGAGAAGATGTGCGATCGCATCGCCATCATCGCCCGGGGAGAGAAGATCGTCGATGGTTCGCTCGCCCAGATCAAGGCCGAGGCCGGGAAGAGCCATGTGGCGCTGACCTTCACGCGCAACGCTCCAGCCGCCAAGGGGGTCCTCAACGACCGGACCCTCATCGCCAGCTATGACGATGCTGGCGCCAGCGCCGAGGCGGAGCTGGCACGGGATGCGGACCCGGAGCGGCTCCTCAAGGCCCTGCTGCAGGCCGACGTGGGGCTGTCCCGCTTCGAGGTGGTGGAGCCCTCCCTGCAGTCCATTTTCATCGCCAAGGTCGGTGCCGATGCCGCGCGCCCCGCAGCCCGCCAGGAGGCCTAGGTGAACAAGATCCTTGCCGTCATCCGGCGCGAGTTCATCGAGCGGGTCCGGACCAAGTCTTTCCTGATCGGGACATTCCTGTTCCCGCTGCTGATGGGGCTGTTCGGGTATCTGCCGGCTCTCCTCGCCAAGCGGGAGACCAGCAGCAAGCGGATCGTGGTCCTCGATGCCGCCAGTGGCGCCATCGGTGACAGCGTGTCGGCGCTCCTCGCCCGGGATTCCATCGGCGAGGGGGAGACCAGGCGTGTCCGCTTCATCGTCACCCATATCCGGGTTGGCGATCGTGAACCCGCGCTTCGGGATTCGCTGGTCGCCCAGATCGGGCTCCAGGAGGGGCCGGCCGATGCGCCAAGCGGCGTGCTCAGCCTCACCGATGAGGCCGTGGAGACCGGCCGGGTCCGCTACCTCGGCTCCAACGTCAGCAGCTTCCGTGACATGGGGGCGATCGAACGGCTGGTTGGCCCGGCGCTGCGGCAGGAACGGCTGCTCCGCAAGAACGCCGACGCCGCGATCATCGAGGCCGCCAACGTGCGGCTCGACCTCGCCACCAGCAAGGTCACCAACGGCAAGATCACCGGCGAGAGCGGCGAGCAGACCTTCTTCCTGGCCTACTTCGTCAATCTCCTGATGTACCTGGTGCTGCTCCTGTACGGCATTCAGGTCATGAGCGCCGTCATCGAGGAAAAGACCAACCGGATCGTGGAGGTGCTGATTTCCAGCCTTACCCCCTTCCAGATGCTGATGGGGAAGGTGATCGGCGTCGGGGCGGTGGGGCTGGTGCAGGTCGGGATCTGGGGTGCGGCGGCCTTCTTCGTGACCAGCGCTTTGGGGGGAGGCGTCTCGCCCCAGACGACGGGGCTGGACGGCGCCTCGACCGGGGTGACGCTGCCAACCATCTCTGCCGGCCTGGTGGTGGTGATCCTGGCCTTCTTCCTGCTCGGCTACTTCCTGTATTCCGCCCTGTACGCTGCCGTCGGAGCGATGTGCAATACCCAGCAGGAGGCCCAGCAGGCCAACACGCCGGTCACGATGTGTATCGCCGTGGGGATGGTGGCGGTCTTCGCCCTCATGAACGACCCCGGGAGCGGGCTGGCAAGGGCGTTCAGCTTCATCCCACTCTTTGCGCCGATGGTGGTCCCGGTGCGCTACGCCCTCTCCCCGCTGCCATTGGGTGAGGTCCTCGCGTCGGTGGCGGCGATGGTCATCGGGATCTTCGTGGTCGTGGCCATCGCGGCCCGGATCTACCGCGTGGGTATCCTGTCATACGGCAAGCGCCCCAGCATGAAGGAGCTGTGGCGCTGGGTGCGAACCACGTAGCGTGCCCGCCGGGGTGCCGCGTGGGCACCCCGGCAGGCCCCGCTGTGCCATCAGGCGCTCAGGCGCCTTCGGTCATGCAGACCCCCCGCCCGCCAACCTGCTCCGCCGCGCTCTCCCTCTCACGACGTCTGCCTCGATCTGCAGGGCCGTCGGTCTTCACGTTCTTCTAGTCCGCTCGATCGCTGACCGGTACAGGCGAAAGTGCACGCCGCTCGGGGAAGGCGCGCGGGCCGAGGCGGCCGGTAGGTACTCCTCATCGGAAAGGCCTGGCATCCGGGCCAGGTCAGGGCCTGGCCGCGGCGGCGATCCCTCTTCCGGGGGCAGCACCGCCGACCGTTCACCCTCGCGACTGTCGCCGTCGCAGATCGGCACCTAGTTTTCCCGCATGGAGCGATACGACGTCATCGTCATCGGCGGGGGGCATGCGGGGGCAGAGGCCGCGAGGGTTGCCGCGCGGCTCGGCGCCAGGACGCTGCTGCTGACCCAGCGGCTCGAAACCATCGGTCAGATGTCCTGCAATCCGGCGATCGGTGGGATCGCCAAGGGCACGGTGGTCCGCGAGGTCGACGCGCTCGGTGGGCTCATGGGGCGCGCGACCGATCGCGCCTCGGTGCATTTCCGCATGCTCAACCGGTCGAAGGGTCCCGCCGTGTGGTCCCCGAGGGCGCAGTGCGATCGTGTCCTTTACCGGCAGGCCGTCCGCGCACTGCTCGAACACCAGCCCAACCTCACCCTTCGCGAAGGTACCGCCTCGCGCCTCTCACTCGCAGGCGGCCGGATAGACGCGATCCACACCGAGGACGGCCAATGCTTCTCTGCCGCCACCGTGGTTCTCACCGCTGGGACCTTCCTGCGTGGGCGGATCCACGTTGGGCTCGAAGAGGGGATTCCAGCGGGGCGGGCGGGTGAAGCACCATCAGACATGATCTCGCAAACGCTTATAAAACAAGGACTTACAGTAGAACGCTTCAAGACCGGCACCCCGCCAAGGATCGCGGGAGAGAGCGTGGATCTCTCAAGGCTGGCTCCGCAGGAAAGCGAGGCCAAGCCGTTCTGGTTTTCCTACCACGAGCGGATGCCGGAGCTACCACGACTCACCTGCTACCTGACTTGGGCTGGGCCTGAGGTGCGGGCGGTCATCGAGCAGCACCTGCACCAGTCCGCCCTCTACGGAGGGGCGATCAGTTCTCGGGGACCGCGGTACTGCCCGTCGATCGAGGACAAGATCGTCAAGTTCACCGATGCGGAACGGCACCAGGTATTTCTGGAGCCGGAGGGTTTGGGGACGAGTGAGATGTATGTGAACGGCCTCTCCACCTCTTTGCCCGCCGAGGTCCAGCTCCGTATGCTGCGGGCTGTGCCCGGGCTGGAGCAGGTGGAGATGACTCGTCCCGGCTACGCTATCGAGTACGACTATTTCCCCCCCACGCAGCTCCGGCCGACGCTGGAGACGCGGGCGATCCCAGGACTCTTTCTGGCCGGTCAGGTGAATGGGACTACCGGATACGAAGAGGCGGCCGGCCAGGGAATCATGGCTGGCATCAACGCCGCGAGCTCGGCGCTGGGGCGAGAGCCGACGGTGCTCCGCCGGGACGAGGCCATGATCGGCGTCCTCATAGACGACCTGGTGACCCGCGGAGTGGATGAGCCGTATCGGCTCTTCACCTCACGAGCGGAGTACCGGCTCCTGCTCCGGCAGGATAACGCGCTTCGGCGGCTGCTACCGCACGCGGAGGAGCTCGGCTCGCTCACCGTTTCGGAGCAGCGCGCGGCGAGGGAACGCCTGGCGCGAGAGGAAGGGGTTCGCCGGTATGCCGAGGCTACCGCCATCGCGCCCGCCACGGTCAACGATCTCCTGGCGCACGCGGGCGGCAAGATCCTGACGGAGCCTGCCCGAATCAGCCAGCTCGCCCGCCGCCCAGGGGTGCTTCTCGCTGACTTGCTGGCCGGGAGTGGATTTTCCGGTGAGATGGAGGATGCCGGCTGGGCGGAGGTGGAGCTCAAGTACGAGGGCTACCTCGACCGGGAGCGGGAGGCGGTGTCCCGACTGAAGGGGATGGGAGAGTTCCAGCTTTCGCCAGACATCCCGTATCGGACCTTCGGATCGATCTCTTTTGAGGCCCGTGAGAAGTTTGCGCGCGTGATGCCCGAAGACCTCGGCAGGGCGGGAAGGATACCCGGAGTCACGCCCAATGATATGCAGAACCTTGTCGCGGAGGTCATCAAGTGGCGGCGGAACCGGGAGTGCTGCCAGGTCTAGCGTGGTGTTTCACGTGCAACGTCTTCCTCGCGGCCCAGCTCCGTTGGGCCGTTTTTTTACGCCCTGTTGCACGTGAAACACCGCCCCGGTACTACCTTGGACCGGATTCCCCTGGAGGTCTCAAGCCCTGGTAGCTGCAGGATTGTTTCGCTCAGACCGAAAGCACCTTATATTCGAGGACCTACCCGATTCCCGGACTGGGAAAGTCAGACGTATAGTGCTTTAGTCGTATAACCACTTGTAACATAAAGTGTTATAATGTCGAGAATCATAGCGATCGCGAACCAGAAGGGCGGCGTCGGCAAGACGACCACCGCGGTGAACCTCGCCGCCTCTCTGGCGATCTCGGAGCGGAAGACACTGCTCGTGGATGCCGATCCCCAGGGCAATGCCACCAGTGGCGTTGGGCTGCGTCGCGACCAGATTAGGCTCTCGCTTTACGACGTGCTCATTGAGGGTCGCCCGCTCGGCGATGCCCTTGTCAACGACGCGACGCTTCCATTTCTCGACGTGGTCCCGGCTACGCAGGATCTTGTCGGGGCCGAACTCGAGTTGGTGGAACGAGCCCATCGTGAGACGGTCATGCGCCGGGCGCTCGATTCCGCGCGCTCCACGCACGAGTTCGTGCTGATCGACTGCCCCCCATCGCTGGGCCTCATCACGCTCAACGTGCTGGCCGCGGCCGATGGGGTCATCATCCCCATTCAGTGTGAGTACTACGCCCTCGAGGGAATCTCCCAGCTGCTCAACACCATCAAGCTGGTGCAGCAGAACTTCAACGCCTCGCTGGCCATTGATGGCGTGCTGCTCACCATGTATGACTCCCGCATCAATCTCTGCCGGCAGGTTGCCGCGGACGCGAAAGAGTATTTCGGCGCCAGGATGTTCTCCACTCCGATCCCGCGGAACGTGCGCCTGGCCGAGGCGCCGAGCTACGGCAAGCCGATTCTGCTCTATGACATTCAGTCCGTCGGCGCCAAGAGCTACCTGGCGGTGGCGCAGGAACTGGTGCGACGGGCCCAGGTGCCGATCACCGGCGAGCCGGTCCTTCCAGAGGTGCGGCCGTGAGCGAATCGAAACGGCTCGGCCGGGGGCTCGAGGCGCTCCTTGGACCGACCTCCCGGTCCGACGCGGAGGCGCAGGGCACGCTCCTCGAGGTGCCGGTGTCCGCGATCCGGCCCAACCCCTACCAGCCACGGACCCGGCTGGACGAGCCCCAGTTCCAGGAGCTCGTGGCGTCGCTGGAGACCACGGGACTGCTGCAGCCGATCGTGCTGCGCAAGCATCTGGAGGGTTACCAGCTTATCGCCGGCGAGCGGCGATGGCGGGCGGCGCTCAAGCTGGGCTGGCCAAAGATCCCGGCGATCATCAAGGAAGCGGACGACCGCACCCTGCTGACGCTGGCGCTGGTGGAGAACCTGCAACGCGATAACCTCTCGGCCATCGAGGAAGCGAACAGCTACCACCGACTCATCGAGGAGTTCGATCTCTCCCAGGCGGAGGTGGCCCGGCTGGTGGGACGGGACCGCTCAACGGTGGCCAACGCCCTCCGGCTCCTCAAACTCCCCACCGAGGTGGCGGAGATGGTGAACGACGGTCGGCTGTCGGAGGGCCATGCCCGTGCACTGCTGGGACTCTCCGAGCGGACCCTGATGACGCGGCTCGCCCAGGATACCGTAGTCCACGGATGGTCGGTCCGCGACCTCGAAGCCAAGGTCCGCAGCGGCCGGCCGGCTTCCAAGCGGGGACACACCCGTGGCCGGCAGCTTTCGCCGCAGCACCGCCGTATCGAGGAAGCGCTCCGGCAGCGACTCGGCACCGATGTCCGGGTGACGGCGCGCCGGCGCGGGCGTGGTCAGGTGGCAGTGAGCTACTACTCCGACGACGACCTCACGCGGGTCCTTGAGATGATCCTGGGGGAGCCCTTCGCCGGATGACCGGCACGGTCAGGCGCTACGTGACGCTGGTGCTGCACGCGGACGGTGCCCTGGCTTCCCGCCGCTGGCGCGCACCGGTGTGGCTGCTCCGCGCACTGGGATTCGCGGCGGTCATCCTGCTCGGCGTGGTGGCGCTTGGAATGGCCACCTACCTGCCAGTCGCGGTTGAGGCGGCCCGGGTTCCCGGCTTGGTGCGGGAGGTGGACCGTCTCGAGACCGAGAACCGGCGCATCGCCGAACTCGTGGCGGCCCTGGACAGCGCCGAACGGCGCTATGAGCGCATCCGGGCCATGCTGGGCGCTGACTTGGTGCCGGACCCCGTGTCGGTCAGCTCCACCCTGCCGATCGCCCCACCGGTCGTAGCGGCGATCCCTGGGGTGTCGAAAGGGTTCGAATCCGGTGCCTCGATCCCCAGCCATTGGCCGCTGGATGAAGCGGGGTATGTGACGCGCGGACAGGCAGAGGCGGGTGGGGCCGGCAACCCTGGGGGAGAGGCCCATCCCGGCCTGGACATTGCAATCCCGGTGGGTCGTCCGGTACGATCCGCCGGTGGCGGCACCGTCCTCGAGGCGGGCGAACAGGCGGAATACGGCACCTATGTCCTGGTGCAACACCCCGGGGACTATCAAACGCTGTATGGCCACCTCTCCCGTTTGACGGTCCGGCCGGGCAAGCCGGTCGAGGCCGGCGATGTGCTGGGATTGTCGGGGAATACCGGGCGCTCCAGCGCCCCTCACCTCCATTTCGAGGTTCGGAGGTCGGGCCTGCCAATTGACCCGCGAACCATCCTGAAGGAGCAGAGCTAATGGCGATCTTTTCCCGCCCGGCGCAGACACCACGTCCCGGCGAACCGGTGGCCCGCCGCAACGAGGGCACCGGCCTGACAATCATCGCCCAGGGGACCACCATCGTGGGAGACATCGGCAGCGACGCGGTGGTCAAGGTCGAGGGCACCATCCAGGGCAGCGTCCGCGCCGGCAGCCAGCTCCTGGTGGCGCATGGCGCGGTCATCCGAGGTGATGTCTTTGCCGTCGAGATCGTCGTCGGCGGAGAGGTGCACGGAAGCCTTCACGCCGAGGAGAGGGTGGAGATTCAGGCGGGCGCGCTGGTCAATGGAGACATTCGCACCCAGCGGATCCATGTGGCCGACGGCAGCAGGATGAACGGCCAGATCAGCATGGAGCCGACGGGAGCGCCTGCCTCACTCACCGCCGACAGGGCTTTATCGGACGCGGCGTCCAAGGTGTAAGACGCTGGAGTTCCCACATTCGTTGAAAAGTGCCTCCAAACTGTGGATAGCAGTGCATTTTGTTCCGTTACATTTCGCGCACTGTCACTATAGTGTCGAGATACTATCGTGTTGATGTATAGGATGCTCGTGGCGCTCTGTGCCGGGTTCACAATTAGTAGTTGCAGCGACAAATACCAATCATCCGCCTTCAGGGTCGGCCTCGTAACCCCGGGATCCGTAGCGGATGCCGCCTGGAATTCGGGTGCCTACAAGGGGCTGGAGTGGATCCGGGACTCACTCGGCGCCGCCGTGAGCCACGTGGAGGCCCGCACACCCGGTGATCAGGAAGAGGCCCTGCGGACGTATGCCTCTCAGGGCTACGATCTGGTGTTTGGACATGGGTTCGAGTTCCAGGGGCCCGCGGAGCGAGTGTCGACTCAGTTTCCTCGGACGGTGTTCATCGTGACCTCCGGCGAGCGGGTCCAGGGAAATGTCTCGCCGCTGATCTTCAAGCTGCACGAAGCCTCCTATCTCGCCGGCATGGTGGCTGGGGGCATGACCAAGACGGGATCGCTGGGCTTCGTTGGCGGCATCGAGCTGCCCCCGATCCGTGAGGCCGAGGAGGCTTGGGTCGCCGGCGCCCGGGCGGTGAATCCCTTCGTTACGCCACGCACCACTTACCTGAACACCTTCGATGATGTTGCCGCCGGTCGGGAAGCGACGCTCGCACTTCTCCAGGCGGGAGCGGACATGTTCCACCATAACGCCGATCAGGCCGCGCTGGGCATGTTCCAGGCGGTCCGCGAGTCGGCGGAGGCGTACGCCTTCGGAGCGAATCTGGATCAGCGAGCCCTGGCACCCGGACGGGTGCCCGGCTCCGCGGTGATCGACCTCCCGCGCGCGCTCATGGCGGTGGCGAAGGAGGTACAGGATGGCAGCTTCACCCCCAAAGTGGAGTCATTCGGGCTGCGGAGCGGGGTGATCCGCTACGAGGCAGACTCCGCCATCGAGGCAGGGTTGCCCGCGGAGCTGCGGCGAAGGGTGTCCGCCGCGCGTGATTCGATCATCGCCGCCGACACCGCCGCCGGCGCCACCGCTCCATGACCGGCAGCGGCAGTTCGCTCTCCAGTCTGGTCGAGTACCTCGACCGATACCTGCGTATCCACGATGTGCCGGACGAACCTGCCGCCCTCAACGGGCTGCAGGTTGAGAACACCGGCAAGGTCTCGCGCATCGTCGCCGCGGTAGATGCCACCGAGGCGACCATACGGGGACTCGGGACAGCGGTGGGACCAGCTCTGCTCCTCGTCCACCATGGACTGTTCTGGGACGGGAACCAGCCGGTGACCGGACGGCGGTACCGGCGCATCCAGGGGCTGCTGGCGCGCGACGCCGCCCTCTACTCCGCGCACATCCCGCTCGACGTGCACCCGGAGGTCGGCAACAACGCCGTTCTGGCCCACCGAATCGGCCTTCCCGTAGCGGCAGAATTCGGGAGCTATCGGGGAATCGCGCTAGGGGTGGCAGGAGACGCACCGCCCGCGCTGCAGGACCGCACCGCGCTCCAGGATGTGGTTGCCCGGGAGCTGGCGCTGCCCGGGCACGCCGTCCAGATGGTTGCCGGCGGTCCTTCGGTGGTTCGCCGGATTGGGATCATCACCGGAGGAGCCGGGAGCATGATCGCCCAGGCCCGGCAGGCCGGGTGCGACACCTTCATCACGGGTGAAGGCTCCGCTCACCACTTCCACGACGCGATGGAGCTTGGGATCAACGTGCTCTTCGCGGGCCACTACGCCACCGAGACCCTGGGAGTTCAGGCGCTGGCCGCCCGTCTGGCCGCACAGTTCGACCTCCCGTGGGAGTTCCACGACCACCCGACCGGGATGTAGGCGTCTCCGCGTGCGCTATCTCACCGCCACCCTCGCCAGCTGGTGACCCCGGCGCTCGCGCTGAGCGGGATCAGCAAGCGCTTCGGCGCCGTCACCGCCCTGCAGGACGTCGCGTTCGAACTTGCCCCCGGTGAGATCCACGCGCTTCTCGGAGAGAACGGGGCTGGCAAGTCCACGCTGATGAAGATCGCGTTCGGGATGGTGGCGGCGGACGCCGGCCGCACCCTGCTCCACGGCACGGCCGCCACGCTAAAGAACCCCACCGACGCGAGGCGGCACGGCATCGGGATGGTGCACCAGCACTTCACCTCGATCCCGGCGCTCTCGGTGGCGGAAAACGTGGCGCTGGCGGCCGGCTGGCGCCCGAACGGAAAAGCGATCGCGCAGCGAGTCCGCCAGCTGTCAGCACAGACGGGACTCCTGCTGGACCCGGCAGCCATCGTCGAGACCCTTTCCGCCGAGCTCAAGCAGCGGCTTGAGGTGCTCAAGGCGCTGGCCGCCGATGCCAGGATCCTGCTCTTCGACGAGCCGTCCTCGGTGCTTCCGCCCAGCGAAGCAGGCGCGCTCCTGGCGATGATCGCCGGCTTCCGGACCCGAGGCATCTCCTCGGTCCTCATTACCCACAAGCTCGACGAAGCCCTCTCCATTGCCGACCGGGTCACGGTGCTCCGCCGGGGCGCCGTGGTTCATCACGGCCCGGTGCGGGGAGAGACCGCGTCCACACTGGCCACCCACATGCTGGGTTCGGCCCCGCCCGCCCGTGGCAGCCGCCCGCACCCCAAGGCTGGGGAGGTGCGGGTTGCGCTGGAGAGCGCAGTGGTGCGTCCACTTTCGTCAGGGTCCGGGTTGCTCGCGGCTACCTGCGTGGTGCGCGGCGGGGAGATCCTCGGCGTTGCGGCCGTAGAAGGAAATGGCCAGCGGGAACTGCTTCGCGTCATCGCCGGCCTGGCGCCGCTGGCCGGCGGAACGCGAACGGTGTCGGCCCCGGTGGCGTTCATCCCCGAAGACCGGATCAGCGAAGGCCTGATCGGTACCTTCTCGTTGACGGAAAATCTGGTACTGGCGCGGGGCAATAAGGCGGACTGGATCAAGGGTCCCTGGGTGGACTGGGACCGCGCTCGCCACCGCGCCGGCGAGCTGATCGCCGAGTACGCTGTGCGCGCCAGTGGCCCGGACGCGATAGCAGCGAGCCTCAGCGGGGGCAACCAGCAGCGGATGCTCGTGGCCGCCGCGCTGGACAAGCAGCCAGCGGTGCTGGTGGCGGAGAACCCGACCCGCGGGCTCGATCTCCGGGCGACGGCCGAGGTCCACGAGCGCCTCCGCGACGCCGCCGGGCGAGGGGTTGCGGTGGTGCTGCATCTCGCCGACCTGGACGACCTGCTGGAGATTGCCACCCGGATCGTCGTGGTGTCCAGCGGCATCCTGACCGAACTGCCGGCGGATTGCGGCCGCGATCGGATCGGTCGCCAGATGCTCGCGGCGCGCGCCGAATGAACCGCACCGACCACAGTCCCCTGCCGGCGGGTCTGGGGGTCCGGCTTGCTCCGGTCCTGTGGGCGCTCGGTGCGCTGGTCGCCGGGCTGGTGGTATTGTCGCTGGGTCTGGCGCTCAGCGGGTACGATGCCCTTGCCGCGCTGGCCGCTCTCTGGCGGGGACCCTTCGGGTCTTCCGACGCGATCCTCTCGGCCCTTCTCCCCCGCGCGATTCCCCTGATCATCATCGGCCTGGGCATCGGTGTGGCTTTTCGGGCCGGCGCGCTCAACATAGGCGCAGAGGGACAGTTCTACGCCGGGGCACTGGCCGCCACCTGGGTGGGCTTGGCAATCCTCCCGCTGGCAGGAGGCGCGGCCGGCGCGACGGTCCGCATCGCGGCGATCTCCGCCGTCCTCGGCGCGGCGCTGGCCGCCGGCCTCCTCTGGGCGGTGGTGCCGGTGATCCTCCGGATCCGCTTCGGGGTGCTGGAGGTGATCAGCACGCTGCTGCTCAACTTCGTGGCGGAGGCGCTGGTGAGCTGGATGGTGCAGGGACCGCTGCAGGAGTCGAAGCACATCTATCCGCAGAGCGACCCGATTGCGCTGGCCGCCCGGTTGCCACAACTGAGCGGGACCCGGCTCCACCTCGGCCTGGTCATCGCGCTGGCGCTGGCGCTGGCGTTGTGGGTCTTCGAGCGACGGACCCTGGCGGGGTTCCGGCTCCGGGCTACCGGAGAGAATCCGCTTGCTGCCCAGGTGACCGGGGGCATCCCGGTCCGGCGCGTGTTCGCCGGTGCCCTGCTCCTCTCCGGCGGGCTGGCAGGACTCGCCGGCGGGGTGGAGCTCTCTGGCACGACCTACGCCCTCTTCCAGAACCTCTCCCCGGGATATGGATTCACCGGCATCGCGGTTGCGCTGCTGGCGCGCCTGCACCCGCTGGGGATCGTGGCTACGGGGCTCCTGTTCGCGGCGCTGGAGGCGGGCGCCACCGCCATGCAGCGTGATGCCGGTGTCCCCGCCGTCGCGGTCTACATGGTCGAAGCGGCGATGATCATCGCGGTACTGCTTTCGGATGCTTTCCGTCGCCGGGCGCTGGTCCCCGCCGGAGAGGGGTGACCTGTGGATAGCGACCTGCTCACTGCCTTCTTTGCCGCCGCAGTGCGGGTGGCGACGCCACTGTTGCTGGCGGCCCTGGGAGAGATGGTGGTGGAACGCGGCGGGGTGATCAACCTCGGCATCGAGGGGGCAATGCTGGCCGGCGCGCTCGGCGCCGCGCTGGGGGCCACCGCCGGTGGACCCTGGGCCGGCGTGGCTGCGGCGGTGCTGAGCGGGCTGCTGGTCGCGGCGCTGTTCGCCGTGATCAGCGTGGGAGCGCGGGCGGACCAGATCATTACCGGCACCGCGATCACCCTGGGCTGTGTCGGCCTCACCGGCGCCATCTACCGCAGCGCCTACGGACCCGAGGGAGTCGGCCTGAGTCTGCCGACGTTTGCGGTGCTCCCGGTTCCGCTGCTGTCACGAATCCCGGTGATCGGCCCGGCCCTCTTCCAGCAGACGGTGCTGACCTATGCCGGGCTGCTGGCGGTGCCGCTGCTCTGGTGGGTGGTATTCCGGACCCGCTGGGGGCTGGCGCTTCGGGCGGCGGGGGAGTCCGCAGAGAATGCCCGGGCGGCGGGAGTGCGAGTGGTGCGGGTCCGGACGGTCGCGGTGCTGGTAGGTGGCGCCTTTGCCGGCCTGGCCGGCGCCAGTCTCGTGCTGGCGCAGGTGGGCACCTTCGTGGAGAAGATGACTGCCGGGCGCGGCTTCATTGCCATCGCCATCGTGGTCCTGGGATCGTGGCTGCCGGGGAGGGTGCTTGGAGCTGCGCTCTTCTTCGGGGCGGCGATGGCGCTGCAGTTCCTGCTGCAGTCGTTCCTGCTCAACGTGCCGTACCAGCTGTTTCTGATGCTCCCCTACCTGCTGACCCTGGTGGTGCTGGCGGGGGCTGTGGGCCAGGCGCGCGCGCCGGCGGATCTGGGGAAGGGTTAGGCGATTCGGCGATCAGGCGGCTGGGGCTGTGGCGGCGACCATCCGCGCCTTCTCTTCCGCGATGATCATCCGGATCCTTTCCTTCAGGGCGGGGACGTCGGCGTTGGTGAGGCCGGCGGTGTCCACCGGTGCCAGCACCCGGGCCTCGGCGATCGAATGCCCGATCCGCCAGTCGTGCTTGCCCAGCGCGAACCGGGTGCCGTGCACCACGATCGGGAGAATCGGCACGCCGGCCTCGATCGCCAGGCGGAACGCCCCGTCCTTGAAGGGGAGCATCTCACCCGTCGGCGACCGGGTGCCCTCCGGAAAGATCACCACCGACACATTCCCTTCCAGGATGGTCCGGCAGCGGCGCATCGCCTTGGCCGCGCTCTTGGCGGTACCCCGCTCCACCGGCACGTCTCCGGCGATCCGCATGTTCCAGCCGAGAATCGGAATGCGGAGGATCTCCACCTTGGAGAGCCACTTCATCTCCCACGGAAGGTGGCTGAGCAGCAGGATGTCTACGAACGACTCGTGGTTCGACACCACCACATACGGGTGCCGGGGGTTCGCCGGCATCGTGCCGCCCACCCGGAAACGCCAAAGTGGGTTGAGCGTCGCCGTGACCACACCGATCTTCCGGAACCAGAGCCCCACCCAGTAGCGCCCGGGGTCAAACGGCGCCGTGCACAGGCGGATCAGCGCCAGCATGGGCAACCACAGGAGGTTGCACAGGCCGAGCAGCAGCCAAACCCAGAGAGACACCGCCGTGATGTAGGCCCGGGAGAGCAGGCTCACTCCGGCACCCTGTCATCCCAGAGCGCCAGGATGTTCCCGTCCGGGTCGGCGATCATGGCCATGATCCCGAAGGCCTGCCGGGTTGGCTCTGCAAGGAAGCGCACTCCGCGTTCATGGAGCCGTTCGCAGTACCCCAGGATGCCATCCACCCTGAGGGTGAGCCCGGTATGGCGGCCCACCAGCGCGCGGGCATCGGGATGAACGGCGGGGTGCACCCCGAGGTGAGGGGCCTCCTCCAGGAACTCGGCCCCGAAGGAACCCTCCCGCACCAGGGTGAGGCCCAGGTCATCGCGGTAAAACCGTTTGGCCCGCTCGATGTCGGTCACGAACAGAGCAATGGAATGCAGGGTCGGCATTGCGTGGGGTGCGGGTGAGGATTCGGTGACAGCCGCCTAGATCTTGTCACGCTCCGACGCTGCCCGCCAGTTCCGTCGCATTCGCTCCAGGCCCGGACGGGAAAGTGGGGTGTCTCCGAAGCGCCGCGCGAACTCTTCCTCCGACAGTCCTTCGAAGTAATCTGGCCCCGCCCCTCGAAGCGTCTCGCGGGGGGCGAACTCGGCGATCTCGGACTCCTCGGCGAAGCGCTGGTTCCAGGGGCAGACCTCGTTGCAGATATCGCAGCCGAAGGCCCAGCCCTCCAGCCGGGCCGCGATCGGGGCAGGGATCTCCCCCTTCTGCTCGATGGTCACATAGGAGATGCAGCGGGTGGCGTCGAGCACCCGCTCGGCCACGAAGGCGCCGGTGGGACAGGCGTCCAGGCAGCGGGTGCACGTGCCGCAGCGATCGGTCTCGAACGGCTGATCGGTCTCGAGCCGCAGATCGGTCAGCACGCTCCCGATGAAGAACCACGAGCCCGATTCCGGTCGCAGGAGCATGGTGTTCTTCCCGATCCACCCCAGGCCGGCGCGCTGGGCCAACTCCCGTTCCGCGATTGGGCCGGTGTCGGCGTACGGCCGCGCGACGGCGGCACCGTGGGCCCGGAGAAAGGTCGCCAGCTCCTCCAGCCGGGCGAGAGTCACCCGATGATAGTCCTCTCCCCTTGCGTACCTGGCTACCCGGGGCGCGGCTGGGGCGGCCTGATCAGCAGAATCCTTGTAGTAGTAGTTATCAAGAACGACTACTGCCCGTCTGGCGCCCCGGTCGGCGAGTTGGGGGTTTTTTCGTTTTTTCGCCTGCCGGTGAATGTAGCGCATGTTGCCGCCGTAGCCCGACTTGAGCCACCGGTCCAGAGCGTCGGCGTGGGGGAGGGGGTCAAGGCTGGTAATGCCACAGGCGACGAAGCCGAGGCGCGAGGCCTCGGCTTTGATCGCGTTGGCGAGTCGGTCGGCCATGGCTAATCCGGCGCGGAGGCGCCGGCGGCCAGGTGCTCGCCGGTGGAGCCCAGTGTAGAGGCGTGTCTCGCGCCCAGCGTGGGGGTACTCCAGCCCGCCTTCCAGACACCGGTGATGAGGCGGGCGCCGCGCTGATAGGTGAAGTAGGACCAGGCCCACTGGATCATCACGATGACCCGGTTGCGGAAGCCGATCAGGAAGAAGATGTGGATGAAGATCCACAGCAGCCAGGCGAAGAACCCGCTGAAACGCATGCGCCAGATGTCGGCGACGGCGTGCCCGCGCCCGATCACGGCCAGCTGCCCCTTGTCCCAATAGGAGAAGGGCCGCCTCGGCCGGCCCGCAAGATCGCCGGCGATGGTCCTCGCGGTGTACTGCCCCATCTGGATCGCGACGGGACAGATGCCGGGGAGGGTTTCACCGCCCAGGCCACGGACCGCCGCCGCGTCTCCCAGTACGAATACCTCGGGATGCCCCGGGATGGTGCCGTCCGGCTCGACGAGGACCCGACCGACATTATCCAGCGGTACACCGAGGGTCCGGGTGAGCGGACTGGCGGCGTTGCCGGCCGCCCAGACGACCGTCTGGGTCGGGATGGTCCAGCCGCCAGCCACGACGTACCCGGGGCGGACGTCGGTCACCAGGGTCTGTTCGCGCACCTCCACGCCCAGTCGCCGAAGCTCGTACTTGGCGCGCCCGGACAGATGGGGTGGATAGCTCGAGAGTAGCCGCTGACCCCCCTCGAGGAGCATTACCGTGGCCTCCCGGGGGTCAATGTGGCGAAAGTCCCGGCGGAGGGCGTAGCTCCTGATCTCAGCGAGCGCGCCCGCGACCTCTACCCCGGTCGGTCCACCGCCCACGACAACGAAGGTCAGGTGCGCGTGGCGCTTGACCGGGTCGGATTCCCGCTCGGCGCGCTCAAACGAGAGCAGCACGCGGCGGCGAATCTCGCCGGCGTCCTCCAGACTCTTCAAGCCGGGCGCGAGCACCTCCCAGTCATCCCGGCCGAAGTAGCTGTGGCGCACCCCTGGGGCGAGGATGAGGTAGTCGTAGCTACTGATACTACCGTCAGCGAAGACGACTTCTCTGCTGGCGGTGCGGATCTCGCCCACTTCCCCCATGAGGACTTCGGTGTTGGTCTGGCCGCGGAGAATGGAACGGATCGGCGAGGCGATATCAGGCTCCGAGAGCGCGGCCGTCGCCACCTGGTAGAGCATCGGCTGGAAGAGATGGTGATTCTGCCGGTCGATGACAGTCACCCGGACGGGGGCGTCGGCGAGGCCGCGCGCGGCGTAGAGGCCAGCGAAGCCGGCCCCGACGATTACCACGTGTGGCTTAGTCATGCAGGATCCTCCGTCGCCAGCGGGCAAACCGCAGCACGTCTTCCACCGGTGGCAGTTGCCGCTCGACGCCGTAGGCGGTGTGCAGACGCCAGTCGAGGTAGGTGGCGTCCGGGAGTGGAAGGAACGGGATCTGGCGCCACCAGCCGCGGCGCCGGAATGCCCAGGCCAGGGAGAGCAGGTCCACCGCCACGCGCGGATTGATCAGGCTCCGGCCAGCGAGCTGTGCAGTCAATCCGAACCACCCGGCGGGTCGTGCCATGCGGACGAAGATAACTACACTATATTCCCCCCTCCATGACGGTCTCCGCCCCCGCCGACCGGTTCGCCGAGCTCCGGGCCCAGTTCCCGATCTTTCGCCATACCACCTACCTCAATAGCTGCTCGCTTGGCGCCCTCTCGGACCGAACCCGGGCGGCCCTGGGCAGCTACCTGGACGAGTGGGAACGGCGGGGCGCGTCGGCGTGGTACGATACCTGGCTCCCGGCAGTGGATCGACTCAGGGACGGATATGGCCGGGTGGTCGGGGCCGGCGCGGAC
Organism: uncultured Gemmatimonadaceae bacterium; assembly: GCA_964449145.1. Lineage (GTDB taxonomy): Bacteria > Gemmatimonadota > Gemmatimonadetes > Gemmatimonadales > GWC2-71-9 > JADJOM01. Next base: position 20,163 of record CAYUYF010000007.1, on the reverse strand, counting down.
AGCATCTCGATTCACTCCTGCATTTCCACCGCGCTCTCGGTGGTGGCGGAGTCGCTGGACTACACCGCGCGGCCGAAGGTGGTCACCACCAGCCTCGACTTTCCCACGGTGGCCTATCAGTGGCTGTCGAAGGGGGCGCGTGGCGTCGAGGTCGAGGTCCTCGAGAGTCCGGACGGGATCGGCGTACCGCTGGAGCTGTTCGAGCGCGCCATCGATGAGCGCACGGCGCTGGTGGCCACCAGCCATGTTTTCTTTACCAGCGGCACCATCCAGGACGTTGCCGCCCTCACCCGGCTGGCTCATGCCAGGGGTGCCCGGCTGCTGGTGGATGGCTATCAGGGGGCGGGGCAGGTTCCGGTGCATCTGGGCCAGGCCGACTTCTATTGTTCCGGGGGACTCAAGTGGCTGCTGGGCGGGTCGGGCATCGCGTTCCTCTATGTGCGGCCGGATCTGATCGCCGCGCTGGAGCCCGGCGTCACCGGCTGGTTCGCCCACGCCGATCCGTTTCAGTTCGACTCCCGGCGGCTCCGGCGGGCCGGTGACGCGCGGCGGTTCGATCTGGGCACGCCGTCGGTGGCGTCGGTCTACGCCCAGCTGGCCGGACTCGAGGTACTGTTCGAGGCCGGACTCGAGCAGGTCCAGGCCCGCACCGTGGAGCTGACGGCCGATCTCATCGGCTGCGCGCTGGACCACGGCCTCGCCCCCAGGGTGGCGCCGGCCCCGGCGGATCGGAGCGCTATTGTGATGCTGCCGAGCGCAGACCCCGCCCGCGATGTCCGGCGTCTGGCGGAGGCCGGGTTCATCGTGGATGCCCGGCCCGGACATGTCCGGATCTCTCCCTACTTCTACAACCTGCCCGGCGAACACCGGGCGTGCATCGAGGTACTGGCGCGTGGCTGAACGTGAGATGCGGCACAGCGACCGGCCCCGGGGGCCGACGGCGGACGAACAGCTGCTCGAGAGCGTCGAGCTGGGCGAGCGTCCGGATGCACTCCGCAAGACCGACCCCTGGCGGGTGCTCCGCATCATGGGAGAATTCGTCGAGGGATTCGAGAAGCTGGGAGATGTCCGGGACGCCGTGGCCATCTTCGGGTCGGCGCGCACGCCGGAGAATGAATCGGACTACCGGCTGGCGGTCGAGACCGCCCGGCTGCTCGCCGAGGCCGGCTTCCCGATTATCACCGGCGGCGGACCGGGCATCATGGAGGCGGCCAACCGCGGCGCGGTGGAGGGTGATGGCGTCTCGATCGGCTGTAACATCGAACTGCCGCACGAGCAGGGAACCAACCAGTACGTCCGTCGCAGCATGTATTTCCGGTTCTTCTTCGTGCGGAAGACGATGTTCGCCAAGTACTCGATGGCCTTCGTGGTCTTCCCCGGCGGCTACGGCACGCTGGACGAGCTGTTCGAGGCGCTCACCCTGATCCAGACCGGCAAGGTCAGCAGCTTTCCGGTGGTCCTGGTTGGTACGGCCTACTGGCAGGGGCTGCGGGACTGGCTCCGGGACACCATGGCCAGGGAGCGAAAGATCAGTCCGGAAGACCTCAACCTGTTCCATGTCACCGATGATCCCCAGGAGGTGCTCCGCATCATCCGTGAGGCACGGGACAACGGCGAGCACAACGATGGCAAAGGAGTGGATTGATGACCCGGCCCAGCGCCCATCACCTGCGCGGCCGCCGCATCAACCCCGCGGCCATTACTGGCCGGGAGACGGCGGCCGACCTGATCGATAACGCCTTCCTGGCCTACAACGCCGGCCGGCTGCGGGAGGGCTGCCAGCTCTTCACCGAGCGCATGCTGGCACCGGAATCCACGGTCGCCATGAGCATCACCGGGGCGATGACGCCGGCCGGCCTGGGCATGTCCTCGCTGATTCCACTCATGGAATCGGGGTTCGTGGACTGGATCATCTCCACCGGCGCCAACCTCTACCACGACGCGCACTTCGCGCTGGGGCTGGCCCTCCACCAGGGCCGCCACGACGCCGACGACGTCGAGCTCCGTGAAAAGGGCGTGGTGCGGATCTACGACATCTTCTTCGACTACGACGTACTCCTCTCCACCGACGCCTTCGTCCGGGAGGTCTCGGCGCGGCCGGAGTTCCAGCGCGCCATGAGCTCGGCGGAGTATCACTACCTCCTCGGCGGCTACCTCCGGGGCCGCGAGGCGGCGCTCGGGCTGTCCAAGCGCTCTGTCCTGTCGCGGGCGCACGAACTCGGGGTGCCGATCTACACCAGCTCGCCGGGCGACAGCTCCATCGGCATGAACGTGGCCGAGCAGGCCCTGGCGGGAAGCCTGCTGCGGTTCGACGTCAGCGCCGACGTCAACGAGACGGCCGCCATCGTGCTGGAGGCCAAGCGCACCGGCGGGAAGAGCGCGGCGTTCATCGTGGGAGGCGGGAGTCCCAAGAACTTCCTGCTGCAGACCGAGCCGCAGATCCAGGAAGTGCTGGGCATTGACGAAAAGGGCCACGACTACTTCCTGCAGATGACTGACGCCCGGCCCGACAGCGGCGGATTGTCCGGCGCCACGCCTAACGAGGCCGTGAGCTGGGGCAAGATTGACCCCGACATGCTGCCGGGGACCGTGGTGGTCTACATGGACAACTCGGTGGCGCTACCGCTCCTGACCGCCTACGCGCTGGCCCGTCACCCACCCCGGCCGCTCAAGCGGCTCTACGCCCGCCGTGAGGCGATGATGAACCGGCTGGTGCAGGAGTATCGGGCCGCGCTCGCCTTCCGCGACCAGCGGGCCGAGCAGTCCAAGACAGGGCATTGAGCGCCCGGCCCCCCAGGGGCCGTCAGGCAGGCGTAATCCCCTCGACCTTGTAACCCGCATCTTCAATGGCGGCAAGCGTCTCCGTGGTGGCGTCCTCCCCCTCCGGTACCCTCAGCTCCGCCCTCCCGATCTGAACCGATCGTACCTCGATTCCCGGCACCTTGGCGAGGGCACGATTGACCGCGTTCAGGCAGTGTCCACAGCTCATGCCGGAGATCGCTATCGTGATGTCTTTCATTGGCTTATGTCCGTAGCAGTGGGCTGATCGACACGACTTTCCGGCCCCATGGCAGGCATTGGTCGGAGTTTCTTCGGGGGAAGGCGGCCCGGCCTTCGGGGGCCTAGTGGCCGTCGCCTTCCGGCTGCAACATACAGCCCCGGGTCCCGGGCACGGACCCTGCCCTTTTGGGAGGTATGCACCTGGAAGACGGGGAGTTCCGCCAGCTGGTTCCGATCCTGCACCCGCACACCCGGATGCAGGACTTGGACACGCTCCGGGCCTGGTACGAGGCCGCCACGGACGTGCTCCGAATGGAATTGCCCGCCGACCTGCTGGCCATGTGGCTGTTCGACGCCGATGGCACGCCGATGCTGCTGGAGCCGGAGGCCCTGGCCGCCGATCACCTCGATATTCCGCCGGCCGATCCACTGGTCAACCAGACCGCCCTCGAACTCATCGAGGACCGGATCCGGCGCGCCGGCTACGGCTCGGTGCTGTTCCAGCCGATCCGCCATGGTGGCCAGGACGTGGGCCTGATCCTGCTGGCTGCCTTTCCCCCCTATGTCTATGGGCTCCGGGCGGAGCAGCTGATGCTCGTGGCAGCGGACACCATGGCGCCGATGCTGGCCCGGGTCACCCGCGGGGACGACTCACCCTCCCGCCGCTCGGCGGGACATCCGGTCGAGGAGTCGGTGGAGCCGGCGGCGGAGGTGCGGCGGGTCGAGGGAGACCTGGTGGCCTCCATGGCCGATGCCATCAGCGGCGCGGGGACACCGCGGGACCTGATGCTGGCGCTCTCCTTCGCGCTGCAGCATGTGATCCCGCACGACGCCTATGAGCTCCTGATCCCCGATACGACGGGCGAGCAGTACTACCGGCTTGGGCTGCACGGGCATGGCGCCCTGTGGGGAGATCTCGGCCTGGTCCGACCACGGGCCGAGTTTGATCCCACCGGACTGTTCGGGGAGCAGAACAGCTTCCTGGTCGAGGATGCGGAGCAGCATCCCGGTCTCGGCCTTCCGGTGCTGGTCACCGTGCGCGGGGCGGAGACGCCCCCGCGCTCGCTCATCGGGGTGCACCTCCGGGTGGTAGAGCGACTGACGGGCTACCTGCTACTCGGTGCGGCGGGGCCGGGCCTCTATCAGGAGGAGGACCTCGTGCTGCTCGACCGGATCGGCGCGCTGCTCGCCCCCCGGATCGAGAGCCTGGTCCTGGCGTGGCAGTACACCGTCCTGCGGAGCCAGTTCGACCTGCTCCGGCACGTCCCGATGCACCTGGCGCGGGTGGCGGAGCTGCTGGCCACGACCGCGTTTCTGGGAGAGGGGAGCCGGATCTTCGTGCAGCAGGCGGGGGCGCTGCTGCCGCTGGGGGCGCTGGAGTTCGCGGTGCGGCTGAGCGACGAGCAGCGGATCGCGGTCGTGCGTCCCGGCATCACTACCCCGCTGGCCGACTTGCCGCAGGAACCGATCGAGGGCACCGGCGTCGCACAGGTGGTCCGCGGCGAAATTCCCTACCTGCTGGAGACCGACCACGAGGACACCGGACCGGTCTCGGTGCTGGTGGTGCCGCTCAGGAGCGGTGGCAAGGTGATTGGCGCGATGGCGCTGACCGTGGCGGGGGAGGGGGCCTTTTCCCGGACCGACATGGCGCTGGCGCAGCAGCTGGCGGACCTCGCCGCGCCGCACCTGGACCTGGCCCGCCGCGCCGCCCCGCTGGTGCTGCCATATATCCCGGGGTGGAAACGCCCGAGCTTCCGGCAGGAGGGGGAGTAGGCGATTCGGCGATTAGCAGGCTCAGGCAAACGAGGAAGCCAAGGCCAAGCCATATCCGCTCCCTTGAGAGGGAATCGGGCCTGCCCAGCAATCGCCCAATCGCCTACCCCCCCGGATGCACTGGATGCGGCCGTTCAGGCTGCTCCCGCGCCCACCGGAAGAAGATCACCCCGAAGGCGAACCACACCGGCAGGTCTCCGACAATCTTCATCAGCAGCCCCGCCACCTTCTGGTCCTCCACCGCGGTGAGGATCGGGAAGATCCTCGGCGCCAGCTCATAGGTCGCATACAGCGGGAAGTCGGCGAAGGTGAGAAACGCCGAGGGGACGATCGTGGGCAGGGTGGAGAAGAACAGGTACCCCATCTTGAGCGGCCGGCTGATCCGTACCACCTCCGGGCTCGGCCCCATCACCGGCCACCAGAGCGCGAAGCCCGCCGCGAGCCAGGCGACGTCAATCAGCAGCGCCCCCACCTGGGTGGCCATGGCAGCATCCACGACTTGCGGCACGTGGGTGGTGAGCTGGACCACGGCGTAGACTGCCAGCCCGAACCAGGGCCGGCCGACGAAGCGGAGCAGCGGGCCCCAGCGGCGGCCGGAAGCGGCTGTTCGCTGCATTGCCGACGGAATGCCCAGCAGCAGGCAGGGTGGTGCCACGACCGACAGCAGGATGTAGCTGACGGTATGGAAGCTGGCGAGGTAGCCCGCACCGAGCGCGCCGAGCGGCCAGTCCAGGGCGATCCAGATGGCGAGCAGGCCGGTGAGGAACCAGAGGCGGTCGGTTCCGGCAACCGTGGCGCCGTCCGTCCGTCGGGCCGTCCCCCACCAGTACCACGCCGCCAGCAGCGCCACGAACAGCCACACTCCCGGATAGGCCTGCCACTGCCAGCTCCACGGCTGGCCGGTGGCCGAGCACCACCACTGCACGATCAGCTCTTCACGAGCAGCTGGAGGTCCTTGGCCCAGTCGGCCTGGCGGATCCCGAAGGGATAGACCACGTGGGCCAGGTTGTCGCGGGTGAAGGCCAGCACCAGGGTCGAGTGACCGATGGTGTAGGTATCGGTCGTGGGCCCGGGTTCGAAGATGGTCTGGCCCAGCTTGAGTTGCCGCATCGCCCCGGCGATGGCCAGGCTGTCGCCGGTGAGGCCGATGAAGCGCGCATCGAACTTGTCCAGCCAGGCGCGCATCTTCTCGGGCGTATCGCGTGCCGGATCGGTGGTGACGAACACCACCTCGATCTGGTTGTGCACCTCCGGTCCCAGCTTCTTGAGCGCGGCGGCGATGTTGGCCAGGTGCACGGGGCAGACGTCGGGGCAGCTGGTATACCCGAAGAAGAGCAGGGCCACCTTGCCTTCGGTTTCCCGCTTGAAATCGAACGGCTTGCCGTCGGTGGTGGTGAGGGTGAAGTCTGGCTTGGGCACCGGCGGCGTGATCTGCGGGCCGGCCAGGCCGTCGGGGTTGAACGGCTTGGGGGCTGCCGGGGAGCAGGCGGCCAGGACGAGCAGGGCCGCCAGAAGGCTGCCGAGCCGGGGGCCGGTGTTTGCCGCGGGGAGCGCGGAAGGAAACGGTGTCATGGTCACTCGCCGATGTTAGGTGCTGGCAGGGCCACGAGTACCGCCGTGACCGAGAGCAGCAGCAGGGCAACGATCAATTCAATGGCGGCGGAGCGGGTCAGGGCCGCGGTAGCCCCGGGGGTACCCAGTCCGGGTGAGAGTTTGCGCCAGTTCCAGGCGCCGAAGGCCATCGTGGCCGCCAGCAGCAGCAGCTTGAGCAGCAGCACCCGTCCGTAGCTCGAGCCCCAGAGGTTGCCGAGACTCCCCACATACGCGAGACCGAGCAGCCCTCCGGTGCCGATGGCCAGCGCGGCCCCGGTGAGCGCCAGGGGGGAGAAGGCCCGCACCATGCGGGCCACTTCCTCATCTACTCCGGCGCGAGGCACCGCCGCGCGCCGGAGGCCGGCCAGAAACATCACGCCGAGGCTGCCGAGCCAGATGCCGCCCCCGACAAGATGCAGGGCGTGCAGCCCCAGTCCAAGCCCGGGTCCCCAGGGGTTCTCGGCGGCGTGCCCGGTCCGCGGGGTGGTGGCCACAGCCAGGAGGACGGCACCGCCTAACAGGGCCAGTCCACTGGCGGGCCGGCGGCGGCAGTAGAGGGCGAGTGGCAGCACCAGCAGCGCGGCCACCACCTGGGCCAGCCAGGCCGAGCCCCACGCGGTCTCCAGCAGGACGGGCCGGGCGGCGTCCCAGGTGAGCGGCTCGAGCGGTTCCAGGAACGAGCGGACCTGCCCGAGGCCCCGGCCCAGGTGCGCCAGCACCAGGAGCACCGCCGCCCACCCCGCTACCTGCCAGGTACCCACCAGTGCCCGCGACGCCAACGATTGATCGTCGTCGGCGGGGTCGCGCCAGCGCGGGACCAGCCCTGCGAAGGCACAGCTCCCGATCAGCAGCAGCGTCGCAAGGTACGCTACCCCGCGGGCGGCGGCGTACAGGTCGAGTGGGAGCGGGACGAGATCGTGGTCCACGTGGGGCGGGTGGCTACGCAGGCCGGGGAGCGAGAACCATAGCAGGGAATGTGTCGGGCGCTGCCACAATGTACCAGCCGCCGTCCGACGCAGCCGGGGTCAGGGCGTGGGTGCGGCCGGGGCATACGTGAATGAGTACCTCCCCCGGACTACATGTCCGTCCAGCGCCGCCGTCTTCCAGGCCACCGTGTACTTCCCGGGCGAGAGCGCCACCGGAATACTGCCGGCGACCGAGAGGGTGTCGTCGGTGGCGGCGAGTTTCACCACCGCCACGGGGGAGTTGTCGGCGCCGAGCAGCGTGGCGCCCGACACCGCCGGCTCGGGCCGGGTGCTGAACCAGAGCCGCACCGCCGCTGGCGCGCTGGTCACCGTGGTGTCCACCGCCGGCTCGGCCTTGACCAGGTGAGTGTGGACGACGGCCCGGCTGCCGGAGAGCACGGCGGCGGCAGCGACGAGGAGAAGCGTAGAGCGGATCATGTGCAACCTGTTCAGTGATGTTGACGTAGGCCGGGAAGATAATGAACCGGCGGCGATTCTCACCCGTCCCGCCGGACTCCCGGGTACCCCCACCCTTGCCAATGGGGACCGGGTGGGTCCAGCTTACTGGCTTGAAAGGGTACCTCCTCTTGCGCCGTTCTCCGCTGTTCCGCCTGCTGGGCTCAGTCCTCGCCCTGGTCGTCGCCGCCAACGCGGCGCTGGCCGGACGGCCGCACGGCTGCGACGCCAGCCGAGCGGCCAGCCTGGCGGAGCCGGGCAGTTCCGCTGGGCACGGCGGGCACGGTGGGCACGGTGGGCACAATGGACACGGTGCCGGGCAGCAGGCCGACCGGACCGTCCCGGAGGAGTGCAGCTGCATCGACCACGCCTGCGGCAGCAGCGCGGTCCTGGTGCTCGTCGCCGGGCGGCACAGCATCCCGGTCGCGTTTTTGGGTGTGGCGACTTTCCGCCTGCCAGCGGCAGTGCCGCACACCCCGTCGGCCCCACCGCATCTCCATCCCTACCAGCTGGGCCCCCCTGCGCATCTGAGCTGACGGCGTACCTCTCCGCCGCCTACAGCCACTGACTGAAACCCGGCCGTCGCCGGGGTGTTCCGCGTCCGGGACACCTCCGCGTCGCCGACCACTCTCAATTCTCATGCGCAGGAGCAATCTCATGTTTCGTCGTCATGCCATCCTTCTTCTCGGCGCGTTTCTCACGGTCGCTGGTTGCAGCAGCGAGGAGTCGAGCGCCCCGCACAGCCACACTCCCGAAAGCGTCAAGGTGTTCGATGGCGCCACCGAGCTGACCGAGCCGTTCCAGCTTCAGGCCGCCCAGACGCTCCGGGTCGAGGTGAAGCTGTTCAACGACCACGGCGAGGAGATCGTGCTGGACGACCACCACGTGGTGGGAGTGACCTTTGCCCCTGCGAATCTGGCCACCGTCGCGACGGTGACGGGTGAACCGACGCAGTTCGATATCACCGGCGGCACCGCGGGTAGCGGCACCGCCACGGTGGGTTGGGGGCACGATACCCCGGACGAGCTCACCTTCGGCCCGTTCGATGTGGACGTCGCGCCATGACGGACGCCCAGCGACCCGCACGCGGGGTCCTGGGAGGCGGGTTGTGAACCACCACCACCGCTTTTCCGCGCTGCTGTTCCTGTTGCTCCCCGGCGTGCTCGCCGGGCAGCAGCAGGACTCGGTCCCGGCCCCGGTGGAGCTTCGGACCATCGAGGTCACCGCGACGCCGCTGCCGCAGACACCATCGGAGGCGCTGAGCATCAACGTCAGCGCCCAGGTGGTCCAGCGGGCGCCGGCCAGCAATGCGTACGACCTCATCCGGCGCACCGCCGGCATCGAGGTGCACGAGCAGGGACAGGGACCGGGCTGGGCCTCGGATGTGGTGCTCCGCGGATTCACCTCGGATCATTCGTCAGACGTGCTGCTCACCATTGATGGTGTTCCTATCAACCTGCCGATCCACGGCCACGTGGAGGGCTACGCCGACTGGAGCATCCTGTCGGTGCCCGCCGTGAGCGGCATTTCCGTGATCCCCGGCTCGGCCAGTCCGCTCTATGGCAATTTTGCCTTTGGCGGGGTGGTGGCGGTGGAGACGGCGCGCGACGCCCGGGGCACGCTGGTCTCCACCGGCGCCTCCAGCCACGGCGATGCCAATGGCTGGATCCGCAGCGGCTGGCGCGGTGAGCGCTCCGGTGGGATGGTCACCCTCGAGGGCCGGCGGGACCAGGGCTGGCGCGACAACTCCTCCGGCTGGCTGGGCAACGCGCTCTTCCGCGGCTGGCGCCGTGTGGGCACAGCCCGGGTGGAGGGTTCGCTGGCGGCGTACGGCTCGTCGTGGGATTCGCCCGGATTCCTGAGTGTGGCGAACTACAACGCCGGCCGGCTGGAGCGGGCGCAGGATCCCAGCGACGGCGGCACCGCCCAGCGCTACATCGGTCGGGTGGCGCTCAGCACGCCGGTCGGTGCGGCCTCGGCGCTGGAGGTGCAGGTCTGGGGGCAGGTGGGACGCTCCACCGTGTTCCTGAACATCCCGGAGGACGACGTCCTGGCCCAGCAGGAGGAGCGGGACCGGCGCACTGCGGTGGGGATGCGGGCGATCCTCAGCACGCCGACCCCCTCCGGAGAGGTGAGCGTCGGCGTGAGCGGCCGGGCCGACGCGGGGCGGTACGATCTCTACGCGACGACCTCCCGGGAGCGGAGCAGCACCACCCAGAGCACGGACGGCCGGTACCGGGAGGCCGCCACGTGGCTTCGGTGGCAGAGCCCCTCCTCGCGGCGGCTGCAGCTGGACCTGGCCCTCCGGGCCGACGTGCTGCACTTCGAGAGCAAGGACCGGCTGGACCCGCTGGGCACGTTCCGGCGCCACACCACCGGCCTGTTGAGCCCCAAGGCCGGGGCGCGCTACCAGGTGCTGGGCAGCGTGGCCCTGTTAGGCTCGTTCAGCCGGGGATTCCGGAGCGCGATCGGCGTCATCGCCGATCCCAGCCGGCCGCTGGTGACAGCCTGGTCGAGCGATGCCGGGGTGGAGTGGCGGGGTGACGCTGCCGAAATCCGGCTGATGGCGTTCCAGAGCGATGTGCGGAACGAGCGCATTCAGGATCCCGTTACCCTGGACCTGACCGATGCCGGCAGGAGCCGGCGCCGGGGGCTCACGGTGGACCTCGGCTATCGTCCGGCGCCACGGGTGCACCTGGTGGCTGAGGCCACCTACAACGACGCCCGCATCACCGGGGTGGCGGGGGAAGCCGCTTCAGTCTCGCTGGCCGGGCTCCGCGCCTCGGACGATGTCCCGCTCTTCCCGGGGCCCAAGGCCCATCACGAGGAACCGCTCACGCCCGGGGCGCGGGTACCGGGCGTGGCCCGTTACTTCGGCCGAGTCGGGGCGGAGGCGACGCTGTCGAAGAACCTCGAGGGCCGGCTCGCCTCACGATTCTCCGGGCCGTTCGTGCCGATCGGCGAACCCGATGCGGAGACCCAGGCATATCTCCTCTTCGACGCCGGCGTGTCCCTCCGGCTGCCGGGGCTGGGCGGGACGCTGGACGCGGACCTCCTCAACCTGGCCGACTCGCGCTACCCGGAGATCCGCGCGTCAGGCTACATCAATCCGGGCCTGCCGCGGACGGTACGGATCGGGTTCAGGACCGGCAACAGATAGGGCCGGGGCGACGGGCCCCGGCCCCCTCTCCGCGCTTCAGGCGGCGCGAGACGTCCGCCGCACCCCGCCTACGCTTCTGCCCCTGTCAGCTTCCGCACACCGAATGCCGCCAGCAGCAGCAGCCCGAATACACACACAATCAGCGGGCCGGTCGGCAGGTCATACCTGAACGAGAGCCACAGCCCGCCCGCCGAGGCCAGCACGCCGGCCAGCCAGGAATAGGCTGCCAGGCGGGTGTGGTCGCGGGTGAACTGAAAGGCGATCGCCGCCGGCACCACGAGGAAGGAGAAGACCAGCAGCACTCCCACGATCGGCACCGAGAAGGTGATCACGATTCCGAAGGAGAGGTAGAACCAGAAATCCCACCAGCGGAGCCGCCACCCCTTCGCCTCCGCCTCCGCCGGCTCAAAGGAGATCGTCAGGAACCGCCGCCGGAGCAGGAAGTGGAAGACCCCCACCACCGCATAGACCACCGCCAGCCTGACAATGGCCGGCCACCCGACCCAGAGCAGGCTCCCCACGAGGATGTCCTTGATGGCCTCGCCGCCGCGGGGCGCCTTGTCCGCGACGAGGATCGCCGCCGCGGACGCCACCACGAAGACGATGCCGATGATCGCCTCCTGCGGCACCCGGCCCTTGCCATGGTCACTCCGGGTGAGGGCGAACAGCGCCGCCCCGATGGTGGTGAAGCCGAGGGCGTAGGCGAACGAGCGGGCCGAGTCAGGCTCGGCCCCGGCGAAGATCGCGACCGTCGAGCCCAGCGCTGCCATCTGCGCCAGGGAGAGATCCACGAAGATCACTTCCCGGGCGATGACGTGCACGCCGAGGTAGCTGTGGATGGCCACGATGAGCATGCACGCCACCAGCGGCGCCAGCCAGAGGCTGTGCAGCAGTTGATCGAGCATCACTGGGCTCCTGTCCGGAAGCCGGCGGCGAGGCCGTTGACCCAGCTGTTCATCAGGTCAAAGTAGGTCTCGATCCCCGGCGCGCCGTGGGTGTTCTCCGCGACGACCACCGCGCGGGCCCCGGTCTTGGCGGCCACCTGCTGGATCTGGTTCCGGTCAAAGTAGTTCGAGGCGAAGAGCACCGGGATCTTCCGCTGCTTGATCATGGCGATGACCTCCTCGACGTGGCCGGGCGTAGGCGGGATGCCCGGCTTGGCTTCGATATACCCCGCGCAGGTGACGCCGAAGCGATTGCTGAAGTAGGCCCACTCCTTGTGGTAGCAGGCCATCTCCTTGCCTCGAAATGCCTCGGCGGTCTTGAGCCAGCCGCCCAGCCGGTCGGCCAGCGGCTTGTCCTGGTACGTGTTGCGGGCCAGGAAGTCGAGCAGCTGGTTGGTGGAGAGCAGGCGGTAGGCCGCTGCCGGTGTGAGGATCTGGACCAGCTCGGCGCCCATCGTGGCCTCGAGGATGCGCTTTTCGAAGTCTTGTTCCCGCTGGGTGAAGTAGTCCGCGCTGGCTGGCTGCACCCGCTTGAGGCCGGTGAGGATGTTGCGGGCGATGATGATCGCGTTCACCGGGTCGGTGTGAAGATGGGGATTGCCGTCGGCGTGGATGTCGCCCTGGGAGCGGTCCACCGAGGTGGGGATCTCGAGCAGGGTGACGCCGGTGTAGGCCGTCACGTAGCCGGGGCCGCCCTCGGACACCTTGCGGTTGCCGGCTCGGTCGAGCAGCGGCGGGACCCAGAGTTCGAGGTCCAGACCGGTGGTGACGAACAGGTCCGCATCACGCAGCAGCGCCACAAAGCTCGGCTTGGGCTGGACGAAGTGCGGATCCTCGTCGCCGTGGGCAATCGAGGTGACCGTGCCCCGGTCTCCCACGATCTCGCGGGCGATGGCGCCGTAGGTGGTGAGGCTGGTGACGATCTTCAGTTGATCCGTGGCCGGCTGGCGGGGAGCGAGCACCGCCAGGGCAAGGGTGAGCAGGAACATGTCAGTAGGTCTCGTGCTTGTGTGGCCCCATGGCGAACACCGCCTGGAGGAGCAGCAGGTTGCTGGTGCCGGCTATGGAGTCGTGGTGATGCTGCCCCTCGAGGCGCAGGTACACGAACTCGCTCTGCCAGAAGGTGAGCGTGGGGGTGAGCTGCCATTCCTTGGAATAGGCGGCGCGGGGCGATTCCAGCCAGTCACCACGGAAGCCCAGCACCCAGCGCCTGGAGGCGCGGTAGGTGAGTCCCGCGAAGCCGCCGTAGCGCGCGGTCTTCACCCCCGACTGGTCCGCATGGAGCCGGTATCCCTCGGCGCGGAAGGTGAGTTCCTGACGGGTCCCGGCCTGGGGCGGGCGCCAGGTGATGCGGAAGTCCACGCCCGCCAACCGGCTGGACAGGGCGCTGTCGGCGTTGTTGCCGCCGATGCCGGTCACGCCGAGCTGGGCGTAGGTGCTGCGGGAGAGCTGCCAGAAGTTCTGCAGCCGGGCCAGCACCGTTGGCTGGCGCCCGCCGGCGTACAGCGGATCGCTCTCGGCGGTGGTGCCCTGCAGGGTGACTTCGTGGGTGCCGCCGGCCAGCGAGACGGGCAGCGCCGTATATAGGGAAATGCCGGTGCCTGCCAGGCCCTCGGGGCTCAGGTAGCGCTGGTACACCAGCGGATACTCCGATTCCGGCAGGGCGTGCAGATGCCAGCGGTTGAGGTCGCCCACCGACTGACGGATCCGGCCCACATCCAGTCGCACCCGTCCGGGCAGCCCGGTCCAGGTGAGGTAGCCCTCTTCGACCCCGATTTCCTCATCCTCGAACGCCAGGAAGATCTTGGCGGACGAATAGGGATCGAGGGTGGACTGGATCGCCACCTCGAACTCCCGGGCCACGCCGTTGTCCCGCTGAGGTGACTCATCCCGTGCCATGAGCCGGATGTCGCCGGTGGCGCTGATCTCGGGGTTGAGCGCCGAGGCGTTGCGCTGCCGCCCAATGAAGACCGGCTCGGCGGCCGAGGTGTCGGCAGCGGCGGCGGCCGCCGGTGCGGGTCCGCCCGCCGCCTCGGCGGCTGCCTGACGCAGCGCCTCGAGTTCGTCGACGGCGCCGGGTGGAGGGGCGGGGGCGGGCGCTGGGGCACCCGCGGCCACGGGGCAGCGGGCGACGATCAGCCGCTCGAGGCGGCGGGAAAGCTCGGCCACGGCGACCGCGGCGGAATCGGTACCGGCGGGGACTCGAACGGCGGGACCCAACGGGCAGGCGCCCCGCTCGAGGCTGTCGAGCCGGGTAGTGAGCGCCGCGACGGCCCGACCCAGGCTGTCGGCCCGTTCCTGCGCGGCCACGGTACTGGCGGCAAGCAGGACAAGGCAGCCCGTGACGAGGGCTGTGCGAAACGATGTATGCATTTTGCTCCCAACGACTTAGGTGCCCGGGCGGGCACGTTGCTCAGAACCGGATGAACGAGCGAAGACCGCGGTTCAGGCGCTGGGAGGTGCGCGGGAGAGCTGGCTGGAGAGGGGTGCCGCCGGGATGCTGGCCGGCTGGGGGGCAAGGCGGGCGGCGGCTTCTGGGACTGCCGGCGCGGGGACTGCCGTGGGCCGGCCGGCGAGGCTCTGCTCGGACGGAACGGCATGGTTGAGCTGACAGACCTGGACGTGGGTTCGAGTCGAGCCGTCCTGGCTCAGGATCCGTTCGGGGGCGGGCCGGCTGCCGGGATTGGCGTGGAAGACCAGGGCGTCGAACAGCGGGAGTCCGATCCCCCCGCCCAACAGGGCGAGCAGGAGCAGGATGGCGGAACCCCGGCTTCGGCTGGTCATCAAGGGGGAAAGCTACCGCCCGACTTGACGGGCTGGAAGCCCGGGCCCAATATGGAGAGCCCTATTCCCGGACAGCCCACATGCGGTTTGGCAGTTTCGCTTCGATGGCCCTGCTGGTCGCCTCGGCCTGTGCTACGGGAGATACCACCGCTCCCAAGCCGCTCACCCTGAGCGGCACCTGGCAGCAGAGCGCCCACCTGGTGGATGATGTCAACGGGGACTCCCACGCCCATCTTGGCACCTTTGCGCTGGTGCAGAGCGGGGAGAGCTTCGACGGGACGGGAGAGCAGAGCGGGCTCTGCTCCACGGCCAACAGCCACTACACTGGCCCGCTCGCCGACGAGACGCCCTTCACCATCACCGGCGGGACCATCGTCGGTCGGTCGGTGTCGTTCCAGCGGGACATCTGCCAGTTCAGCGGCAGCTTTGTTCCCGGCCGGGACGACCGGATGACCGGCACCGCCACCTGCTCCTACAGCGCCAACGGCAAGTCCTACAACTTCAGCGGCGGCTGGCAGGCGGACCGGCAATAGACGGACCCGGCGTCAGGCAAGACCTACGGGGCGAGATCGCGAGATCTCGCCCCTTTGCCTTGCGGATATCCAGGCTCCCTGCGCCTTGGCGTAGGTGTTGATGTTGGTGTGCGGGTGGGTCACGGCGCGGCACAGACACCTCTGGGTTTCTCTGTGCTCTCTGTGCCTCTGTGTTGAACCCTCCGCGGCCCGCTGCGCCTCCGCGTCTCTGCGGTTCTTCGGATCTGCGGTTCAACTCAGAACGGCACCGACACCGACACCGAGAAGGTCCGGTTGCGCACGTCGCCGTCGTCGCTCACGGAGCGCAGCCCGCGGATCAGCTTGGCCTGGATCGAGAGCTCGCTCCGCTCCACCGGGATCGCGAAGCCGGCCCCCGCCACCACGGCGAAGTCCCACTTCCGGAAGCTTGCTCCCGAGATCTCGCTGCACGGCTGCCGGGTGAGCGGGACGCCGGTCTGCTGGACGTCCACGTTGCAGCCGATCCGAAAGGCCGCCGCGCCGCCGCCGATCAGGAGCAGCCGGGTGCCGATGGGGCCGGGGAGGCGGGCGCGCAGGACGAGCGGCAGGTCGAGGTAGACCAGGTCCACCTCTAGTCGGCCGGTGCCGGAGGTGGTGGTGAACGATGCGGCGCCGCCCCTGCTGGCCAGCACGACGCCGGGCTGGATCGCGAGGACTTCCGCCAGGGGGAAGCGAAACCAGGCGCCGGCGATGGCCCCATCCCGCTGCTTGACTCCGCTGGCGTCGGCGCCGGTGAAATCGGCCCGGCTGTAGCCCAGCTCGATGCCGAGGCTGGGCCCCGTCTGGGCGGTGGCGCGTGACGGAAGGAGGAGGAGCCCGGCGGCCCAGATCCATCGGCGGTGGTTCACGCGGGCTGCGGCTCCGCGCTCTGTGCCGGGCGCTCGGTCTCGGCGCTGGCGGCGGTGCGCCGAAGCGGCCCCTCGCAGGGAAGGATGAACCAGAAGCTGGACCCGGCCCCGTACACCGATTCGCAGCCGATCGTCCCGCCGTGCATCTCCACCAGCCGCTTGGACAGCGCCAGCCCCAGCCCGGTGCCCTGCGCCTGCCGGCTGGCGGAGCTGTCCACCTGGGAAAACTCCTTGAACAGCTTGGCTACGTCCTCGTTGCGGACCCCGATGCCGGTGTCCCGGATGGAGATCCACACCGCGTCGCGGGACACCAGTCGGGGACTCTCGCCGACGCGATCCGAGGGAAACGGCAGCGGGGCGCGGGTGGCGATGCCGCTCACGGTGACCTGGCCGTCCTCCGGGGTGAACTTGGAGGCGTTGGAGAGCAGGTTGAAGAGAATCTGCCGGAGCCGGGTGCCGTCGGCGACGACCAGCAGCGGCTCCTCGCCCAGCTCCAGCTTGCAGTCCTGCCGCTTGGCCGAGCGGAGCGGGGCGGTATCGGTGACGGCGCCGAGGATGATCTCGCGCAGGTCGGTGGAGGTGAGCGAGAGGGTCATCCGCCCCGCCTCGATCTTGGAGAGATCGAGCACGCTGTTGATCAGCCCCAGCAGGTGCTGTCCGTTCCGCAGGATGGAATCGAGAAACTCGCGCTGGGCCTCGTTAAGGGCGCCGAGCTCCTCGGTGAGCAGCAGGTCGGAGAAGCCGTTGATGGCGTTGAGCGGGGTGCGGAGTTCGTGGGACATGTTGGCCAGGAACTGGCTCTTCAGTTCGGTGGCCCGCTGCAGCTCGCGGTTCTTGGTGGCGAGGACCTCCTCCTTCCGCCGGCTCTCATCGAGGACGTGGGCCCGGTCCAGACCGAGGATCACCTGGTCTCCCAGCATGGAGATGAGCCGGAGATCCGCATCGTTGAACGGCTTGCCGTCCTTCCGGTTGAAGGCGGTGAGCACGCCGATCACCATGCCGGCGGCGCGGAGCGGGACGGCGGCCAGGGAGGTCAGCGGCAGTCCGGGCACCGGGTAGTTCCGGGGATCGGCCGTCATGTCAGGCACGGTGATGCCGGTCTCCTCGGTGACCACCCAGCCCAGCAGCGAGTGATCCACCGGCACCAGCTGGTCGTGGGCCTGGGCGATGGGCCCGGACCCCGCCACAATGCGCACGAACCGGCCCTCCTCCACCACGAAGCCGACGGCGGCGCTCTCGCTGGCCAGGAGGTCGGCGGTGGCATCGGTCACCACCCGGAGGATGTCGTCCAGCGGATTGTCGGAGGCAAGCGCCACCGCCACCCGCTGCACCCAGGAGCGCTCCCGGTCCCGGAGTGCCACATGAGCCTCCGCCCCCTCCTGGGCGGTCAGGCTGAGCGCCAGTTCCCGCTGCAGCAGCCTGGCACGGGCCAGCAGCAACGCGATCCCGGCGATCAGCAGGATGGCGCCCGAGGCGCGGTCATGGCTGAGTCCCCAGCCACCGGCCACCGCCAGCAGGCAGCCGATGAGCAGGTGGACGATGGGCAGGCGGGAGGGCGCGCGCATTCCTTATAGCATCGGCGCGGGGCGGGGGGAATACAAGGGTACGGCCGGGGTCAGGGCTCGGTGAGGATCTCGTGAAAGACAGTCTGCCCGTCCGCCAGCATCCGGCGCAGGTAGGGGCGGCAGAGCCCGCAGCCGGCACCGCAGCCGGTCTCCCGCATGAGGTCGTCCAGGGTCCAGCCACCGGCCCGGGCCAGCGGCAGCAGCCGGGCAAAGGGGGTGTTCCGGCAAATGCACTGGGTGATGGTCAGCGCCATGCGGGCGTTACGGGTCGGTCGGGCGGAGATCCAGTTCGCTGATCAGTGCCCGCTCGGGGAGCTTGAGCACATCCACCACCGTCTGGGCCACATCCTCCGGCTGCAGGATCTTCTCGACGTTGGGGGAGAGCTGGTTCTGCTTGCGGATCAGCGGGGTGTCCACCGATCCGGGGCAGATGGCGATGACCCGGATCTTCTCTTTCCTTACCTCCAGCATGAGCGAGCGGCTGAAACCAAGCACCGCGTGCTTGGAGGCCGAGTAGGCGGTGCCGCCGGCGAAGCCGTTGCGGCCGGCGAGGCTGGCGATGTTGATGATCGCCCCGTGCTTCCGCTCCCGCATGCCGGGCAGCACCGCCCGGGTGCAGAGATAGATGCCGCGGAGGTTAACGGCCATGGTGGCGTCCCAATCATCCAGCGACAGCTCGGCGAAGGGCTTGAGCACCGCGATGCCGGCGTTGTTGACCAGCACGTCAACTGGGCCGAGCGCCTTGGTCACGGCGGCGATCATGGCGTCGACGTCGGCGGCGCTGGAGACGTCGCAGGGGTGGCCCGCGGCGGTGATACCGGCCTTCTCCAAGTCCTGAAGCAGGAGCCGGAGCGTGGATGGGGTCCGGGCGCAGACGCCGACTTTGTAGCCGGCCTGGCCCAGGGCAAAGGCCGTGGCTCGGCCGATGCCCTCGGTGGCGCCGGTGATGAGTGCGGTAGGCAGGGGGGGACGGGAAGGGGGGGTGGGCGGGTGGGCGGGTGGGGGCGGATCGGGTGGGGTTCGGCGGGTTGTGGGATCGGCGTACGGGGGGGGCATCGGCGCCTGTGTCGCGGGGGAGCGGGCGGGTTTCTGTGCCGACGGGGCATTGGGGGCCGGCGGTGCGGTATAGGTAGGCGGGCATGAGCGCGAGGCACAACATTATTGCGGGGCTGCTGGCGCTGGCGACGCCGATCGAGGAGTTGCGTCTTGATCCGGGCAATGCGCGGACGGGCCACGCTGTTGAACGCATTGCGGCGGTGGGCGAACTAGCGCCGGCGATACTTTCCCCTGCACTGATTGCTGCAAAAGAACTCACCCGATGCACTACTTCTTATGTCTTTGTTGGTTCGCCAAATGGCTTGACCACAGCCCGTACATTTAACCCGCTGTCCCGTCTTGTGGGCTTGGTGATAGCACTCTTGGGAGCAATAGAAGTTCTTCGCTTCACCTATGAAGCTCTTTCCGCAGTGTTTGCAGTTCTTTGGCAATCCGCGGCCGGCTTGCCGATGGGCATGTTTCGCGCCGCAGGACTTACATCGCTCACTTTTGTTGCTCGGCTTCTTTGCTCCGCAATCAATGCAGTAGGTGTGTTTGGGTTGGCGATGGTGTCCATGCTTCTCGCCGTGGCAATCAACGCAGAGTGTGCGGCCGTTGCTGACCTCGTATCTCAGTTCGGGATACTCGGCCCAGGGCTTAACATGATCCGCTTCCAGGTAGACGCCACTTTTCCCGCAGTTCTGACATATGTAGTGGTCGCGCTGGAAGACGGCCGTGCGCCAGGCTTTGTACTGGTAGCGACTTTGTTCGACACGACGGCCGGCTTTGTTGCCTCTGTAGAGGGGATGGTCTGGGCCTTGCTGGAAGTGTGGTGCAGCGCGCCAAGACGGGGAATTCGAGCGGTCACTGATTCCTTTCATAAGTCGCTGGCGCTTTTCTGGATCGCGCCAGGCCAACTTGGTGCGTTTACTTCGCGCGGCTCTATCTTCAGCCGAAGCATGACGACAAGCCTGGCTACAGTACTTACGGCTGGTCACTTCGTAGAGGTAGACGTTGAATGGTTTCCCGCAGTGGCGACAGGTTAACTCTACCATGCAGCTAAGTATACCACAACGCCATCAAGGGGTCGTGTAGCTATGAAACAGTATCACAAGAACCCACGGCGGATCTCGGATGATGAGCTGGCCGACCTGCGGCGGTGGCTGGAGGAGTTGGGAGATCTGTCGGGGGTTGTCCATGACCTGAACAGTGATGAGATCATTGGGGGGAATCAGCGGGGGCGGGTGTTCGACATCAACCATGCGGGGATTGAGTTGGTGGAGGGGCCGCATGAGCCGGATGAGCAGGGGACGGTGGCGCATGGGTTTGTGGTGTGGCAGGGGAAGCGGTATGCGTACCGGCAGGTGAGGTGGACGCCGCGGCAGGCGGAGAAGGCGAACATTGTGGCGAACCAGGCCGGGGGGGATTGGGACGCGGTGATTCTGGCCAGCGAGTTCGAGGCGGCCGACCTGCGGGAGTGGGGGTTTGC
>CAYUYF010000006.1:82699-125444 GCA_964449145.1 uncultured Gemmatimonadaceae bacterium | reverse complement strand
GAACAACAGAGCGCTACGCTTCATCGGTGCTTCTCCTGACTAGAAGAGGACTGAATACGACTGACACGCTTCAGAACGGCATGCTGCCTGCACCTGCTTTTCCTGACCACGTTTCAATGTCCGGCAACTCTGGCCGAAGACCCGCCAGGTCCCGGGGGACTAACCTCCAGTGGAGGGGATATGTACAGGAGTCCGTCCGGACCGCATCAAGGGCCACGATGTGGCCGGCCTTCGGACGACTCCGGACTGCTGTTGAATGGATGATCGAGTCCAGCGGAGGCCGGGTCTGGTAACGCCGGCCGCAGCGCGGTCCTCGCCGGGAGGGTTGGCGAGGTAGGTCTCTAATTGCCTCGAACTCATAGACAGCTCCCCCGTGGGCTGGCCGTCCATCAGGAGCCACTTCGGCTCCGGCTATCTCCTGAGGCGATACAAAATTACCCTATCCCGGCCTGTCCGCAACCCGACCCACCACAACTGGGCTCGATAGGCGGCAATTTTTGCCGACTCAGGCGTAAGCGGAGAGTGGACTAGGGCTTGGCTTTCGGGGTCTCCACCATGGCAGGTTCGGCCACACCGGCATCCACCTTGAAACGGATCCACATGCCAGAGAGCCCGTGGCCGGGCACCCCGCAGAAGATGCGGTAGGCGCCGGCCGGCGCCGCCTTAAATCGTAGGACGTCCTTGGCGAAATACCCGAGCCCTTCGCTCGCCTTGGCGCTGTAGGCCCGGGGAATGGCCGCGTTCTCCGCCATGTTGGGCATCGGCTCCTTGTCATCAATGACCAGGGCGCTGTGCGGTGTCCCATCCTCGTTCACGAAGTTCATCACGACGGTGCTGCTCTCGGGGACCACCAGGGTCAGCTCCCCATCCACGTACCCGTTGAAGTTGAAGGGGCTCTTCACCTGTCCGGTCAGGCCGGCGATGAGTTCGAAGGTCACGGTCCGGGTGGCGGGATTCCAGGCGAGCCACTTCGGGTCGGGACCCCGTCCCGGCGCTGCCGCCAGAACGAGGCAGGCGGCAGACAGCACGGCGGCAACGGCCACGGCGGTGCGGAAACGCGGCATTGATGACTCCGAAGGGTGAAAAAGATCGGCGGGAGCGCCCGTGTGGACGCTCCCGCCGAAACCTACCCATATCCCTTCGCTTTGCCTACATGCCAGCGAACGGCTTCGGCATCCCGAATACGAACACCGCATCGCCCAGCGGGAAGTTCAGCTGGGCGTTGCCGCCGCAGGCCACGGCGACGAACTGCTCTCCCTTGAAGGAGAAGCTCATCGGGGCGCTGTTGCAGCCCGCGCCGCCATTGAACTGCCACAGCAGCTTGCCGGTGCGGGAATCGTAGGCGTTGAAGTTGCCGTTGCCCTCACCGGTAAAGGTCAGGCCGCCGGCGGTGGCCAGCGCGCCACCCATCATCGGCTGGGGCACCTTGTTCTGCCAGGCGATCTTGCCGGTGGTCAGGTTGATCGCGCTGTAGGTCCCGTACTGCTCCTCCCCCGGGATGGCCACGAATGCCGACCCCAGCCACAGGCGACCCTTCTCCCAGGGCGCGTTGTGGGTGATGTAGTTCATCGGCTGGTGCAGGCCGGCCACGAAGGCGTAGTTGAGTCTGGGGTCGACCGCGATCGGCGACCACTCCGCGCCGCCATTGGCCCCCGGCAGCATCCGGGTGCCTTCCGGAGTCGGCAGGGCGAACATGTTCTCCTGCGGCGTGAAGTTCTCAGTCCGGCGGACCAGCTTGCCGGTGGCCGCGTCCAGCACGTAGACCCAGGCGGTCTTGCCGGCGTGAACCACGACCTTCTTGCCGGCCAGCATGGTGACGACCGGCGGGGAGACGGCGTCCAGATCCCACACGTCGTGGGGGACCGTCTGATAGTACCACTTGGTCTTGCCGGTGGTCGCGTCGATCGCCACGACACAGTCGGTGTACAGATTGTCACCGGGCCGTACGGCGCCGTCGAGGTCGGGCGACGGATTGCCCACCGCGACATAGATCATGTCCAGCGCCTTGTCGTAGGCAGGCGTCATCCATACCCCGCCGCCGCCACGGGTCCACGCATCGGCGTACCGGGCACTGTCGGCCTTCTCGGCGCCGACGTTGCGGTTCAGGTTGGCCCCGTCCGGCGTGTGGGTGGGCCAGGTGCCCCACCAGCCGTTCGGCGCCACCGGGTCGAACGTCGGATCGCCCTTGGGAGCCGGAATGGAGTACCAGCGCCAGACCTGCTCGCCGGTGAGGGCATTGTACGCGGTGACGTGGCCGCGAATGCCGTATTCACCACCCGAGACACCGACGATCACGTTGTTGCCGATCACGAGCGGGGCGTGGGTGATGCTGTAGCCGTAGGCCGGGTCGGCCACTTCGATGTCCCACAGCACCTCACCGCTCATGCGGTCCAGCGCCACCAGCCGGGAATCGAGGGTCCCCATGTAGACGTGGGGGCCGTGCACGGCCACGCCGCGATTGTTCGGGCCGCAGCAGTAGATCGACGCCCCGAGCTTGTGCTCGTACCGCCAGACCTGCTTGCCGGTGCTGAGATCGTACCCCATCGCGGTGTTGAAGGGGGTCGTGACGTACATCATGTTATCGACCACGATCGGGGTGTTTTCGAAGCTCCCCAGCCGACCGATGCCCGTCTGGAAGACCATCCGGGGCACCATGTTCTTCACGTTGGTCGGGTTGATCTGCGCCAGCGTCGAGTAGCGCTGGTTCCAGTCGTTCCCGCCATAAGTGGTCCAGTTCGCCTGGGCCGAGAGGCTGGTGGTGCCTGCTGCCACGAGCAGCGCCACGAGCCCCCACTGCGCCTGCCTACGCATGAGGACGGACTCCTGAAGAAGGATGAGATGTGGTGAAGGCCTGCGATCCAGCCGCGCTTTGGTCGGGCGCGATACCAGCTATGACACTCCCTTGCCTGAGAGCCGTGCGTCCGTTGCCGGAGGACCCTGCACGAGTCATTGGGTTGCAGGATGGTACCAATATCCCGGGTTCACCGGCCCCGTCAAGGGCGCTAGCGGAACAGCGGCGCCGCTTTCTGGAAGGTGATCAGGATCCCCCACAGGAGAGGCACGCCAACCAGCGTCCACCCCAGGGCCACCTCGACCCAGCTCATGAGGGACGGCGGCGGTTCGGGCTCGTGGTCGATCATGGTGCTCTCCTTCCGCCGGACGGGTTCACTTGCTGCCCCGCAGGACCGCCAGTTCGGACTCCGTCATGAAGTACCGCTCGGCCACCGGCCGGATGGCCAGATTGCACACGAAGCCGATCACCAGGAGCCCGGCGAGCAGGTACATGGTGGTGTTGTAGGCCTGGGCGTTTGGCACCCCGGCCGCGATCTGGTACTCCCGGATGTAGTTGATCAGGACCGGTCCCAGCACGCCGGCCGTGGACCAGGCCGTCAGCAGCCGCCCGTGAATGGCGCCCACGAACTGGGTGCCGAACATGTCCGCGAGGTAGGCGGGGATGGTGGCAAAGCCGCCGCCATACATCGTCAGGATGATGCAGAAGATCGCCGCAAACAGTGCCACGCTGCCGCCCTGGCCGGCCGCCGGCGCCGAGGCGTAGAGCAGGGTCCCCAGCAGGAAGAAGATCGCGTAGGTGCGCTTGCGGCCGATATAATCCGAGAGCGAGGCCCAGAAGAACCGGCCGATAATATTGAAGAAGCTGAGCAGCGCAGCGAAGGCGGCGCCGATCGTGGCCACGGTGGTCTTGTCCTCGGCGGAGAGGCTGGCCAGCGCCGCCCCCGCCTTCCCGACCAGCCGGCCGCCGAAGACCTCCTGGATCATCGGCGAGGCCATGCCGATCACCCCGATGCCGGCGCTCACATTCAGGCACAGCACCGCCCACAGGAGCCAGAACTGCGGGGTCTTCCAGGCCACGTTCACGTGCACGTGGCCGCGCGTCATCATGGCGTTGGTGCTGGCCTTGGGGACCCACCCCGACGGTTTCCAGTCGGTTCGCGGGACGCGATAGCCGAAGGCGCCCAGCAGCATCGCCACGAAGTAGAGCCCGCCCATGACGAGGAACGTCTCCAGCACACCCACGGAGGCCGGCGTGGCGAAGCGCTTCATCAGGAGGTCAGCCAGCGGGGACCCGATCATCGCGCCGCCGCCGAAGCCCATGATCGCCATGCCCGTGGCCATGCCGCGGCGGTCGGGGAACCACTTGATCAGGGTGGAGACCGGCGAGATATACCCGAGACCCAGGCCACAGCCACCGAGCACCCCGGAGCCCAGCCACATGAGCCAGAGCTGGTGGTAGTGGATGCCCGCCGCCGATACCAGGAAGCCGCCGCCCCAGCAGAACGCCGCCACCACCCCCGCCCGTCGTGGCCCGACCCGCTCCAGCCAGCTCCCGAAGATGGCCGCCGAGCTCCCCAGGAAGACGAAGAACAGGGTGTACATCCAACCGAGCATGCTGATCTTCCAGTCGCAGCTGGTGGTCACCAGCTGCTGGAAGAACCCCACGTCATCGCCGCAGACCACCGGCTGGGTGATGCCGATCGCCTTGCTGAGGGGCAGCCAGAACACGCTGAAGCCGTAGGCCATCCCGATGGAGAGGTGGATCGCCAGCGCGGCCGGCGGGACCAGCCAACGGTTGAAGCCCGGCTTGGCAACGATACGTTCGCGGTCGAGCAGACCGGCCATGAGCCACTCCAGGGATATGTCGGTGGGGAGGTGCGACGGGATACATTACTGTCACATCGACAATAACGCCACACTCCAATGCCGGGGTAGCCGTGTTTCGAGTTTCTTCCGTCGCCCTCGCCGCCTGCCTCTCCGCCGGCTCCCTCTCCGCCCAGCTCCCCGCGTGGATCTCCGTGGACTCGGCTGGGCGCACGGTGGACCTGGTGCTCGAGGCCGCTCCGGGCGGGCCGGACGGCAGCGCGACCCTCAGCGGGATGCACCACGGCGGCGTCCAGCTGGTGGTGCCCCTTGGATGGACCATCCGGTGGACCTGGACCAACCGCGACAGCAGTCAGGCGCACAGCCTGGTCGTCATGGCGGAGCGGGAGAAGCTCCCCACCGAGGGTGGCCGACCCTCGATCGAGAACGCCCTGAGCCGCGCCGTGCGCGCCGGACTGAAACCGGGCCAGCGGGATCTCGCGACCTTCGTGGCAGAGCCGGCCGGCTGGTACTGGGTCCTCTGCGGCGTGCCGGACCACGCCATTCGGGGTGAATGGATTGGCCTCAAGATTGATCCTGAAGCCGCTGGCGTGTCCGTCGTGACCCGCTGAGCGCGGCGGCTACTCCGCCAGCAGCGTTTCGATCTCCCGCCGGAAGTCCGCCACCAGCGCCGGGTGCTGTGCCCCGGTTGCGGGGCCGTAAAAGCCGGCGTGCACCCGGCGTACTCTTCCGTCCCGTCCGATGAACAGCGTTGTTGGGAAGGCGGTGAAGCCGTCCAGTTGCGGCAGCAGCTTCCGGACGAGGTCGGTCTCGCTGGCGCCACCCAGCAGCAGAGTGTACGGGATGGCGAACTTCTCCCGGAAGCGCCGGACCATGACGCCATCCTCAGCCGGGTCGCCGGTCACTTCGAAGGCCAGGCCGATGATCTCCAGGCCACGTGAGTGGTACTCCCGGTAGAACCGACCCAGCACCGGTGCGGCATCGTGGCAGGCCGGGCACCAGGTACCGAAGATGTCCACCAGCACCACTTTCCCGGCGAAGGCGGGGCTGGGGAACGCGACCGGCCGTCCGTCGAGGTCGGGAAAGGTGAAGGCCAGCGGCAGGGTGGTGTCCACCCGCGTGACCGCCGTGGGCGGCGTCAGGTGCGGCTGGCCGGTGCTTCGGGTGGCGACGAACGGTGTCTGGCTCCGGAGGCCGGCGTGGAACACGCCTCGGAGAGTGTCTTCCGACTGCCGCCCCGCCAGCAGGTACACGTTGGCGCCGTCGAAGTGTGCCAGCTCGAAGCTGTCGCGGGTGGCGCGGCCCCAGAACAGTCCATAGTCCCCGGAGTTGGAGATCACCGTACCCTCGAGCCCATCGGCGCCGTTGCGGAATTCGAGTACCCGCGGTGTGGCCTCGACCGCCCCTTGATACCAGGCGTCCCAGCGTCCCAGCAGGCGGTCCGGGCCCGGCTCGGCCGGCCAGCTGCCCCGGGCCGCTCGGAACGGAATGACCCTGGGCCCGCGGCGTCCGACGTTGGCGTAGCTCCCGGTGAGCGAATCGCCATGAAGCAGGGCGACGATGCCGGCGGCGTAGTCTCCCAGGTCCAGCACCACGCTGTCGCCGCGTACCCGCACCGTCGTGAAGCGCTCGCAGCTCGAGGCGTTGCACAGGCGTCCGGAGAGCACACCGCCGCTGCGGGTGACGGTGACACTGAAGCGCAGCGGCCCGCCCGCAAGATCGAGCACTGCCCGCCACGATCCCTCGGGGCCGGGGGCGGCCAGCATCGTCAGGGCAAGTAATGAGGCAAGCATCGGATCAGTCGAGCTCCAATCCGCCACCATTGTATCGCTCGCCGGCGTCGATGCTGGCGGCAACCTGGTTGCCGGGCCACGGGGCCGGGCAGGGGAAGACCGCGTTGTAGGCGCAGAAGGGATTGCGGGCCCGGTTGAAGTCCAGACGGTAGCGCCCCCCCGAGAGCGGCAGCAACTGGACGAATCGCCCGGCGGGATAGCTGCCCCGTCCGTTGCTCCCGTCCCGAAAGAAAATCAGGAGCTCCGATTCTTCCTCATCTCTGGCGCCGACCAGATAGACCCGCAGGGTCGCCGTGTCCCCCGCGATCGGTACGGCCACCATGCCCGCCTCGGCGGCCTCCGTTTCGATTCCATCCGGACCCAGGATGCGGAACCGCCCGGTGCGCTCGGGGGGGAGGAGGGTCACGCCATAGGCCAGCGCCGGCTGATGATCGAAGTAGTCAGGCGGCTTCGGATCGCGGAGCGGCCCGTACGCGGCGGCGACCCGCCGTCCGGCGGGCCCGGCGATGATCAGCTGGTACCCGGCCCCCAGGTCCACCGGCCGGTTACCCGGCAGGGTACGACTTGTCGAACCCTGTGCCAGCTGTGCGGCGCCACGTGATTCCGTCACGGTGGCGCGGGGAACTCCGGGGAGCGGGATATCGGCCGGGTCTGGCCCCAACGTGATGCCGGCGCCACCGATCGGCTGCACCGCTATCGCCGCATAGGGAGAGAGGCTGGCCGACAGCAGCCACCGGTCATAGGCGGCGCGGTCGC
The DNA here is from genome assembly GCA_964449145.1 of uncultured Gemmatimonadaceae bacterium. Lineage (GTDB taxonomy): Bacteria > Gemmatimonadota > Gemmatimonadetes > Gemmatimonadales > GWC2-71-9 > JADJOM01. The sequence goes on along the minus strand of CAYUYF010000006.1, from coordinate 118,278 downwards.
GGGCCAGGTCGGGGGGAACCTGCGCGGCGAGCGTCGAAAGGCTGAGCAGCAGCAGCGGCATGCCGGTGCCCGTGATGACGGCCAGCGTCCGGCCGCGGGTCATGTTCCGAACGTCCCCACCAGGATCGGGGTGGTGGTGGGCGCGGTGGAGCCGCCGCTGGGTTCATCGGTAATGGCGGCTGCAGCCAGGTCGGCGCCGGCCGGCACGGCGATCTGGTGCACCAGGGCGTGGCCGTCGGGGTCGCTGTTGAAGGTGATGGAGGGAATGGGCGCCCCCGCTTTCGGGATGAACCAGAGCTGGTAGACCCGCTGCTCCGCCGCCGGTGTGAGTCGGAAGGCATGCACGGTCGCCACGTTGGTCCGCCGGTTCCAGAACAGCTGGATGCCCGGCTGTTCGGGCCGGGTGGACGCCAGGTTGGTGAGCGTGACGGTGGGCTCGAGGATGGCATTCAGGGTGGCCTCGCGCTGGGCCAGCCGCGCCGTGCGGGCGTCCAGTTCGCGGGCCATGCCCGCGATGATGGAGTCCCGTTCCACGAGGGCGCGGCGAGCGCCGGCCCAGTTGACGCTCGTGGCGACCACCGCCACCAGCGAGGCGGCCAAGGCGACCATCAGGGCCCATGGCGCGCGCTGCGGAAGCCTAGCCACGCGCCTGGCGGTGGCGTGGGCCAGGACCCGCGCCCGCAGGTCGGCGGCCGGCGCGCTGGCCGGGGCCTTCGCGGCCAGCAGGGCACTGACCTCCCGGTACTCCGCGACCTCCTGTTGCGCCTCGACGGAGGTGCGCAGGTACGTCTCGAAGGCCCGGGCCTCCTCCGGACCCAGCGCACCCAGGGCGTAGGCCGCGGCCTGCTCCTTCAGGTCCTGCTCGCGCGGGCCGGTCACGCTGCCCCCTCGAAGTAGTATGGCCGGAGCGCCTCGCGCAGCTTTTGCATGCCGAGGCGTACCCGGGTCTTGATGGTCCCGAGCGGCTCGCCCAGCCGTGCGGCGATCTCCGACTGTGACAGTCCTTCGTAGTACGCCAGTTCGATGGCCTGCCGCTGGGGCGGCGACAGCGCGGCCAGCGCTGCCCCCACCGCCCGGCCGCGTTCCGCGTCCAGCAGCGAGGCTTCCGGCGGCGGGAAGCCGGCGCTCATCGCGGGCGCCGAGGCAGGCTCTTCGTGCGCGGCGGTGTCGGTGATGCGTTCGCGGCGTGACTGCGACCGGACCCGGTCGAGCGCCCGGCTCCGCGCCATGACGGTGAGCCACGCGGCCACCGAGCCCCGCCCGGTGTCGAATCGCCCGGCTTCGCGCCAGGCCTGGGCGAACGCCTCCATCACGATCTCTTCCGCGTCGGCCCGCTGCCCCACCACCCGCAAGGCGACCGCGTACAGCACCGCGCCGAAGCGGTCGTACAGCTGGCCCAGCGCCCCCTCGTCGCCCTGCGCGACCCGGGTCACGAGTTCCGCGTCCTGCGGTCCCGCGCTGGTCGTCGTCGCGTCAGTCATCCGCCATCCGGTGTCCAGGCTGCCCGTGGGAAGGGGGCGCGCAACACCGGCCCCAGAGACCAAGAGTCTATACCCCAGCGCGAACCCGCCACAAGTCCGCAGCGCCGCCCCCGGGGGGCCGAAATTCATGGCACCGGCCTGACCGCATCGCCGGGGGTGAACAGCAGGCTGACCCGCCGCCCGTCGTAGCGCACCTGGACGACGTTTACTTGATCCGTGAAGAGCTCGGCCTGCATCGCCTGCCGCAGCTGCATGCCGCGCAGACCGCCGGGAACCGTGACCGTGAGGCGGAGCAGGGTGGCATCCCCGTCGGTGCCGGTTCCCTGCCACCGCAGCTGGGCCGGCATTCCGGCCGCGCTGCGGACTTCCACGGTGCCCCGGACGTACCGGGCCAGGGTGGAGTCGGTCACGGCTGCGGCCTGGCGGCCAACGGCCCGGTGCAGGTCGTCAGTAAAGGCACGGATGGTGATCCCCGCCTCGCCCGGGGCCAATTCCACGATGTCGGTGTGGGTCGTGTGCAGGGGGTGCGCGGCCCCGGCGAGCAGGACGCCCACGGTCAGCAGCCGAAGCATCAGCGACGGTACTCCCGGAGGAGTCGCCGGGCCTCCGCGGCCTGGTCCGGCCGCAGCTGTCCAGCGCCTGCCAGCGCGTCGGCGAGCCGCGCCGCTCCCGCCGCGGTGTCCCCGGTCGCCAGGGCGATGATGCCGGCATGAAAAGACAACAGCGGGTCGCGGGTGCCTCGGGCGAGCGCAGAATCGGCGAACGCCCGCGCCTCGGTGCTCCGGCCCGCACGGTAGAGCGCCCAGCCCATGAGGTCGTGCCCGTAGACGTCGTGGCGATCCCGATGCTCGACCTCGGCACGCCGCAGCACCTCACGCGGGTCGCCGCCATGATCAAGCAGGAACAACGCCCAGCCGCGATGGAATCCCGCCGACTGTCCGGACACGGCCACCGACAACGCCCGGGCATACTCGGCGGACTGCACCGACTCGCCCACGGCGGCATGCGCCTCCGCCAGCAGGGCGAGCGTCGCGGGGTCGAAGCGTGCCGCCAGCGCGTCGGTGGCCAGTTCCACCGCGCCGCGCCACTCGCCGCGGTAGCCCCGGAGCCGCGCCAGCGCCGTCAGCAGGGCCGCATCGCCCGGGACCAGCACCAGCCCGCGGCGAAACGCCGCTTCCGCGAGATCGGGGCGGCCGTTCCGGGTGGCCAGCTCGCCCAGCCGCAGGTCGAACCAGGCCACCTGTTCCGGCGGGACACGGAAACCGCCATCCAGCCCTGCCCGCACCTCCTCCAGAAGAGTCCGAGCCTCGCCGCTGTGACCGTGGATCTCCAGCCATCGGGCGTAGCGCGGACCGATCGCAACATCGTAGCGGCGAAGCGCCAGCGACTGGAACAGGGAGTCCGCCTCGGGGTAACGCCCCAGTTCAAGGGCGATCTCGCCTAGCGTCGCCCGTGCGGTCACATCACCGGGGGTCTCCGCCGTGACCGCTTGCATGACCTCACGCGCTTCGACGAAGCGGTGCTGGGCCATCAGCGCCCCGGCCAGGACCTGCATGGCATCGGGATTCCGGCGACCCCGCACCCGCCGGCTCTCCCGCGCCATCGACTCCGCCCGGCGGAGGTCCTCCTCGCCGCCCACCTGCCGGGCCCGGGCCAGGTAGAGGGCCCCCAGCCGGGCCCGGTCCCGCGCCCCGTATGGATCCCGGGCAACGCGGGCTTCAAAGAACGCGATGTTGCTCTCGGCAACTCGGCGACTCGGCGACTCGGCCCTGGGTTCGCGCTGCGCGGGCTGGGTACAAGCCGCCAGCAGCAGGCTCAGCGCCAGGCGACACGACGATCTCCTCATGAGACTGCTCCTCCTGGTTGCAATCGGCCTGCCGTCGAATCGCCCATCGCCCCATCGCCTAGTTTGGCACGCCGAGGTAGGGGAACCCCGCCAGAAACTGGGAATCGTTCCCGGTGTTGTCGGTTGTCAGGCTCGGCGTGGTGTTGCCCGGATCCGCGCCGAACGGGTCGCCGAAGACCGCCAGCAGCGCCAGGTCCACGACGTCGTCGTCCAGCTTGCGTCCGCCCCAGCCGTTGGCCAGCGGGGGAACGCCGACCCAGTTGAGCCAGCTGGCGGTGGCCGGGTCCTTGTCGGTCTGCACGATCAGCATGTCCGGCAGCAGCACGCTCGCCAGGATGTTCACGTAGGCGGTGTCGCGCCCGGCGAACGTGGTGGCGGAGCCTTTGACCAGATGATCGAAAACCTCCTGGCCGATGAGCGCCAGATCCTGGTCCGGTCCGATGGAGCCGTGCGTCGGATGACTCCGCTTGTCGAGGATCACCTCGCTGAGCAGCGGATTCCCCAGCCGCTGTACCTGGTTGTAGGTCACGTTCTTGCCGGGGCCCACCCCGGTGCTGTTGTCGTCGCTGCAGGCACCCACCAGCAGGGCGAGGCCCAGCAGCAGCATCTGTTTGCGCATTGTCGTGGTCTCCGTGGATGGTCAGCGGCTGATGGTGCCCCAGATGCCGAGCTTGCCCGGCGCGCCATTTTCCAGCATGGCGCTCGGCAGCTCGACGACAATGGAGAGCACGTTGAAGCCGGTGATGTAGTTGATGCCGGGATTGCGGAAGCCCGCCATGGGGAGGGCGCAATCGCCGGAGAGCGGGCCCGAGGCCGGGCGCCGGTCGGGCAGGATGCAGAAGGCCGCTTCCAGGTCGAGGAAGAACGAGTCATCCCTCGGGCCGGCGAAGACCTGGATGCCCGTCGAGGAACCGAACGCCGCATTGAGGTCTCCCCGCAGCGCCGGCGCCTGGCTGTTGACGACGTTCATCATGGCCCCGGCGACCACCGGATCGGCGGGACCCCGGACGACCACCTTCTGGCTGGCGGTCTTGCCCTCGAAGCTCACCTGGATGACGCGGTCCTCGACCGCATCTCCGTCGTTGTCCACCTTGAACTGGTAGAGGATGTTGGGATCGAACGCGGCCGCGGGGGTCTCGGCCGGGGTCAGGAACCCGCTGGTGTTCATGACCAGGACGATTCGCCCCGGAGCCGAGCCCGGAAAGGCGTACACGTCGGTCAGGTCCATGCGGGGGTTGAGCTCCACCAGCGGCGTATCCTGGTGGTCGGAGCCCGCCAGCATGCGCACGCCGCCGGCGAGCGCGCCGGTGACGAGGAGCAGGGCGGCGAGCCGCTGAGTGCGCGAGATGGCGCGCCAACGGAACATGAGGAACTCCCTTCATATGAGTCATAGGCGCCGGAGCTACCCGGCGTCCGCGGGGTCGCCGCGGGCAGACGGCAGGCTTTGCCGTTGCACCGGGGTTACGGCTGGCAGGGGGGATCGGATCTACTCCCGCGCACCGCGCTGGGGCCCGCCTTAAACCGCCTCCCGGGCGTCAATCCGTTTGCTTCCCGCCGGCGTACATCCGGCGCCATGGTGATGGGTCGAGGGCTTCAGGCCACCCGCGCCCACACCCTCGCGAGACCTGCGGGCATCGGCGGCATGATCTTGAGGTGGGCAGGGGCGTCGGGGTGCTGCGGGGTCTCGGGGGGGGGGGCGACGTCAGCGTGGGTACGGCGGGGCGCGGTGACGCATGACGGCAACGGGGCCGGGTTCACAGCCGGGATGCGGCCGGGTTCATCTTTCGGTGCGGTCCTGGCCGAGAACGGGTGGCGGGCCTACCAGTCCCAGTATCGCTCGGGGCGGAGTGCGTTGAGCTGGTCGGGGTCCTGCTCGCCGGCGAGCAGCCGGGCCAGCAGCCGGCCGGTGATCGCGGAGAGCAGCATGCCGTTGCGCCCGTGGCCAGTTGCATACCAGAGGCCCCGCAGCTTCGGCTCCTCCCCGATGATCGGCAGACCGTCCGGGGTGATCGGACGCAGGCCGGCCCACGTCCGCAGCACGCGCCGGCCAGCCAGCGTCGGGAAGAGTGCTCCGATGCCGGTGAAGATCTCGGCGATTCCCTGTGCGGTGGCCTCGGCGGAGAAGCCGGCATGCTCCATGGTGCTGCCCACGATCGCTTCTCCCTCTCGGGCCACGATGTAGCAGTGCTGGCTCATGAGGATCGCGGGCGGAACGCCCTCCGGCCAGGAGAGTGCCGCCATCTGCCCGCGCACCGGTTCCACCGCAATCGGGCGGGGAAGTCCGGTCAGCAGTCGTGACCAGGCCCCGGCGGCGATGACGACGTCGGGGGCGCTGTATCGTTCCCGCCCGATGACGCCGCTCACCCGGTCCCCCTGGCGCTCCAGACCGAACGCCTGATCCTGGACCACCGTGGCGCCGAGTCGGGCGGCGTCCTTGAGCAGCGCCTCGACCAGCGCGACGGGATTGATCGCGCCGTCCTGGGGAGCCCAGAGCGCACCGAAATTGGGGCCGACGGTGGGCCAGCGTACCTTGACTTCGGCGGCGTCGAACCAATCGGCCACATGGCCCTGCTGGCGCTGCCAGGCCACGTGTGATCGGAGTGCCGTGGCATCGGCCTCGTCGGCGGCGATCCGGGCGATGCCCTCCTGCCAGAAGGCCACATCGATGCCGGTGGTTTCGAGCAGGGCGGGGGCCAGTTCGGCCAGCCGCTCCCGTCCGGCCAGCCCCAGCGCAAAGAGGGGGTCGTCCGCCCCGTTCATCTGGGCCGCGAGCATCCCGGCCGAGGCGCGCCAGGCCTCGCCCTGGGCGTCGCCGCGCTCCAGGACCAGCACCTTTCGGCCCGCCTCGGCCAGCTCCCGGGCGCAGGCGGCACCCACCGCCCCGCCTCCAACCACAATCACGTCGTAGGCTTGTGTCACAGGTCGAATCAGGAAACTTTCTGGAACGTGGTGCGTACGTTGCGGCGAGACCGTCTTCCGCCGGAGGAAAATAGCATGTTCCGCAGCCTGCTCGGGTTCGCGCTTCTGGCCATTGTGGCCTGGTTTGCTCTCCAGTTGTTCTTTGGCCTGTTCGGGATCGTCATCGGGATCCTGGGCCGGCTCCTGTGGCTCGCGTTCCTCGGGTTCCTGGTCTACCTGGTGCTGAAGGTCTTCGCGCCGGATACGGCCAGCCGGGTCCGTGAAATGGTCACCGGGAAGCCCTCCCTTTAGGCTCCGAGCCATCTGCCGGGCGCGGTCCCCTGCGGGCCGCGCCCGGTGTTGTTCCCGCCTGCTGCCCCGTCTTCGGCTGTCCCTGGTGGAGCCGTTCTAGCGCCCGCCGGAGCTGTGGGCATGGCTGATCCGCCACTGGCCGTCCGGCTGCCGGGCAAAGAAGATGGTCACGTAGGCCTCGCTGGCCCGGTCCTCCGCCGCCGCCAGCCAGCGGTACTCCATCAATACCCAGGCGATGCTCCCCGCGACCTCGACCCTCGAAGAACCGACGCTCACCTGGCCCGGGGCCGTGATGCCGGCGAACCGCGGCGGGGATCCGCGGCGGCCCCCGTCCGCGATGACCTCCGCGTCAGCGGCATAGAGCGAATCGGCACGCTCCAGCCGCGCGTCGGCCGCCAGTGCGATGGCGGCCCGTTCGGCGATGGCATCGGCCAGCTCGGCGGCTCTGGGCGCGGTTGCCGGGGGCGCCGGGCTGGTCCCGGCACAGGCGACCGAGACCAGCAGCAGCCACCCTACGCGACTAGGCGAGTGCATCCGCCACCGCCCAGGCGAGGAGCGGCAACATCAGTTCGTGGTGCCCGGTGAGCAGGATTCCGGTGCCCCCACCACGGGTCGGGCGCTCGACCACGTTCACCCGCGGCCGGTAGTGCCGGACCATATCGAAGTCGGCGGCCAGGAAGCCGGTGGGCTTTCCGGCGCCGAGGTTCCGGGCGATGGTCAGCGCCTTCAGGAACACCTCTGGCAGGACCACGGCACTCCCGAGGTTCAGCACCACGCCGCCATCCTGCAAGGTTGGCAGCGAGCCGGCGAGCCGGCGGAAGTCGCGGAAGCTGGTGGCGCCGAAGGCGGCGCCATCCGCCGAGGGGTGCTGGTGAATGATCTCGGCACCGATGGTCGAATGGACCGTCACGGGGACGGCATGCCGATGGCAGGCGAGCAGCACCGAGGCGTCCGCGCCGGGGCAGTCGGCCCGGGCGGCGAGCGCCTTCCCCAGGCCTTCGCCGAGGCCGTGCTCCCCGGCGTGGGCGGTCCGAACGGCGCCGTTCATCTCGGCGCCGGTCTCCTCCGCCATCCCGAAGGACCCGTCGCTCAACCCCTCCGCGACATCCTCGCTGGTGCCGCCGAACGCGGCCAGCTCATAGTCGTGAATCGCGGCCGCCCCGTTCAGGGCGACATGAGTGACGACTCCCCGGCGCACCCAGTCGGTCAGCAGCGGGCCCGCGCCCACCTTGATGACGTGCCCGCCGGCGAGCACCACGACGCCGCGCCCGCCGCGGCGGGCGGAAGCGATCGCGGCCGCCACCATGCGCAGGTGGTCGGCCGCCAGGACGTGAGGCAGGCTGTCGAGAAAGGCGCGAAAGGAGCGGTCGGCGGCCGGGGGAGTGGCCAGGAGTGGCCCGCTGACCTTGCTGGCCCGGGCCGCGATCGGCACGGTGCGGAGGCGGGAGAAGTCGGGCTCCCGATACCCGGTCACGGCGTCGCCGGTGCCGGGGTCATCTGCTCGAGCCGGAGCGTAACCGTCCCGAACGGCAGCTTGGCCCGGATCTGGACCGGGATACGACGGGCGTCCTCGGTGATCCACAGCATGGCCTGGGATCGTGGGGCGAAGAGGCCCTCATCGCCCACTACCGGATTCAGGATGACGCAGGTCACTTCGCGGTCGTCCGGCAGCTTCAGCTTCTCCCGCTTGACCACCTTGATGATGACGGGATTGAGTTCCTGCTTGAAATAGCGCTCGAAGCGGTAGGTCTTGCCGACCTCGAGCGGCAGGGTGCGCAGGAAGTAGAAGAATGCGGCGTCGTCCAGGGGTTCGGCCACTGACGGCTTGGTGCCCGGCCGCTGCTCCTGGGTGTAGAGGAGCGAGTCGGGGAAGATGTCGTAGTAGCGCTTGCGCTCTTTCCCGTTTTCCACCAGGTCCTGGCGGAACCGCCGGGAGATCAGGTCCGTCGTACCGGTCCAGGACTGCATCACGTTGGTGCTCTTATAGAAAGGCGCCGAGGCTTCGAGGCCGAACTCGAACACGAACGACTCCGACTGGCGTACCGTGTCCAGCCGGATCACGCTCATCCAGGCGGTGCCCAGGCGCAGGAAGCCCAACTTGGCCGAGTACTGGAACCGCTCGCCGACGTGGAACGGGTAGTCGGCGGCGGCCGGGGCGGCGATCGTGGCCGGGGCCGGGTGATGCTGCAGCAGCAGGCCGGCTAACAGCAGGCCGAAAATGGACTTCATCGAGAGACTTCCTCCAGTTCCTGGTCAGGTGCTTCGCGCTGGCCCCGGCGGCTTTCGGGGGGCCGTTCTCCCCGGATGCGCAGCCGGCCCCCCTGGCGCCAAAGATCACGGGTGAGTGGCCAGGGGTCGACCCGGCTGGGCCGCTGGTGCAGGTCGTTGCGCTCCACCATGGCGACCGTCTCCACTCGCCGCGCCTCCCGTGCCACCCGGGCGATCAGCTCGGCGTTGGCGGCCCAGCCCTCGGCGGTGAGCAGGGGGCCCTCCTGGGCTCGCAGGGCATTACGCACCGCGGCCAGCCGGAAGACGGCGAATCCGGAGACGATGTCCCGTACCCCAGGAACCCGGACGCCGCGCAGCAGCCAGGGTGCACAGCGGCGCACCAGCCGGGCCCCGAGGCGAGGTTCGCCCGCCAGGGTGGCCTGTCCCACGACGACGTCCGCCCCGCTCTCGAGCCGCTTGATGACCTCCGGCAGGTATTCCGGGCTGTGGGTGAAATCAGCCTGGAGGAGAATGGCGGCGTCGCGCTTGGGCCGATCGGTACGCTCCACGGCCAGTCGGAGCAGCTCCTCCACCGACCGCGCGTAGCCCTGCCGCTCGGCATGCCGCACCACGGTCAGTGGAAGGGCCGTCATGTAGGGTTCGAGGATCTCGGCGGTGGCGTCGGTGGAGCCGTCGTCAACGACGAGGATCTCGTATTCCCGTGGAAAGGCCTGCAAGGTCTGCCGGATCTTCCAGAGCAGCAGCCCAACCGTCGGCGCTTCGTTATGACTGGGAATGCAGATGTACAGCATCAGGGCTCAGTTGCATTGGGAGCCGAAGTGTACAACTGCGTCAGCTGATCTGCCACCGTGTCCACCGCGAATCGCGCGAGCCCCGGCGGCACCGGGACGCGTCGGGCGTCTCGCTGCACGACGGCGATCGCCGACGCCAGCGCGGCGGGGTCGCCTGGCGGCACCAGCCAACCGGCGCCACCCGCCAGCGACTCGGCAAGTCCGCCGGTCTCGCTGGCGACGACCGGGGTGCCGAGCGCCAGCGCTTCCAGCACCGCCGTGCCGAGCGCCTCACGAAGGGAGGGCTGCACCAGGGCGAGGGCGCCGAGAATGTGCGGGGCGGCGTCGGGCACCGCTCCCAGGAACAGCACGTCACGGTCGGTGCCCCGCTTGCGGGCGAATGCTTGCAGGACATCGCGCTCCTGGCCCTCGCCCACCAGCACCAGCAACGGCCGCTCGGCGAGCTGGGCGTGCGCTTCCAGCAGGACCTGGTGTCCCTTCTCCGGCGTGAGTGCGGCCACGGCCACGATGTAGGGGCGTCCACCAGCGCCGGGGGGCTGCCAGGCTGCCGGAGGTGCGCGGCGGAGCCGCTCCAGATCCACCGCCGACGGGATGACCGCGATCCGGCGGGGGTCAACACCGGCGTCCAGCAAACGGCCCCGGACGGCGGCAGAGATGGCCACGACGCGATCGGCCCGGCGCCACCACCCCAGCCGGCCGGGCCGGGTTGCGCTGCGACGGGTCGCGACGAGGGACAGTCCGAGGTGCCTGGCGGCGAAACCGGCCAGGATGAGCGCGTGACTGTCGTGGGCGTGGAGGACGGTCGGTGGCGGGCCGTCGGCGGCGAGGATCCGGACCAGCGTTCGCAGGGCTCGCGGGTCCAGGGCGATCGCCCAGGGGACCTCTCGAACCGGAGTGCCCTCCCGAACGAGTGCGCTGGCGAGGGCGGTACCCCGGCCGGTGACGACCAGTTGCGGCAGGCCGCGGCGATGCAGGGTGCCCGCCAGCAGGGCCACCTGGCGCTCCCCGCCGCGCCACTCGCGTCCGCGGCAGAGGTGGACTACGGAGGGGGTCACGCGTCCCGGGCCGCGTCGCGGAGCAGGGCCCGGAGTTCTGTCAGGCTGAAGGGCTTGTGCAGGCAGGGCCGGCCGCTGGTCTCGAGGAAGGTCAGTGTGTCGCCCCGTACGGTGTCCCCGGTGGTGAACGCCAGTCGCTGCACGGCGGCCGGTGCGTGCCGGGTCAGGTCGGTGAAGAACTGCTGGCCCCCGACCCGGGGCATCCGAAGGTCGGAGATGATCAGGTCGAAGGGCTCGGCGACCGCCCGTTCCAGGCCCGCCTGCCCGTCCATGGCCGTCACGACCTCATGGCCCCAGGCCTCCAGGGTGGCGGAGAGATAGTGCAGGATGTGGGGCTCATCGTCCACCACCAGAACCCTGAGGGGCCGTCCCGGTCCGCCCGGCTCCGGCGGCGCGGGCCGCACCGCGTCGGAAACACGTCCCGGCAGCTCTACGGTGAAGGTGGCGCCCTGGTCCGGCGCCGTGACCACCGAGATCCGGCCGCCGTGCTCCTTGGCGATGCCCTGACAGATGGACAGCCCCAGTCCGGTCCCCTGGCCCTCCGGTTTGGTGGTGAAGAACGGCTCGAAGATCCGGGCAACCACGTCAGGAGGCATCCCCGCGCCGTCGTCGGTGACATCCACCGCTACCCCGTCCATCCAGCAGCGGGCATGCACGCGGATCGTTCCTGGCCGCCCGCGAGCCGCAATGGCATGGGCCGCGTTCTGGATCAGGTTGACGAACACCTGCTGCACCTGGTTGGGGTTCAGGTCGAGGTCGGGGAGCCCAGGCTCCAGCGCCAGGTCCAGCGTCACGGCCTGACTGCTGAGCTGGTTGCGAAACAATCCCACCGTGGCCTCGAGAATGGGCTGCAGGCCGGCACGCTGCCGCGAATGCTGACGCCGGGCAAAGCCGAGGAGGTTCTTGACGATCTTCGACGCCCGCTCTGCCTCCTGCTGAATGACCCGGAGCGGCTCGCGGATGCGGGGTGGCGTGTCCACCGCCTCAGCGAGAAAGTCGGCGAAGCCGACCACCGAAGTCAACGGGTTGTTGAGGTCGTGCGCCACGCCAGCGATGAGCTGGCCGATGGCGGAGAGTTTTTCCGACTGGATCAGGCGATCCTGCAGTCCGCGCCACTCGGTCTGGTCCTCGAACAGCAGCACCGTGCCGCCCGCCGGGGCACCGCTGAGGGGGAACGCCGTCACGCCGATGGCACGGGTCCCCAGCCGCAGGACGATCTCGCGCGGGGCCGGCGCGGCCAGCGCGGCGCGGACCCCTTCCCGCCAGTCGGAGGGCATGACTTCGGTCCACGGCTGGAGGACGCCCCCACCGCGAGACCCGCCGACGAGTTCATGGAATGCGCGGTTGCCGCGCTCGAGCCGCCCGGCGCCATCCACGCAACAGAGCGCCAGGGGGATTGCTTCCACAACGCTGTCCCAGCTGGTGGGTGTCCCTCCGGGGGTCATCGGCCGTCCTTCTGCTGGAGGGCGGGAATGCGACACCGTGCCGGGTTAGCACTCGCAGCTGCCGGGTGCTCAGGCCACCGCTGGCGTTCTGGCCCGAACGTTGCCTTGTTTTCAGCCCGGAGGTGGTCGATGACTGACAGGGGAATGCGGATCGTCATCGGGAGGCAGTCATGATTCTGGCCAACACCCGCGGTCGGCTGGGCGCGCGCGACCTGCAACTGGTCGTCCTGTTGCTGAGTCAGGGCTCGTCGCGCCGTCGCGCCACCGTGGAGCGCCGCCTTGAGCAGGAGGGGCCGGACCCGCTGCTGGACACCACCGGCCTGGCCGAGCGCCTGCTGACGGTACGCTCGATGCTGGTCCCGAGCGAAGCGCTCTTCTTCTACGTGGTGGTGCGGCACGCCCTGCGGGCCGAAGGCCTGGACGACCGCGATCTCGCGGACTACATCGCCGCCCTGCTCCTCGAGTTCGGGGCCCGCGACCGCGCCACCCGGGTGGATTGGCACGACGACCACTCGCATCGGTACCTGGTGGATATCCTGGCCGATCTCGATGCCAGCTCCGGCGAACGCCGCTTCCGCGTCATGGCGCACCTCGGCAACTATGCCCTGTGGCTGGCTGGCCTCTTCCCCCAGTATATCGAGGCGCGGCGGCTCCGCCACGGCGGCCCGGACCTGAGCTATTACGACGGCCTCGGCCGCCGAGGGTTCGCGATGGCCTCGGACCATGTCCTCGCCGATCGATATCACCTCGACGATATCTTCCAGACCGCCGCCGACCGCTATCCCACCATCCGCGAGGCGCTCAACGGTCTGAGTGCTCGAATCGGGCTGGGCGGGAATTAGCGCCGGGCCGACCCACCGGCGTGGGCCGGGTCTCGGGTAGCAGCCACGAGCGCGTCGAAGAGCCCGTGATCGGGAGCGACCTCGTGGTGATGAAACTCCTCCGGATGCCACTGCACCGCCAGCAGCCAGGGATCCCCGGCCGGGGACTCCACCCCTTCAATCTCTCCGTCGGGTGCGGTTGCGGTCACCAGCAGTCCGGGCGCCAGGTCCCGGATGGACTGGTGATGAAAACTGTTCACGTCGCAACTGGTGGTCCCCAGCACCGTCGCGAGGCGGGAGCCGGGTGCGATGTCCACGCGATGGGTCCGCACGTCCCGATCGGTCGGGGCGCGGTGCAGCAGGGCCGCGGGTTTTTCCGAGGGGAGGTCCTGCCACAGGGTGCCACCCAGGGCGACATTGACCAGCTGGATACCGCGGCAGATCGCCAGCACGGGCAGGCCGCGCTGCCGGGCCTCCAGGAACATCCCCAGTTCGAATGCGTCCCGCTGGGGGTCCACCTCGCCGATGGCCGGGTGACGAGCATGCCCGTAATGCGCCGGATCGACGTCCTCGCCGCCGGTCAGCACCAGCCCGTCCAGGACGTCCAGGAGCGGGGCATGTTGGCCCGCGCCGAGTAGCGGTGGGAGGATGAGCGGGATGGCGCCGGCGCGGATGACCGCCCGGACATAGGCGGCGTTGACCCCGCTGCGGTCCGCGCCGGAGAACAGCCGCGTATTGCCGGTGACGCCGATCCTCGGGGCGCTCATCGCAGGACGCTGTCGGGGAAGAGGGGACAGTTGGGCGCCTCGAATCGGGCGGGATCGAGCTGGATCCCCAGCAGCGGGAGCATCAGGGTGTCCATCGCGACCTTCCCGATGTAGGGTGCACCTCGAAGCGGCTCCGACTCGAAGATCATGACCCCCCGGGCCGTGCCCGCCAGATCCAGAATGAGCACCCCAAAGCCCGGGTGCACCCGTTCGGGGATCCGACCCTCGACCCCGAGGACCCAACCGCTGTCCGCGGTGCGTCCCACGACCGCTTCGAAGGCCGGCCCGGCCGCCACCCGCGCGACGAGGCGTGGCGGCAGGGTGGACGGTGGTTCCCCGAGGGTCTGGCCGGGAATCCCGAACTCCTGCAGGAGCATGGTGGCCCCGGCGATCGCTGTGATGCCGCAGGCGCCTCCCTCCGGGCGCGGCCCGCACACCGGGAGGGCTGCCAGCGCGAGGAGGGCGAGGTGGCGGTGTCGCATCGTCCAAAGCTAACTCGGCGGGTTCCTTGACGCCCCCCGGAGTGATCCGTACCATTCGACCGTTCCGCGACCCGGATGTACCTCCCGTGCTGGATGGGCTTCGCGCCCGGCTAGAGAAGCTCCTCGCCGACCATACCCCCCCGGGCGACCCGCGCGCCCGCGCGACCGTGCTGCACGCCGCACTCCTCGAGGCCAAGGTCGGTGTCGGCGGCATGCGGGACGCCCTTGCCGCGACCGAAGCGGCGCTGAGCGCGGAACGCCGGCAGCTGGATGACTCTCTGCGCCGGGGGCAACTGGCGGCGGCGATTCCCGATCCGGAGACCGTGGCGATCGCGGAGCGCTTCACCCAGCGGCACCGTGAGCGGGTGGACGTGCTGGAGCGCAAGGTCGCGCTGCAGCGGGAGGAGCTGACCCTCGCCGAGCGGGACCTCGAACAGCTCGGCGTGGAGTATCGCAGCGCCCGGCAGGGACCGGAGCCCGGCCGGACCCCGGCGGCGGAGGCGGCCTGGCGCGATCTCGAAGCCGCCGGCGGCGTGCGCCCCGAAACCGATGTGGCGGACGATCTGCTCAAGGATCAGCTCAAGCGGGCCCACCTCGACCGGGCGGTGGACGCCCAGCTCGAACACCTGAAAAAGAAGCTGCGAAAGGATCCCTGATGGGTCTCCCGCTGGAACCTGGTGGGCGGCACGCGCCGAACAGCCGCCGGCGATGGCCCACGCGGCGCCTGGCCGCCGTGCTGCCGGGTCTGCTGCCGGCCGTCGCCGTTCTTTCCGCGCAGCAGCCCATCACTCCTCCCGCCCACTTCCAGAAACTGGCCCACACCTACAGCATCGTGGCGTGGGACTCGGTCACCGGGGACCTGGGTGTGGCGGTGCAATCCAAGTTTCCCAACGTGGGCGGTATTGTGCCCTGGGGGCGGGCCGGGGTCGGCGCGGTGGCCACGCAGAGCCTGGCCAACACCGCCTTCGGCGAGCGGGGCCTGGAGCTCATCGCCCGGGGACAGTCGGCCGAACAGGCCATGCGCACCATCATGCGCACCGACACCATGCTGCAGGACCGCCAGGTCGGCATGGTGGATGCACGGGGCAATAGCGCCAGCTTCACGGGGACGCGCACCTTCGACTGGGCCGGTGGGCGGGTGGGTTGCCCGCGCCGGGAACCGCGCCGGGCCGACTCGGTGCGGGTGGAGCGGACCGGGGGCCGCTGCCAGGTGGCGGGCGGCAAGGGCGTGGTGATTGCCGGCCGGGGGTACGCGGTCCAGGCCAACATCATGGTTGCTGACCGCACCGTGCAGAACATGGCGAACAGCTTCGAGACCTCCACCGGTCCGCTGGCGGATCGCCTGATGGCGGCCCTCACGGCCGGCCAGGCGGGCGGCGGGGACAAGCGCGGCATGCAATCGGCCGCGCTGCTGGTGGTGCGCAAGAACGGCGGGTATCTCGGCGCCAACGACCGGTTCGTGGATATTCGGGTGTACGATGCGGCCGACCCGATCGCCGAACTCGAACGCCTGCTGACGCTGCACAAGCTGCACTTCTTCCCCAGCGACTCGGCCGACCTGCTCGCGATCACCCCCGAGGTGGTGCGCAAGCTGGAACCGATCCTGCTGACCGAGCCCCGGGGTCCGGGGCCGAAGTGGCTGTCGGTGCCCCAGGGCCGGGTCACGGCGAGGTTTCTCGCCGCGCTCCGGGATTTCATGTACTGGGAGAATTACGACGTGCGGGTCCGCATGGACGGAAAGATCGACCGCGTGGTGCTGGCGGATATCCTGGAGAAACATGGCAAGCCAACCGCAACTGGAGCACGCCCATGAACACTGACGCGGGTTCGCCACGGGACGCTGCGATTCCCGAGTTCAAGCAGGTCCTGGGGCACCCCGGCCCGCTCTGGATGCTGTTCATGTCCGAGTTCTGGGAGCGGTTCGCCTTCTACGGCATCCGCTGGGCGCTGGTGCTCTACATCGTGGCGCAGTTCCACGGCGGAGCGGCGAGCGGGCAGGCCGATGCCAACCTGACCTACGGATCGTACCTGGCGCTGGTGTACGCCGCGGCCATCCTGGGTGGCTACGTCGCCGACAAGTACCTGGGCCACCAGCGCTCCATCCTGGTGGGGGCGGTGTTCATGGCGGCGGGCCTGTTCCTGATCGCCGTGCCCGATCCCAGGCTGTTCAAGCTCGGCCTGGCTACGATCGTCTGCGGCAACGGGATGTTCAAGCCGATCATCTCGACCCTCGTCGGCCGGCTGTATGCGGTGTCGGACGAACGCCGGGACAGCGGCTTCACGATCTTCTACATGGGCATCAACTGCGGGGCATTCCTGGCACCGCTGCTGACGGGATGGCTGGCCAGCACGGTGTTCGGGACGGCCGAGACCCCCGCCTACCACTACGTGTTCATCGCCGCCGGGGTGGGGATGCTCATCAGCCTGGTGTGGTTCTACTTCGGGCGGGCCCAGCTCAAGGGCATCGGCGCCCCGGAGCCGGAGGCCATGGGCCGTCACCGGGTCCTGGTCGTGGCCCTGGGGACGCTGGTGGTGATCCCGATCATCTACACCCTCCTCGCCGTCGGTGGCACGATCCTCCAGTATGTCCTGTCGGCGCTCTTCGTGGTGCTGGTGTTCCTGCTGATGGTGGAGGCCATCCGCGAGGGGAAGGTCGCCCGGGACCGGGTGATCGCCATGATGATCATCTTCACCTTCAACATCCTGTTCTGGATGTTCTTCGAGCAGGCGGGGAGTTCCTTCACCTTTCTGGCCGACCAGATCGTCAACCGGGATTTCGGGAGCTTCACCTTCCCGACGGCATGGTTCCAGAGCGTGAATTCCATCGCCATCATCACGCTGGCGCCGGTGATGGCGTGGGTCTGGGTCAAGATGGCGAGCCGGCACGTCAACCCGTCCATTCCCCGCAAGTTCGGCCTGGGGCTGCTCTTCAACGGCCTGGCGTTCCTGCTGCTCATGTTCGCGCTGTCGAAGCTGGTCGGCGTGGACGGCAAGATCCCGTTCTGGACGCTGGCCTCGGTCTACGTGATCCAGTCGGTGGGCGAGCTGTGCCTCTCTCCGATCGGGCTCTCGATGGTTACCAAGCTTGCGCCGGCCCGCCTGGTCGGCCTGGCCATGGGCGGCTGGTTTGTCTCGATTGGCATCGGCAACAACCTCTCCGGCATCTTCGCCAGCGCCGTCAGCGGCGAGGGGGGAATGACGACCGCGTCCGCGCTCAGCGGCTACACCTTCGGGTTCTGGGCGCTGCTGGGCGCAGGCGTCGTCCTGTTCATCGCGGCGCCGCTGGTCAACAAGCTGATGCATGGCGTGAAGTAGCGGCGGCGGACTGCCGGCCACGCCGGGGGGCCGCGGAGCACGCGATCAGCGCGTGCCACCGCGGCCCTCGGCGCAACCGGGTCTGGCGTTACGACGACTGGGGCCGCTTGAATACCTGGAACAGGTACCAGAGCGACGGGAGGAGCACGACCGCGCCGGCGGCCAGCGCGAACAGCGTGAGCCGGAGCGTCACCGCCGGGGCGGCGCCGGCGTCAATCGTGAGGGTGGGTGGGATCAGGTGCGGGTACTGGGCCAGGGCCCAGCCCCAGAGAATGAAGCTGACCTGGGCCGCGGCCGCGACGCGCGCCAGCCGGAAGCGGCGGCGCCACAACGCCCAGAACGCGAGGGTGGCGCTCACCCCGGTGAGCAGGTGGAGTGGCACTGCCCGGGGCCCCTGGACCAGCGCGTTCCACACCAGCGGGGCTTCCCGCCAGGCCAGGAGCAGTGTGGCCAGCGCGGTGACCAGGACGCCCAGTCCGGCGATGACGGCACGGCGGCGGAAGTCCTCCTGCAGTTCCGGGTCGGCGGCCTCCACCGTCAGGTAGACGGCCGCCAGGAACGCAAAGACCGCCAGGGTGAAGAAACCCACGCTGGCCGTGAACGGGGACAGCCAGGGAGCGACATAGTCGGCGGAGAACGTCCCGCCCGCCGGCAGGCGCACCCGACCGGCGGCGATCGCGCCGACACTCACGCCCAGCAGGAGCGGCGTCACCACGCTGGCCATGGAAAAGACCCGGCCCCAGCGTCGCTGGGCCGGCTCGTCGTCGCCGCCGTAGCTGCGGAAGGTGAATGCCGAGCCGCGCAACACGATGCCCAGGAGGATGAGCGTGAGGGGAATATGCAGCGCGATCATCAGCCGGCTGAACGCCACCGGAAAGCAGGTGAACAGCAGCACCACCACCAGGATGAGCCAGACATGGTTGGCCTCCCAGACCGGACTCAGCGCATGGGCGATCAACTCCCGCTGGCGATGCCGGCGCGGTCCTGCGGCGAAGAGGTCCCACACGCCGCCGCCGAAGTCGGCGCCGCCAAAGAGCACGTAGGCATTGAGGGCGACGACGACGGCCCCTGCCAGCACCAGTGCCGCGCTCATGGCCGCCGTCCTTCCCCCGGCGCGGCGCGCGGCACCGGCGAGTAGATCCGGTGCCAGTCCCGTTCCCGGGGGCTCCGCACGATCTGGGCGTAGATGAGCCAGCTCACGACCACGCCGAGGAAGACGTAGAGCAGCGTGAACCCGGTGAGGGTGTACACCAGCCCCGGCATCGGCGTCACCGCCTCACTGGTGCGCATCACCCCCTGGATGATCCATGGCTGGCGGCCGACTTCCGTCACCGTCCACCCCGCCTCGATCGCTACGAATCCCAGGGGGGCGCAGAGCGCGATCGCCCGGAGCAGCCAGCGGTTGCTGCCCGGGTCCTGACGTCGGAGCGCGGCCCAGCCCGCCCAGAGCGCCACCGCGGCCATGAGCGTGCCGATGCCAACCATGATCTGAAACGCCAGGTGCACCACGGGGACGTTGGGCCAGTCCTGCCGCGGCACGGCGTCGAGGCCCTGCACCTCGGCGTGCGGGTCATGGTGCGCCAGCAGCGACAGTCCGTAGGGAATCTCCAGTCCCCAGCGCACCGTGCGGGTGTCCATGTCAGGCCAGCCTCCCACCGTGAGCGGCGCACCGCGCTGGGTCTCGAACAGCGCCTCGGCCGCGGCGAGCTTGGCCGGCTGATCCCGCGCGATGGCCCGGGCGGAGAAGTCCCCGGAGAGCGGCTGCAGCAGCGCCGCCGGGGCCCCCACCAGCAGGCCAATGGTCAAGGCCCGCCGGTGAAAGCGGTTGAGCGGGTCGCGGAGCAGGAGGGCCGCGTGGACTCCGGCCACGGCGAATCCGGTGGCCGCGTAGGCAGCCAGTGTCATGTGCAGCGTCTGTTGCAGCGCGGCCGGGTTGGCCATCGCCGCCAGTGGATCGATGTTGGTGATCCGCCCGTCCACCAGCTCGAAGCCGGTCGGGGAGTTCATCCACGCATTGGCGATCACCACGAAGACGCCGGACACGGCCCCCGACACCGCCACCAGGACACCCGCCAGCAGGTGCTTCCGCGGCGGGATCCGGTCCCAGCCGTAGAGATAGACCCCCAGAAAGATCGCTTCGAGGAAGAACGCAAATCCTTCCAGCGAAAACGGCATGCCGATGATCGGCCCGGCCAGCTCCATGAAGCCCGGCCACAGCAGGCCCAGCTCGAAGCTCAGGACCGTGCCCGAGACCGCCCCGACGGCGAAGAGAATCGCGGTGCCCTTGGACCACCGCTTGGCCAGTTCCAGGTCCAGCGGGTCCCCGGTCCGGATCCAGCGCCGCTCGGCCACCACCATGAGCAGTGGCATGCCGATGCCCACCACCGCAAAGATGATGTGGAAGGCCAGGGAGATGGCCATCTGGAAACGGGCCGCAAGGAGATCGGTCATCGGCAGATAGTGGGTTCTGGCGGGCCTACTCTCGGGGAGCGGCCCCTGCCGTAACGGTGATGATCGCGCAGGCGATGCGGCGGCCGCTCGCCCCACTGGGGTCGGTCACCCCGTCATCCGGCAGCGCATGGATCACCAGGGCCACGCCGGGATCACCGATGCTGCGCCCGCCCGCCCGGAGCCGGTACCCGTCCACCCGGAGCTGCACCCGCCCGACGCTGTCGCTGTGGACCGCCAGGTTCGGCAGGTCCCCCAGGTGCGGGCCATCGGGATTCTGGTGGCCATGCCTGCGTCCCGTCGGGTTCAAGTGCTCCCCCGCCGTGGAGAAGTCCGGCGGCTCGCAGCTGGGGCTGGCGTGCAGGTGCATGCCATGCTGCCCCGGCGGCAGGCCGCGAACGTGCACCTGCAGCACGGCCCCGCCCGCATCCTCTGAGGCGGTGACCTCACCGAGGCGCTGGCCCGATGGGTCGAGCAGCGCGGAGGTGACGCGCGGACCCTGCGCCTGGAGCGCAATGCCCCACAGCGCGGCGGCAGCGGTGAGGGCGGCGAGGAGGCTGAATGACCGGCGGCGCATCGAATTCCTTGGCGAGGGGCGGTGCGGGATACTAACCAACCACCGCTGTGGGGTGGAGCGTACCGGGTCGTCACCACCCGGGTCAGAAAGCGAACTCGGTCCCCAGCCGGATGAGCCTGGGTGATCCGTAGAAGAAGATCGGCTGGGAATAGTCCCGGGCGGCCGCGAGGTAGAGCGGGCGGAGTTCGGCCGCGCCGTCCACCAGGCCGTTGTTGTCGAGATCGGCCCAACGCCGGTAGCGGCTGGACTCGTACGAAATCGGCTCGGGATGCGCCGCGTAGGCGGCATCCGCCAGCGCCTGGACCTGGGCCGGGTTGGCCCGCGGGCTGCCGTTGTCCCGCCGTACGGCCAGGATGTTGCGACGGCCCAGGACGTTGCGCATGTCGAGATAGACGCTGCCGAAGTACCGTCCCAGGCGGAGCGGCCGCCGCAGCAGCAGGTCGAGCGTCGCGACCAGCGGCAGACGCTCCCCGTTGGGGAGCCCGAGGATGGAATCCCCCGCCTGGTTGGTGCGGGAGTACGGCAATCCGGACGCGAGCCGAAAGATCCCCGTGCCCTCAAGCCCGCCCAGCACCCGGGCTCCCAGCAACGGCGGGCCGAACCGCTCGGGCGTGGTGCCGGTGACGATCCCGGTGAAGGCATGGCGGCGGTCGAAGTCCAGGGGGAACTCCACCCGCGCCGGATAGACGGTGTCACCGGTGATCGGGTCGATCTTGAGGGCCTGCCGGAGGAAGAACGCGCTGGTCGAGAACGCCGTCGCGTCCTGCAGGGTATAGGAGAGCCGCGCACCCCAGCCGCGCCGGAATTCCCGCTCCAGCAGGATCTCGCCGCCCTTCACCGTCCCGGCGTCGGTATTCCCGAAGATGCTGGAATCGGGGTCCACCCCGAACGGCACCGACCCGACCATCTGGTCCAGCCGTCGCACGAAGACGTTGATGCGCACGTTGGTCTCCGGCCGGGGCCTGAGCCGCAGACTGAACTCGTACTGGGTGGCCGACTCGAACCCCAGGTCGGGGTTCCCCTGACGGAACCGGCCGGTGCGGGTGGTGTCGTCGAAGGCGGCATCCACCAGGAACTGGTAGTCCGGCGCCTGGAGGAAACGGCCGAAGCTGGCGACCAGGGTCGCGCCCTTCAGCACCGTGCTGAGCGCCAGTCGCGGCGACAGGGCGCGCTGGGTCCGGGCGGGCTGGCCGGGCAGGTCGTCGCGACCGCTGAACTGGTCGTACCGCACCCCAATGGTCAGCGCCAGGTCGGTGAGTCGTCCCTGCACCTCGGCGTAGGCCGAGGCGGTCCACGGGGTGAAATCCGCCGCACTGGCGGCGGGGACCGAATCGCCCACGGGGAGGTAGCCCAGTATCCGCTGAAAGGTCCGCACCCGCTGTCCCGAGTACTCGGCACCGAAGGAGAAGTCGCTGCGTGAGCCGGCCGGCAAGTTCACGTCCACCCGGCCCCGCCACTCCCGGAACCGGTTCCAGCCCAGGTCGCCGCGCCCGCCACCACCCATGAAGAAGGCCGGCACGCCCCAGGGGCTCCGCGTCGTTGGCGTGGGCAGGACGTAGCCAGGAATCGCCGCGCGGGCGCGGAGCGTATCCTGCGCCCGCGCGAGGTCCTCACCCAGAATCGACAGGCGCTGGCCGGTGAAGGCGCCTACGGCATAGTCGGTGGCTTCGCGGGGGGTGCCGCGGACGAACTCCCGGTCGAAGTACCCCACGCGCGCATCCAGCGTGGTCCCGCCGGAGAAGGCGCGCTGCAGGTGGGCGCTGAGATGATTGCTGGTCACCCGGCGGGCCGCGGCCAGGTCCGGCTCATACTTGTAGACCGGATCGAACAGCAGGCGCTGCTCCGCGGAATGCAGGCCGAGCAGCCGGAGGGTCTGCCGGCCAAGGGGGATGGTGACCTTGGCGGCGAGATCGGCCTGCTCGCTGCTGTTGTGTGGCAGCAGCCAGGGCGCATCGTGGCGTGGGTCCCGGGCATCGCCGGGCCGGGGCGCGTTGACCGGATCGGCGTCCAGCCGACCGGAGAGATCGGCGACGGCCAGCACCCGGATGCCCATGGGCAGGGGGCCTTCGAGGCTCACCACGGCGCGGTCGGCACCGTAGTCCGCGCCATCCCACAGCGGCCGGTCGGTCTCGTACGCCACCCGCCCGCCCCAGCGATCTCCGCCGTCCCGGGTCGAGAGATTGATCAGCGCCGACACCGCCTGGCCGTAGCGGGCCGAGAATCCGTTGGTGATGAGAGAAGCCTCGGCCAGCAGGTCAGGCGGCAGGCGGAGGCCCAGCGATCCGCTGGAGGCATCGAGCTGGTTCTTGAGCCCGAGGCCGTCGAGGATGAAGGCCTGCTGTCCCAGTCGGCCGCCGCGGTAGCTCTCACCGACAGCACCGGCCGACAGCGCGATGGCCTCTTCGACCGTGGTCACGGGCAGCCGCCGCAGTTCTTCGGCGGTGAACCGCTGCTGGTCCTGCACCGCCATCGGATCGAGCACCGAGTCCACCCGGCTGGCGATCACCTCGATGGGCTGCAGTCCGACCGGGTCCGCCTGCAATGCGAAGTCCACAGGGGTGGTCTGGCCGGAGCGTACCAGCACGCTGTCACGGGTCACCCGCCGGTACCCGATGGCGGCGGCGGTCACTCGATACCACCCGGGGGAAAGCTCCCGGATCCGGAAGCTCCCCTGGGCGTCGGTCACGACCGCGGTGCGCCCCTCATTGGCCGTCACCCGGGCCTCCGACAACGGCTGCCCGTCGGGGCCGGCCTCGCGCACCGTCCCCGCGATGGCTCCGCTGGACTGGGCGACCAGCGGCGAGACTGCCAGCAGCGCCAGCAAACCCACGCGGAAGGCGGGCAACTGTGCAATCATGGCGTGGAGAAGAGGTAGAGGTCGGGCGGGCCGGGCTGGAGCGTGGTGGTGACCTCCGCCACAACCCGGAGCCCATCGGGGGAAATGGCCGGGTGGCGGACCAGCCGGTCCGGCGTACTCAGCGGGGTTTCCTGTCCCGTACCCAGCGCCAGATGGTACAGGGTGCCGCCCAAGTCCACCTGCATCGGCCCGTACTGCGGGTCGGTGAAGTAGGCGACCTGGCCGCCCACAATCGCGACGAGCGCGGTGGCCGTGACGCTCACATCCCGCACGATCCCCAGCGCGCTAAAGTCGTGGACGACAGTGACGGCACCGGTCCCGAGGATTCTCCCGAACACCCTGCTGTCCCCGGCCACCGTGAAATAGAGCTCGCTGCCGTCCGGGGCCACCGAGAGTGAGGTGGATTCAAACGTGCCGGTAACGATCTCCAGGACGGCGGGATCGCGATCCACCTTCAGGAGCACGATCTCCCGGCCCACCAGCACCGTGTCGAGTTTGCACGTACTGCAGGCCGAGGGGTAGACGAGCTCATTCCCGACGTAGACCACGGCGCTGTCCCCCAGCCAGGCGAGGCTGGTGGCCATCGCATGCCGCAGCCCGCCGGGTGCCACGTACGGGAAGGCCTGCACCAGCCGTGCGCCCAGCTGGTCGCCGCGCCTCCCGATCCTGAGGCCGCCTCCCTGTGGTCCGGCCAGGATTCGCCGGCCGACCACGTCCACCCAGGCAGTGAGACCCCCGGGTGCGCTGGCGGAGCTGAGGAGGGCGTTGGTGGAATCGTGCTGGATGTCGCCGGTGGCGCACTGCTCGAGCCGGCGGCTGCCGCCGCCAGGGGGCAGGAGTCCAAGGCAGCGGTCGAGATCCGGGGTTCCCTGAATCTGATAGGAATACAACAGCCCCGATCCGTCGGCGAGCCATGCCGGGTACTGGTCGACGCCGGGGTCGAAGGTCAGGCGAATGGGAGGAGTGCCGTCGTGCGGGCCCTCATTGCCGGTGGAGCCGGGGCGGAACGGCTCGCTGTGCGAACAGGCCGTTCCGAGAACCGGCGTCAGAGCCAGCCATAGCCATACGGCGGGTCCGCGCAGCTGGCGCGCGCGGGAGCACAGGGGAGGGCGGCCGACCGACTGGCCGCGGGCAAGTGAGCTGGCTGGCATGGGGCTGTGAGGTGGAGGCCGGGCGTCCGTCCCTCCAAGGTACACCGGCTGTGGAGACGTGGTAAGCAGAATCGGCCACACGCAGAAGGGACCCTCGCCCAATCTCGGAGCCACCGCGTCCGCCTGTGGGACGGCCAGTCCCACGATCGAACACTGGCCGAGACTGCAGTCCAGCGCCGAGTTCTCAAGTGACTTGTTCACAAGGGTTTGGCGCCGACCCGCTGGCCGGGGTGATGGCATAAATCTTACCTGTGCCTCTGCCGTAGTCTCAGTAGCGGTGCCTTTGAACCAGCTGGAAGGAGACCGGTGGACATTGCCCGCGAACGGCGGCCCAACAGGAAGCGGTTCTTCTATATCGGCGGCGGGGTGATTGCCCTTCTCGCCGTGACGGTCGGCCTCTCCCGGCTCCGTCCCGCCGCGCCGAGCGTGGATCGGGGGACGGTCTGGACCGACACCGTCCGCACCGGGCCGATGGTCCGTGAAGTGCGTGGCCCCGGGAGCCTGATTCCGGAGCAGATCCGCTGGGTGTCGGCGGTGACGCCGGGGCGGGTAGAGCGGAAGCTGGTGCTGCCGGGCGCGCGGGTGACCGCCGGCACGGTCCTTCTGGAACTCAGCAATCCCGACATGCAGATCCAGCGGCTCCAGGCGGAACGGCAGCTCACCGACGCCCAGGCGCAGCTGGTGTCGCTCAAGACCCAGCTGGAAACCCAGCGCCTCAACCAGGCGGGCGTCGTGGCGTCCATGCGGTCGCAGTATCGCGACGCCATTCGCAAGGCTGCCGCCGATTCCTCCCTTGCCGCCGAGGACCTGATCTCGGCCCAGGACTACGCTCGCTCGCGGGACCAGGCGGTCGAACTCACCGAGCGTCTGGCGGTGGAGCAGCAGCGGCTGGAGATCTATACCAACACCATCACCGAGCAGCTCACCGTCCAGGAAGCCCAGGTGGCCCGGTTGCGCGCGGTGGCGGACTTCCAGCGATCCATGGTGGAGGCGATGGTGGTGCGGGCCGGCGCCGACGGAGTGCTGCAGGAGCTGCCCATCGAGGTGGGACAATGGGCCATCTCCGGTGCGACTCTCGCGAAGGTGGTGCAGCCGGAACGGCTCAAGGCGGTGCTCCGCATCCCTGAAACCCAGGCCAAGGACCTGGCGGTGGGGCAGCAGGCAGCCATCGACACCCGAAACGGAATCGTCCGGGGTCGCGTCGTCCGGATCGACCCGGGGGCCCAGAATGGGACCGTCACGGCGGACGTGACCCTCGAGGGGGAGCTTCCCCGCGGGGCACGCCCGGACCTGAGCGTGGACGGGACCATCGAGATCGAGCGGCTGGACTCAGTGACCTACGTGGGCCGGCCCGCCTACGGCCAGGCCAACTCCACCGTCGGGATATTCCGGATGATTCCGGGCACCAATGAGGCCGAACGGGCCCGGGTGGAACTGGGCCGCAGCTCGGTCAACACGATCGAGATCATCCGCGGCCTCAGCCCGGGCGACGTGGTCATCCTGTCGGACATGTCGCGCTGGGATGGTGTCGAGCGGGTGCGGGTGAACTAGAGCGATCAGTTGTCACATCTCAGCCTCAACCTGGAGCGCGCATGTCCACCACGGCACCGCTGATTCATCTCGAGGGGATCAAGAAAGTCTTCTACACCGACGAGGTGGAGACTCACGCGCTTTCTGAAGTCCACCTCGAAATCAAGCGCGGCGAGTATGTGGCCATCGCCGGACCCTCGGGGTGTGGCAAGACCACGCTGCTCTCGCTGCTCGGCCTGCTGGACACGCCCAGCGCAGGGGAGTACTGGCTGGATGGGAAGCCGGTGGCGCAACTCTCGCCAGCGGAACGGGCCCGGATCCGCAATCGGGAGATCGGGTTCATCTTCCAGGCCTTCAACCTGATCGGCGACCTGACGGTCTACGAGAACGTCGAACTGCCGCTCACCTACCGCGGTATGGCCGCCGCCGACCGGAAGCAGCGGGTGATGGCCGCGCTGGAAAAGGTGGGGATGTCCCACCGGGTCAATCACTATCCCTCGCAGCTCTCGGGCGGCCAGCAGCAGCGGGTCGCGGTGGCGCGTGCGGTCGCCGGTGAACCGCTGATCCTGCTGGCCGACGAGCCCACGGGAAACCTCGACTCGACCAACGGAGAAGCGGTGATGGACCTGCTCCAGGCGCTGCATCAGGGCGGCGCCACGATCTGCATGGTGACCCACGACGCGCGCTACGCCCGCCACGCCGACCGGGCTATTCAGCTGTTCGACGGCCGGGTGGTCGAGGACACGGCGGGGACGCTCGCCGGGGCCTGAGCGACCGCGGTCCGAGCAGCATCGGACTGGTCCTGCACGACCTCCCCGGCTAGCCCCCGGAGCGCGACCGGCCTCCGCCTTCAGTAGAGGTGCCCATGCACCCATGGATTCAGGATCTCCGCTACGCCCTGCGCGGGCTGCGCTCCGCCGGCGCCTATGCCGGCATCGCGATCGTCACCCTGGCGCTGGGGATCGGTGCCACCACCGGTATTGTGTCGGTCATGAATGCGGCGCTGTTCACGCCGCTGCCGTACCGCGATCCGGGCGCTTTGGTGACCGTGGAGCACCTCTATCCCTCGCTGAACGACCTGCAGGCGCCGGTCTCGGCGATGGGCTTCACGGACTACCAGCGGCTGCACCACATCTTTGCCAGTACGGCGGTGGAAGGCTTCTGGGCGCCCAACCTCACCGGTACCGGCGATCCAGAGCGCCTGATCGGGACGCGGGTGGCGGGAGACCTGTTCGGCACGCTGGGTGTGGCCCCGATCCTGGGCCGGGGGCTGCGTCCCGATGAGGGGAGTGCGGGGGTGGTCCGCACGGCGGTGCTGAGCCACGGCTTCTGGCAGCGGCGCTTCGGTGGCGATTCCGCGATCGTGGGGCGGAGCGTGGTGCTGGATGGAGAGGGCTACGAGGTCGTCGGTGTGATGCCGGCCAGGTTCCGGGACTTCTGGTCCCGGCAGGTGGATTTCTGGGTGCCGCTCACCTTCCGGCCCGAGCAACTGACCGATGACGCCCGCACCAACGAGTATCTCAACTTTTCCGGGCGCCTGGCTCCCGGAGTCACCCCACTGCAGGCCCAGTCCGAACTGACCGGCTTTGCCCAGCGGCTGGTGACCGACTACCCGGCCGCCTACCCGCCGGACTGGAGCCTGAAACTCACCACCTTCGATGACCGGGCGACCGCCGGCATCCGCTCCGCGCTCTTCATGCTGCTGGGCGCCGTGGGGCTGGTGTTGCTGATCGCCTGTGCTAATGTCGCCAGCCTGCAGCTGGCCCGGGCCGCGGCCCGCGGGCGGGAGATGGCGGTTCGGGTGGCGCTGGGGGCCTCGCCAGCGGCGCTGGTGCGGCAGCTCCTCACCGAGAGCATGGTGCTTGCCCTGGCGGGAGGCGCGCTTGGGCTGCTGCTCGCCCTGTGGGGCGTGCCGGCCCTCCTCTCGCTCGCCGGCGGCAACCTGCCCCCTGCCGACGAGATCCGTATCGATGGCGTGGTGCTGGGGTTCACCTTCGGCATTTCCATCCTCACCGGAATCCTGTTCGGCCTGGCGCCGGCGCTGCAGGTGGCGCGGACCAGCGTCCACGACTCGCTGAAGGAAGGGGGCCGCGGGGCCGCCGGCGATCGTGGCAGCCTCGCGTTGCGTCGGGGGCTGGTGGTGGCCACCGTGGCACTGGCGTTGACCTTGCTCGCCGGCGCAGGGCTGCTGGTGCGGAGCTTCGGCCGGCTGCTCGGCGTGGACCCGGGCTTCCGTGCAGAGCACCTGCTCACGTTCCAGGTCAATCTTCCCAATGCCAAGTACTCCAACGACACCCTGCAGATTGCCGGGTTGGAACGGCTGGTGGCGGCGGTGAGTGCGGTGCCGGGAGTCACGGCTGCTGCCGGCACCTCCAATATTCCCTTCGGCGGCAACTGGTCGACCTCCAGCTTCACCGTCGAGGGGTACCAGGCGCCGGCCAATGTGCCCGGTCCCTGGGGAGATACCCGCACCATTACTCCGGACTACTTCCACACCATTGGCACTCCGCTCAAGGCCGGCCGGTTCTTCACCGGGGAGGACCGACTGGGAGGCCGCCCGGTGGTGATCGTTGATGAAACCCTCGCCGCCAAGTACTGGCCCGGGCAGGACCCGATCGGCAAGCGGATCAGCTACGACTTCAACCGTGGGGATTCGACCGCCACCTGGCTGGAGGTGGTGGGCGTGGTCGGGCATACCCTGCACGAGGGGCTCGACGCCCCGAAACGGGTGCAGGTCTACCGGCCCCTGGCACAGGCGGGGGCGCGTGCCCTTGGGATCGTGGCGCGGACCGACGGTGCTCCGCTGTCCCTGACCGGCGCGGTGCGGCAGGCGGTCCGTTCAGTGGACGCCGATCTCCCGGTGTCCAACGTCCGCAGCATGGAGGATCGGATCGCGGAGACGACGGGGCCACGGCGATTCTCCATGCTGCTGCTGGGGACCTTCTCGGCCCTGGCCGCCCTGCTCGCCTCGGTGGGATTGTATGGGGTGATGAGCTACCTGGTGACCCAGCGCGCCAGGGAGCTCGGGGTCCGCCTGGCCCTCGGCGCGAAGGCGGGCGACGTGCTGGGCCTGGTGCTCGGGCAGGGAATGCGCCTGGCGCTCCTCGGCGTGGTCATCGGATTGGTGGCCGCGCTTGCCCTCAGCCGGCTGCTGACCGGCATGCTCTACCAGGTGAGCGCGGCGGATCCGCTCACCTACGTGTTGATCCCGTTGCTGCTTGTGGCGGTGGCCCTGGTGGCCACCTGGATCCCGGCCCGCCGCGCGACTCGGGTGGACCCCGCGATGATCCTGCGGGAGGAGTGACGCGGGACCCCGCCGGCGCCCTCCGCCACCGCATTCCTGGCCGGGCTCCTCCCCGCCAGCCGGGCCGCGCGGGACCCCATGACCGCGCTCCGCTCCGACTGACCCCGCTGGATCCTTTCGCGATGGATGCCGAGGTGGCCTGATGATCCGACTTGTCAATATCGAGAAATCGGTGGCCACCAAGCCATCACCGACCTTTCTACTGCGGCGCATTACCCTGGACATCGCGGCGGGCGACTTCGTCACGATTATGGGTCCGAGCGGAGCGGGGAAGTCCACCCTGCTGGCCATCCTCGGTATGCTCGACGGTGATTTTCGGGGCGAGTACTGGTTCGGGGATCAGGCCGTCCACGGCCTGAAACCGAACGCCCGGAATGACCTGGCCCGTTCGCGGGTGGGCTTCGTGTTCCAGCAGTACCACCTGCTGGACGACCTGACCGTGGCTGAGAATCTCGACCTGCCCCTCAGTTACCGGAACCTCAAGGCAGCCGAACGGGCCAGCCTGGTGGCCGACACCCTCGACCGGTTCAACATCGTCGCCAAGAAGGACCTGTTCCCGCCGCAGCTCTCCGGTGGCCAGCAACAGCTGGTCGGCGTGGCCCGGGCCGTCATCGGCAATCCGCCCCTGCTGCTGGCGGATGAGCCGACCGGCAACCTGCACTCGGAGCAGGGACGCGAGATCATGGAGCTGTTCCGCCGGCTCAACGCCCAGGGGACGACGATCGTGCAGGTCACTCACAGCGAGGAGAACGCCCGCTACGGGCAGCGCACCATCCGGCTCCGGGATGGCTGGCTGGTCAGTGGGGACGGCACCACTCAGGGGTGAGGCGCTAACTGCCCTCCCCGGTGCGGAATTGGCGGGCCGCGGTAGATTGATCGACGTCATGCCGAATCCCGCGCCTCGCATCCTCGTCGCCGACGACCAGACCGACATCCTGCAGGCCCTCCGGCTCCTGCTGAAGGGGGAGGGCTTCACGGTCGAAACCGTCTCTTCCCCGGGCGGTGTGCTTTCCGCCCTGGAACGCAGCGACTTCGACGTGCTGCTGATGGATCTCAATTACACCCGTGACACCACATCGGGGATGGAGGGGTTCGACCTGCTCACCCGGATCCGGCTGCTGGATTCCTCCCTGCCGGTGGTCGTGATGACCGCGTATGGGAGCGTGGAGGGCGCGGTCGAAGCGATGCGTCGCGGGGCCCGGGATTACCTCGAGAAACCGTGGGACAACACCCGGCTGGTGGCCCTGCTGTCGACCCAGGTGGAGCTGGGCCGGGCGCTGCGGCAGAGCCAGCGGCTGGAAAGCGAGAACCAGACGCTCCGCCTGGCCGGGCTGCCCGGCCTGGTGACGGTGTCCGCCGCGATGCGGCAGGCCGCCCATCTCATGGCGCGGGTCGCGCCTTCCGATGCCAACGCACTCCTGCTGGGCGAACACGGGGTCGGCAAGGAGGTCGCGGCCCGCTGGATCCACGCGGCCAGCACCCGGGCCGACCGGCCGATGATCACCGTCAATGTGGGCGGGCTGTCCGAGGGGCTGTTCGAGAGCGAGCTGTTCGGGCACCTGCGGGGCGCCTTCACCGACGCCAAGGCGGACCGGATCGGCCGGTTCGAGCTGGCCGATCACGGGACCCTGCTGCTGGATGAGATTGCGAACATCTCCGCGACGCAGCAGGCCAAGCTGCTGCGGGTCCTGAACACCGGTGAGCTGGAACGGGTGGGCTCCTCGAAGACCCGACGGGTACACGTGCGGGTGCTGTCCGCCACCAACGTGGACCCGCGCGCCGAGGTGGCCGCAGGGCGCTTCCGGGAAGACCTGCTGTACCGGCTGAACACGATCGAAATCGTGATCCCCCCGCTCCGCGACCGCCGGGAGGATCTGCCGTTGCTCGCCGCCGAGTTCCTCTCCCGCCACGCGGGGCGCTATCGCAAGTCGCTGGGCGGGTTCCGCCCCGACGCCATGGACGCCATGCTGCGCTACACCTGGCCCGGCAACGTCCGCGAGCTGGATCACACCATTGAACGGGCCGTCCTGCTCGCCGATGGCGGGGAGATTCGGCTCGCCGACCTGGCGCTGGCGCCGCCGGGGGATGCCGCCTCCCGGCTGGACCAGCTTACCCTGGAAGAGGTGGAGAAGGCGCTGATCCAGAAGGCCCTGGCCCGGTCCGGCAGCAATGTGACCGAGGCGGCCAAGGCGCTTGGCCTGAGCCGGAGCGCCATGTACCGGCGACTGGAAAGGTATGGGTTGTAGGCGGGCCTCCACGCCATGATCTCCCACCCGCAGCGGGTCCTCCTGATTGCCGTGGCGGCCGCGCTACCATCACTGGCGCTGGGCCTCGGGCTGGTCTGGCTGGGTGAATTCTCCGAACGGGTCCGCTGGACCGCCACCGTGCTCGTGGGCGGCGGCTTCCTGATCGGGCTGGCACTCCTCCACGAGCGCGTGGTCCGGCCACTGCAGACGCTGTCCAACATGCTGGCGGCGCTGCGCGAGGGGGACTACTCGCTGCGCGCCCGCGGCGCCAGCCTGGAAGACGACTCCCTTGGCCTCGCCTATCTGGAGGCCAATGCCCTCGCGGAGACCCTCCGGGGGCAGCGGCTGGGGGCGCTGGAGGCCACGGCGCTGCTCCGGACGGTCATGGCGGAGATCGATGCGGCCGTCTTCGCCTTCGATAGCGAGGGCATGCTGCGCCTGGTCAACCGGGGCGGTGAGCGACTGCTCCACCTGCCCGCCGAACGGCTGCTGGGCCGCACTGCGGCGGCCCTGGGCCTGGCGGATTGCCTCGACGGTGCCACCCCGCGGGTGCTGGAGCGCGAGACGGCCCAGGGGGGACGGTGGGAGCTGCGCCGCGGGACCTTCCGTCAGGATGGTCGAGGGCATCAGCTGGTGGTGCTGACCGATGTGAGCCGCACCTTGCAGGCGGAGGAGCGGCAGGCGTGGCGCCGTCTCATCCGGGTACTTTCCCACGAGATCAACAACTCGCTGGCGCCGATCCGTTCGCTCGCGGGCAGCTTGCGGAGCATCGTGGATCGCGACGGCCGTGGGATCGAGGAGACGGCCGACCTCCGCGAGGGGCTGGACATCATCGGGCAGCGGTCGGAGTCGCTGGGCCGGTTCATGTCGGCCTACGCCCGGCTGGCCCGGCTGCCGCGGCCGGTGCCCGCCCCCGTGCGGGTGGATCGGTGGGTTGCACGAGTGGCGGCGCTGGAGCGGCGGCTGCCGGTGGCGGTCGAACCAGGCCCCGCCTTCGTGCTCCAGGCCGACGGCGACCAGCTGGAGCAGGTCCTGATCAACCTGGTGCGGAACGCTGTGGATGCCACGCTCGCGACCGGCGGGGTCGTCACTGTCCACTGGGAGCAGCGCGGGACTGGCCTGGAACTGGTGGTGGAGGACGAGGGGGCCGGGCTGGCTGAGCAAGCGAATCTCTTCGTTCCGTTCTACACCACCAAGCCGGGCGGCTCCGGGATCGGCCTGGCGCTGTCCCGGCAGATCGCCGAACTCCACGGCGGCAGCCTGCGGCTGGAGAATAGAAAAGAACGCAGCGGGTGCCGCGCCATTCTCTGGCTGCCAGGAGTGACGGAACCCTGAGTGGGTCGGTTTGACACCCCCTCCCCCGGGCCCTAGCTTGGAGCTCATCTGGTCACCCAAGTGCCTCTAGTGCCCATTCCTGATCACGTTCGTCGCGCCCCCGGGCGGCGGTGGCACGCGCTTCTGCGCGCCGCCCGAGTCATCGTCAGCGCCCTCCTGCTGGTCACCTGCTCCAGCGACAGCGCCATTGCGCCCACCATCCCGGTGCGCACCGAGATGGACCTCGCCGGCCTGTTCCGCGCCGGGGGGCAGATCCCCATCCCGGTGGACCAGGTCTTCATCGAGCTGCGCCGCAGCGGCGATTCGAGCGTGGCGTTTTCCCGGGTGCTCTCGGCGGCGGAGTTCTCCCAGCGGCGGGACAGCCTGATCGTGCGGATCGACCTCGATCTCCGGGCCACCACCGAACAGTTCTACCTGTACGCCGAGGCGCGGGGCGTGGGGGTGGTGTACTACACGGTGCGGGGTACCGTGACGGCGACCGCCGGAGCCTCAACGTCGACTTCACCGCTCACCCCCACCTACGTGGGACCGGGGAGCAGTGCGGACAGCGTCCGGCTGACTATCCTGCCGGCCTCCGTGACCGCCGGCGACAGCGCCCTGGTCACGGCGCTGGTCTACGACAATGACGCGGTCGTCCCGGGCGTGCCTGTCGGGATCCTCTCGTCGGACACCTCCCTGGTCCGGCCCCGGGAGGTGGGGGTCAATCAGGCCTGGCTGGTGACTCCGTCCAGCGGGAGCGGCAGTGTCATGATCTCGGCGCTCACACCGACGAACCTGACCGATCAGGGGTCGTTGACCTGGTCCGCCACCCCGGCAATCGCCTCCGTCACGGTCTTGCCCGCCAGCCCCTCGGTGCAGGTCAGCCAGACGGTCCAGCTTTCCACGACGGTGCTCGACGTCAACAGCAACGTGGTGACCGGCCTGCCGGAGGCGTGGGTGTCCAGCGCCCCCGGCTTCGCTGCAGTCAACGCCACGACCGGCCTGGTCACGGGAGTTTCGGCGGGCTCAGCCACGATTACCGCCACCGTGGGCGGGGTGAGCGGCGGCACCGTTGTAACGGTGGTGCCGGTCGCCGGGCCCGCCAGCGTGGCGGCGCAGAGCACGGTCACCCAGACGGCCACCGTCAATCAACTGGTGTCAGCGCCGCCGTCGGTCATCGTGCGGGACGCGTCCAACCAGCCGCTGGCGGGGGTCACGGTCACCTTCGCGGTCACGGCTGGTGGCGGCACGCTGACCGGGGCGTCACAGACCACCAACGCCAGCGGCATCGCGACTGTGGGCAGCTGGCGGGCCGGTCAGACCGTCGGCACCAACACCGTGACGGCCACGGTGGCCGCCCTCACCCCGGTGAGTTTCACGGCCACGGGAACGGCCACTGCGCCGGCGAGCCTGGTCATCATCTCCGGCAACAACCAGAGCGATTCCGCCGGCGTGGTGCTGGCCCAGCCACTGGTGATCGAGGCGCGGGATACCTTCGCCAACGTGGTGCCCAGCCTGACGATCAACTGGAGCGTCACCGACGGCAGTATCAGCCCGACCAGCGGCCCCACCGACGGTGTTGGGCGGGCGCAGGCCACCTGGACCCTGGGCGTGGTCCAGGGAAGCCCGACCGCCACCGCCGCGGCAGGCACGGTGCAGACCACCTTCAGCGCGACGACCCTGTTCAGTCAGCCCATCATCCTCCTCAGTTACGCGGGAATCCCCGGGGTGGGCGTCGGGCTGACGGCGGGGGTCAACGTCACCCTGAACCAGCCGGCCCCGGCCGGCGGGACCGCGGTGTCTCTCGTCAGCAGCAACACGGGGGTGTTCACGGTCGCGCCCGCGGTCGTGAACATTGCGCAGGGACAGACGGCCGGAGCGGCCACGATCACCGGGGTGAGCCCGGGTACGGCGACGCTCGATGCGACCGCAGCCGGGAATACCCCGGGGGCGCTGACGGTGGATGTGCAGAACCGGAACATCAGCGTCCCGCCGACGCTGAATGTGCCGTACGGCCAGACCGCCTCGCTGCCGATTCAGATCCCGGCTCCAGCGCCGGCCGGCGGGGTAACCTTCACCGTCACCAGCAGCGCCCCAGGCAATGTGAGCGTCGCGACCGCCTCGGTGACGATTCCCGCCGGCGGCCAGACGGCCAACGCCACGCTGAACGGCGTGCTCCCGGGCCCGGCATCCATCACCGTGTCGAACCCGGCCTACGTAGACGGAGTGACAGCCGCGACGACCACCGCTTCGATCAACATCGTCCAGGGCTCGGCCAGCCTCAACGCGAGCTTTGGCACCTCCATCACGTTCAACTTCGAGAGTAACGGGGTGCCGGCCGCGGCACCGGCCCCCGGGATCACGGTCACGCTCACTGCCGCGGACCCGAACTGTGTGGCGGCCACGTCACCGGTGACGATCGCCACCGGCCTCGTCAGCGGGACAGCGACCCTCACGTATGGCGGGCAAGCGACGCTCCCGTGCACGACCCAGCTGCTGGCGCAGGCGGCCAACCTGCAATCGGACAGCATCAACGTCACGGTGGCGGTCGTGCCCGCGATCTCGGTGAGCGCGACAACCGTAGGGAGCGGGTTGCAGACGGCAAGCAACTTCTTCCTCGGGGCGGGGAATCATGGCGGGACGAGCGTCACGCTGACCAGCGCGGACCCGGCGGTGCTGCTGTCGCCCAACGCGACCACGGCCGGCAGCA
>CAYUYF010000006.1:0-82599 GCA_964449145.1 uncultured Gemmatimonadaceae bacterium | reverse complement strand
ACCAGCGCGGACCCGGCGGTGCTGCTGTCGCCCAACGCGACCACGGCCGGCAGCAGCCAGATCACCATCGCGGTGGCCAACGGCACCCAGAGCGTGGGCTTCTACGTGCAAGGGCTGGAGGGGCTGACCCAGTCGGTGACGTCGGTGGTGACGGTGACGGCGACGGGCTTCAGCAACGGGACCGCGACGATGACGGCGGTGCAGGCCGGCATCACGGTGAATGGGCTGCCCGGCACGACGACGACGCTGTCGCCCTCGAGCGTGGTGTACGCGTACGTGGGGGTGCCCTCGGGGAACGGTCTGAGCCCGATCCAGAACCTGCGGGCGGGTGGCCCCGGCAACGTCACGGTGACCTTTACCAGCCCGGCGGGCGTGGGAGAACTGCTCAAGGCCGGCACGGCTGCAGGAGCGACCCAGACGGCGCAGATCGTACCCGGCACCTACTACACGCCGTTCGACACCACCTCGGGCGGGGTGGCGTTCCATCCGTTGCTGTCGGGGGCCACGACGGTGAGCGTATCGGCGCCCGGCTTCATCGCGACCACCAACGCGACCCAGTCGGTCACCGTGTCCCAGCCCGGGATCTCGGTCGGGGCCACCACGGTGGGCAGTGGGCTGCAGACCAGCACCAGCTTCTTCCTGGGCGCGCCGACCCACGGAGGCGTGACCGTCACGGTCACCAGCTCCAATCCGGCGATGCTGGTCTCGCCCAACGCGACCACGGCGGGCAGCAGCCAGATCAGCATCGTGGTGCCGAACGGGACCCAGAGCGTGGGCTTCTACGTGCAGGGGCTCGAGGGCCAGACCCAGTTGGTGACCGCGACGGTCACGGTGAGTGCGTCGGGCTTCACCGACGGCACCGCGCCGATCACCGTGGTGCAGGGCGGCATCACGGTCAACGGGCTCCCCGGCACCACCACGTTGCTGTCACCCGCCAGCGTGGTGTACGCGTACGTGGGGATTCCGTCAGGGAACGGCGTCAGCCCGATCCAGAACCTGCGGGCGGGCGGGCCCGGGAACCTCACCGTGACCTTTGCCAGCCCGGCCGGGGTGGGAGAGCTGCTCAAGGCCGGCACCGCCGCGGGGGCGACCCAGACGGCGGTGATCGTGCCGGGGACCTATTACACGCCGTTCGATACCACCTCCGGCGGGGTGGCGTTCCATCCGCTGCTCTCCGGGACGACGACCGTGAGCGTGTCGGCGCCGGGCTTCATCACGACCACCAACGCGACCCAGACCGTCACCGTCTCCGCGCCCGGTATCTCGGTCAACGCGACGACGGTGGGCAGCGGACTGCAGACCAGCACCAGCTTCTTCCTGGGGGGGTCGGAACACGGCGGCGTCAGCGTGACCCTGACCAGTTCCAACGCTGCGATGCTCCTCTCCCCCAACGCCACTACGGCGGGCGCCAGTCAGATCACCATCGCGGTAGCCAACGGGACCCAGAGCGTGGGCTTCTACGTGCAGGGGCTCGAGGGTCAGACCCAGGGCCTCACAACGACGGTGACGGTGAGCGCGCCAGGGTTCGTGAACGGGACGGCGAACATCACCGTGGTGCAATCCGGAGTGCAGGTGGCGGGCGTGCCAGCCACCATCGTCTCGACCGCTGCGACGGTGGATGTGTACGCCTACGTCGGGATACCCTCCGGCAATGGGGTGAGCGTCCAGAACGTACGCTTCGGCGGCCCAGGCAACCTGACCATCACCTTCACGTCCAGCAATGCGGCCGCGGCGGCCCTGGTCACGGCGGCGCAGCCGACGGGAGCGGCCTCCCAGACGGCGCAGGTCATCCCCGGGACCTATTACACGCCGTTCTCCGTGGGGACCCAGGGGGTGGGTCTGGACCCGGTGGCGCCGGGCCTCGCCACCATCGCCGCATCGGTGCCCGGTTACCTCTCGACCCCGAACGCCAGCCAGTCGGTGACAGTCCAGTAGCCTGGCGGAGGCAACGGGCCAGGAGGAACCGACTCAAACTTGGCAAGACAAAGTACTTGACAGTTTACGCCCCGGGCCCTACCATTGGGCCCATGCCTGCCGCCCCCCGCCCGCGCCGGACCGAACCCCGCCTCCCTGGTGTCGAGTCGCCGCTGCATCACCATGCGGCGGAGAACCTCCGCTTCATCCGAGATACCATGGAACGGGCCGGTGCGTTCACCGCCGTGCCGGGCTGGGGCGGGGTGGGTATGGGCCTGACCGCCCTGCTTGCCACCGGGCTGGCGGCGGCGCAGCCATCGGCAGACCGTTGGCTACTGGTGTGGCTGGCGGAAGGGTGGCTGGCGTTCGCCATCGGGGGCATCGCCATGGTCCGGAAGGCCGCACGCCTGGAAACGTCCCTCGCGTCCAGGCCCGGTCGCCGCTTCCTGCTGGCCTACGCGCCTCCGATCGTGGTCGGCGCCTTCCTCACCCTGGCGCTCTATCGGTTGGGGCTGATCGCGCTCCTGCCCGCCGTCTGGCTGCTCTGCTACGGCGCCGCCGTGATGGCGGGCGGAGCCCTCTCGGTGCCGGCGGTGCCCGTCATGGGCGGCTGCTTCCTCGCCCTCGGGCTGGCCGCCCTCCTGGCTCCGGCCAGCGGCGGAGACTGGCTCCTCGCCACCGGGTTTGGTGGCGTGCACATCGGATTCGGGGTCTACATCGCCCGGAGGCACGGTGGCTAAGGGGAACACCGCCCGGAAGACCGGGCCTGGGCGGGCGGAGCCGCCAAAACTGTCGGCGCGACCGGGCGGGCGGTCCCCGCTCACGCCGGACCTGGACCGGGTCATTCACGAGCGGCTGCGCCTGGCCATGGTGAGTGCCCTCGCCGTCAACGAGGTGCTCACCTTCAACGAGCTCAAGGCATTGCTGGAGACCACCGACGGCAACCTCAGCGTCCACGCCCGCAAGCTCGAGGACGCCGGCTATGTCTCCTGCACCAAGAGCTTTGCCGACCGGATGCCACGCACCGAGTTCAGCCTCACCAGCGCCGGCCGGAAGGCGCTGGAACGCTACCTCACCCACATGGAAGCGCTGATCCAGGCGGCACGCGGCTGATCGGTGCGCCGCCCGCCCACCCCATCGGAGGTGGTGTGTCCCGCAACTTTGTAGATCAAAGTACTTCGCATGACGCGACCAGGCCCCTGGGCCCCGCACTGCTCAGCCTGGGCATCGCCGGCGACATGCTCTTCCACGGTGGCGACGCCGGGCTCAACGTCGCGCTCTGGGTCGCGGCCGTGGTCTGCACCTGGCACTGGATCCGGGCCACCTCGGGCGGGCGTCCCGCCCAGCTCGAGCGCCGCCTCCTGATCGTCGCCCTCATGCTCGCCGGCGGGTGGATGTGGCGGGAGAACGCGATGCTCCGGTTCCTCGATACCGTGGCCCTCGCCCTGGTGTTCGCGCTTCTCCCGCTCGCCGCCCAGCCGGACGCGGTCGCGTTTGTCCGCCTGTCCGCGACACGGGTCATGAGGGCCGCCCTCCAGTTGGCGCGCCGGGGGGCGGTGGGCTGGCTGCCAACGCTGTTCGGGCCGCGGCCCCGGTACCTCGACGGGTCGGAGCCGGTCCTCGCGGCGATCGGCCGGGGCAGTCTGCTCGCGGTACCGTGTCTCATCGTGTTCGGGTCGCTGCTCGGCGCCGCCGATGGTGCCTTCGGGGACTTTCTGGTGAGCCTGGTGCAGGTGGACCTGTCGGGTCTGGCCAAACACTCCGCGATCACCATGGGCACGGCCTGGCTGGCCGCCGCCGCGCTGCTTGGTGCCCGGCCCTCCGAGGGGCTCGCCGTGATGGCCGCCCGGACAGGCGGGAGCCGACGCCTCGGTCCCATCGAGGTCGGGATGATCCTGGGGCTGATGGACCTGCTCTTCGGAGCCTTCATCGCCTTTCAGCTCCCCTACTTCTTCGGCGGGGCGGTGTGGGTCGAGCGCACCGCCGGCGTGACGCTGGCCGAGTATGCCCGGCGCGGGTTCTTCGAGCTGGTGGCGGTGTCGGCGCTGGTGCTGCCGCTGCTCCTGGTCTGCGAGTCGTGGATGGAGACCAGGTCGGCGGCCGCCACTCGCCTCTTTCGGGTGCTGGCGGGGACGATGACCGGTCTGCTCCTGGCCATCATCGGGTCGGCGCTGCACCGAATGGTGCTCTACCAGGGCCAGTTCGGGCTGACCGAGGACCGGGTCTTCGCCACCGCCTTCATTGGCGGGATCGCCGTGACCTGCTGGTGGTTCGGCACCACCGTCCTGCGAGGCGCCTCCCAGCGCTTCATGCCTGGGGTGCTGGGGGGCTGGGGGGTATGGCTCTTCCTGCTGCATGCGGTCAATCCCGATCAGTTCATCGTCACGACCAACCTCCGTCGAGCCGCAGAGGGCCACCCGATGGACGTGGCCTATGTGACCAGCCTGAGCGCGGATGCGGTGCCTGCCCTGGTGGCGGCTCTCCCCCAGCTGGCGCCCGCCGATCGGCAGCAGGTGATGCGATATCTCCATGACCGGCAGGCACTTCCGCATGCTGATATCCGCGGCTGGAGTGTCGCCCGCCGCCGGGCCGCGCGTGCGGTGGCCCGGGTTTCCATCCAACCCTACGGAAACACTCCATGACCACTCCCCTTGCGATTCTCCTGGCGGTGATGGCCTTCCTTGGAACGCTGGCACTCATCACTGCCCTGGTGGTGCTGTCGCTCTGGTGGTTCAGCAGCGGCGTTGGCGAGCGGTCGCGGCACGCGGCGGTTGGGGCGGCCGGTGCCGGAGTGGCCTATCTCCTGCTCCTGGGTGGGGCGTCCCTGACCAGCCGGGACGTGATCCTCCCGCCGGGGAGCGAGAAGTATTTCTGCGAGCTGGATTGCCACCTTGCCTATGAGGTGCTCTCCGCCGGCGCTGTCGCGCCGGCACCGGACTCGGGCAACCTGTGGGAGGTGGTGGTTCGGACCCGTTTCGACGAGACCACGATTTCCCCCAGCCGTCCACGCGATGGCCTCCTGACCCCCTCACCCCGGAGGATCCGACTCCGGACGGCGGACGGGATCCTGGTGCCTCCGCTGACTGCGGCTGAGGTGTCCACCGTGGGCATTCGCGACACCAGCGTCCCTCTGGACCGGCCGCTCATCCCGGGTGCGTCGTACCGCACGTCGTTCTGGTTCCGCATGCCGCTTGGGAGCCGGCCCGAGGCGTTGCTCCTCGAGGATGACATGGCCATCAGCCGGGTGCTGATCGGGCATGAGCGGAGTCCCCTGCATGCCAAGGTGCTTCTGGCGCTGCCCGCAGGGCTGGCTCGGCCGTGATGATCCACGGGCTGGTTGAACTGTTCGGCGCAGCGGCGTGGGCGGTCTGGGCCGGTTGTGACTATCTGACCGAATCCGGCGTCCTCGTGTTGCCCCGCCCGCACCGTGCGGATTACACTCCGGGGCATTTCCCTGACCGGGAGCCGAAGATGATCCGCTGGACAAAGCTCGCCCCAGCCGCCTGGCTGGCCCTGATCACCCTCATGGGCTCCGCCTGCCCCGCCGGCGGCCAAACGGGAGTTCCCCGCATGCAAGCACTGGCCGAGGATGAATTCCGCATGGAGGGGACCGTTCGGAAGGCCGAGGTAGGCATGCACTGCTGGAGGCTGGAGGCCAAGGATGGGGCGTCCTATGAACTGCGCCCAGAGCAGGTGCCGGCGGGACTCCTCACCGACGGCAAGGCCGTGACCCTGGTCCTCAAGAAGCGGACGGACGTGATGAGCACCTGCATGGTAGGACAGATCGTGGACGTGGTCCGGGTGGAATGAAGGACCAACGGACCGTTCTGCCTTCACCGCCTGGCCGGCTGGCGGGCGCCCCCTCGTGACCCGGTGCCCGGTCGTTCGCTGAGTCTTCGTTGACCTCCCGTCCGCTCTCCCGCCGCCAACTGCTGCTCCTGGCCGGCGGCGCCATCGCCGGTGGCGCCGGTCTCGGCGCGGATGCGTTCGCCTGGGCTCCACGGCGCGTGCAGGTCTCCCGCCACGAGGTAGCTGTTCCCGGGCTTCCGGCGGCGCTCGGCGGCCTCACGATTGCCCACCTGAGCGACCTCCACCTGTATCAGGGGCTCCACCCGGCCGCCCGGCGGGCCATGGAATTGGTCAGTGAGCTGAGACCGGACATCACATTGATAACCGGGGATTTGGTCGAGCACGCCAGTCAGGTGGGAGCGCTGCCATCGTTCTTCCGTGCCTGCCAGGGCCGGCTCGCCACGGTAGTGACCATGGGGAACTGGGAGTACCAGATGCGAGTCCGTCCCGCAGACCTTGCGCAGGCGGCCGAATCGGCCGGGGCCGTCCTGCTGATCAACGACGCGATCCGGGTGACCGTTGGCGGATACGACGTGGCGGTGGTCGGGCTGGACGATCCGCGGGCGGGCCTGCCGGATCCCGAGAAGGCCCTGGCGGACCTGCCGGTCGGTATCCCCACTGTCTGGGCCTTCCATGCGCCGGGCTATGCCGACCATCTCTCCCGGCTGTCGCTCCCGCGGCCGATGCTGGCGCTGGCCGGCCATACCCACGGAGGCCAGATTCGGCCGCCGTTCCTGCCGCCGATCACGCCGCCGGCCTCGGGGCGATTCGTCGCCGGGTGGTACCGGGACACCTTCGCGCCGTTCTACGTCTCCCGCGGAATCGGCACCAGCGGAATCCGAGCCCGGTTCCGCTGCCCGCCCGAGATCGCGCACTTCACCCTGAAGCGCGTCTGACCCGATTCAGGGGGCCGACGTTACCGGTCCTCCGACTTGAGGGCCCGGAGCGCCCGCGCTGCGTCCGCTCCTGCTTTGGTCCCTTGGTGGCTGGCGGCGTACCGGGCGAGTTCCGCCATCAGACGGCCCCGCTGCCCGGTCCGCCGATACAACTCGATGAGCAGGTTGGTCGCGAGGGCGTCCTGTCCCGGGGTAGGGCGGCTTGCCCGGATTTCGCGGTAGAGCTGTTCCGCCGCGGCCGGATTCTCAAGGTGATCGGACTCGAGCGCCGCCAGCTTGATGCGGGCGGCGTTGTCCCCTGGCGACGCCTCGAGGTGGGCCCGGAAGGCCTCGGCGGCCTCACGGTAGAATCCGCGCGCCACCAGCGACTCCAGCGCGGAGTGCTCTGGCCGGTGGGGCAGGTTGCCGGCGCCGAGGACCATCTGCACCAGCCCCCGGGATGCCCCGCCGATCAGCCGCCAGGTGCCGAAGATGATCAGCGCCGTGATCGGAAGATTGAGCAGCAGGAGCAGGAGCAGCAGGCGGGGACCGATCTGCCCCCGGGCGAACAAGGCCACGTCCAGCAGGCTCAGCAGGAACAGCGCGGGGATTCCGATCAGCACGCTGAGCCGCAGCAGCTGTCCCCGGTCCGCGGCGTCCAGTGCGGAGATTCCCCGACTACTCATGGGAGATCCGCGCCAGGTCGGCCAGGAGCGCGTCGGGCGAGATCGCGCGCCCGAGGAAACGCTGGAGCACCTGGCGCGCCGGTACGCTCAGGCCGGGCTGGTACAGCTCGGCGGTGAGCCGCCGATACAGGGCCGGGCTGGCCGCGCTGAATCCGTCCCCGCCGGCCTCCAGGCGGGCGCGGACATCGGCCGCGATGAAGGCGCCGAGGGCATAGTTGAGCAGGTAGCCGGGCGCGTCGATCAGCTGTCCCCGCATGGCCCACCACGACCACTCCGGATGACGCCGGATGCCGAGGAAGCGCTCCGCGAGATCGCACCAGAGCCGATTGGGGTCCAGCTCGGGGTTGCGGTAGGCGCGGAGCTCGAAGAGCGACCAGGTCATGTCGAAGGCGATGGCGGCATACTTCGCGCGCAGCGAGGCCGCCAGGGGGGCGCTGTCACCCAGGAATCGCTGCTGCCACCGGGGCTCGTAGATTTCCAGCGCCGGGACGTCCGCCAGGGCCTCGGTGAAGGTGTCATTGTCCGGCCAGTCGAGGAACGCGGGCCGGGTGTGGATGCCGGCGATATGGATCGCGTGTCCCGTCTCGTGAAGCAACTCGGCAAGATTGTCGAAGCCGCCACCGAGGTAGCTGGCGAAGACCCATGGTTCCACCGGCTGGCGGCCGCCGAAGGTGGTGAATGCCACAGGATACTTGCCGGGCCGGGCCTCGATGTCATAGCGGATCCCGAGGGGTCCGGGACCGGCACCGATGGCGGTGTAGTAGACCTCGTTCACCCGGCGCAGTGCGCTGAGATCGGGGAGCAGGGGGCTCAAGCGGCGGCTGGCCTCGCCGCTCTGGTAGTACCAGTCCCAGGGTTCCAGCAGAGAATCCGGAAGGAGGCCGCGGTATCGGGTGAGCGCCGCCTGGAGCCAGGCCTCGAACTCTGCCGTGGTGATTCCGTAGGCGGGGGCCTTGGTTTCCACCGGTGAGAGCGAATCTGCCCAGGCCGCCGCGTGCCCGCGCAGCATGACACGGTACGGGCTGTCGGGGGTGTTGTCTCCGTTGATGCTTCGCCACACCGGTGCGAGGGCCAGAAAGAGCCGCCGCCGGCGGTCGCTGTCGGGGACCTGCGGCAGCAGGCCGAGAATGGCCAGCCGGTTGAGGGTGTCTCCGTCCACCACGATGGTATTGGCTGCCACCTGATAGCACGCCAGGGTGTGTGCCGCGAGCCGTTCCAGGCCGGGCCCGGGTCCGGCGGGGAGACAGCCGGGGGAATCCTCCTCGGAGCCGTCGTCGCGACCCTCCTTCGCCGCGCCGCGCATGGTGCGCAGGGCGGATGAGTCTTCCTGAGTTCGCGGGGCCGTGGTCGCCAGCAGGCGCGCAAGCGTGTTTCGGAGGGCGAGCTCCCGCTGACGGGCGGTTGCGGCCGGCGTGCCGTCGGGGGTGGTATCGGTGCCGAGCTCGGCGAGCAGCCCGACCCGGTCCGCCTCGTGGCGCCAGGACAGGTAGGCGCGCTCCGCCGTCGCGACCGGCACCGGCGCCGGCGCACTGCCCTGAGGCTGAGGGGCGCAGGCGATCACCCAACCGAGGAGGCCAAGGGAGAGCCTGTGCAGCCGGGTCGAGCCGGGCGAGCTGGCGGAGCCGTCCACCTTTCCGATCGGTCTCACGTCCACCGCACGGCGGGGCTCTTTCGGACTCGGCGCGGTTGCCGGCAAGTGGACGCCTCAGTCTCCGGCCAGGTTGAACGCCGTCCGGAAGGCGCGAAAGACCTCTTTGTAGTCGCTGTGCCGGTAGGCGATGGACCGCGGGCCGCTGCGCTCGATCCCCGGGGCCATCATGGCGTGCTCCGCATGGACGGTGGACTGGAAATCCACCTCCAGGTGGACGGGGGAACCGAAGTCCAGCAGCCGGGGCGGGTGGCGTCCCGCC
Source organism: uncultured Gemmatimonadaceae bacterium (assembly GCA_964449145.1). Classification (GTDB taxonomy): domain Bacteria; phylum Gemmatimonadota; class Gemmatimonadetes; order Gemmatimonadales; family GWC2-71-9; genus JADJOM01. The sequence continues at coordinate 73,365 of CAYUYF010000006.1, read as the reverse complement.
GCTTCCACCACCTCTCGTGTGGCGGTCCGGATCATGTCGCAGGCCACCGCCGGAGCCAGCGATTGTGCCGCTCCCCGGCTGATGGACTGCTTCACGACGACGGTGCGCACCGCATCCCCGAGGAGGTCCCGCGCCTCGGCGGCGAGCGCCTGATCGCCGCTCACCAGCACCACCGGCGTGCCGAAGGCCCCCGCCAGGGCGGCGTTGATCCCGAGTTCGCCGACGGAGCGGCCATTGAGCCGGACGTCGAGGATGCGGCTGGTGTAGGTGTGGTCCAGCACTGCGCTCGCGGTGCCGGCCTTGGCGTGATAGCCGATGCAGGCGGCCAGGTCCCAGCCGAGATCGATCCCTTCCATCATGGACCAGAGCTTGGGGCCGCCGGAGATCAGGGCGGCGCCGGGGTGCAACTCCTCGGCGAGGAGGTTGCGCATGTTCCAGTGGCTGTCATTGACGAGGACCCGGGTGGCGCCGCCGGCCAGGGCGCCCTCGATGGCGGCGTTGGCCTCGGCGGTCATCAGCCGGCGGAAGCGCGCGTACTCCGGGGCGCAGCGTGGGTCCTCCGGATTGGTTTGGTCTTCGTGGACCACGCCGGCGACGCCTTCCATATCCACGGACAGGTAGAGACGCATGTGCGGTGGGGAATGAGGCTGGTTCAGGGGAGGCCGTGCGCCGGGTAGCCGACGATCGGCTCCCAGGGGGCACCGCTGGAGATGGTCTGGCGTGGCATGGCGGGTAAAGTACCCCGCCCAAGAGCCCGCCGTCAGCCCGCCGGCGGGGTGGCCGGGGCGGGGTGGTGCCGGCTGAGAATCCGGGGCAGCAGCAGCTCCAGGCGCCTGTGGGTGGGTACCATTTCGAGCGGCTTGACGAGGTAGTCGGAAATCCCCAGCTCCATCAGCTTGAGGACCAGCTCTCGATCCTTGGCGGAGGAGATGGCGATCACCGGCAGGTCGGCGAACTCGGGATTGGCGCGCAGGCGTTCCAGAAACGCGACCCCGTCGAGTTTGGGCATGAAGATGTCGACAAACACCACGGCCGGGCGTTCCCGCTCCACAATCGCGAGGCCTGCCTCGCCATCTTCCGCTTCCAGGACATTGTGCGGAAAGAATCGGGTCAGCAGCCGCTTGAGGAGCAGCCGGACCATCGGTTCATCCTCGATGACCAGGGCTTTCATCGCCGGTACACTCCCTCAGGTCCGGGGCAGGAACCGATGGACCTGGGCCATGAGTTCGGCGAGGTCATACGGCTTGGGGAGGTACGCATCGGGCTCGGTCGGGTTGGCGGGCGGCTGGCTGTCCTGCTGGGTGTAGCCGCTGGTGAGAATCACCGGCAACCGGGGATCGCGCCGCTTGAGTTCGCTCAGCACATCCCAGCCGGACATCCCCGGCATTTTGACATCCAGTACAACCAGGTCGACGCGAGTCCCGGGTTCACCGTGGAGGCGCAGCGCCTCCAGGCCGTCTCGAGCCTCAGCCACCGAGTAGCCGCACAAGCCCAGGGCCTGGCGCAGGGGCCGTCGGACCGCCGCTTCGTCGTCCACGAGCAGAATGTTCCCGGTGCCGGTGCCGGGCCGCAGGCTGAGACCCGGGGGGCTGGCGAGCAGCGCGTCCTGGGTGCGAGGCAGGAACAGCTGGAAGATCGACCCTGTCCCGATCGCGCTTTCGACGGTGATTCCCGCGTCGTGCTGCCGCAGTACCGCGTACGCCGTGGCCAGCCCCAGTCCCGAGCCGCGGCCGGCCTCCTTGGTCGTGAAGAACGGCTCGAAAATGCGAGGCAGAACCTCGGCGGGGATGCCAGTGCCGGTGTCGCGGATCTCGATGCGAACGAACTCGCGGCCGTCCACGGTGGCCGGCCCGTCTGCGCCCCAGGCGCCCGCGGCGACGCGGGCCGTGGCCAGGGTGAGAATGCCGCCCGCGGGCATGGCATCGACGGCGTTGGCCCCGAGGCTTACGATCAGGTCGGTGAGCTGCTCGAGATCGGCACGGATGTTCCAGTCGGCGTGGTCCAGCCGGGTCACCAGCGAGATCCGCGGGTCGAGGTCCCGCTGCAGGACCTGGGCGGCATCCTCGATCAGCAGGCGGGGGTTCAGTGTTCGCCGGACCGCCGGGGACGGGCGGGCAAAGTTGAGCAGACGGCGCACCAGGCGGGCGGCTGCCCGGGTGGCTTCCTTGGCCTCGATCAGCTCGCGAGGCGGTACCCGGTCCTGGGAGACGATACGCAGCCTGGCGGCCTCGATGCTGCCGCTGATGGCCGCGAGGGTATTGTTGAAGTCGTTGGCGATACCGGCGGCGAGGGTGGCCACGGCGGCCATCTTGGCCGACTCATGCCGCTGGACGCTCTGGAATTCGCGCCGGCTGGTCTCGTCCACCTGCAGCACCCACCGGCCGGGAGCGCCCGGGCCCACCAGCGGCGCCAGGGTCACGTCACAGCTGAATTCCGTCCCGTCCGGGGTCCGGCCCCGGCAATCCGGCAGCGCTTCGATGTCCTGCCCGCGCCGCTCGCGCAGCCAGGCGGCGATGCTCCCGCCGATCCGGCTGCTCTCGGAGAGCGAGAGCAGGCGATCGATGGTGCCGCCCCGGAGCGACTCCGTGGGGCGGGCAAAGATCCGTTCGGCGGAGGGGTTGGCATCGCGCACGATGCCGAGCGGGTCGAGCACCAGGACCGCGGCCGGGAGGGCCGCGAGCACCAGGCGGTCGGCGGACGGGACCGTCGCGGTCGAGTCGATGAATGGCATCGGGAAGGGAGTCAGTGACGGCGCCGGGACCATGCAGACCGGCGGCGGTCAGGCCGTGGCGCGCCGGTCGGGGAGCACCGGCGGCGGGCAGAGGGTATCGAGTGCATGGACCAGCTCTGGCAGGCTATAGGGTTTCTGCAGCGCCGGGCAGCCACACTGCGCCAGGAACTGGCGGGTCTCCTCGCGGTGCATGTCACCGCTGGTAATGACCACGCGGCGAAGCAGCCCGGGGTGGTCGCGCCGGAGAAAGGCGTAGAACTCCTCGCCGGAGAGTCCCGGCATGCGCAGGTCGGAGACAATCAGGTCGAAGCCACCCTCGTCCAGCGCCTGCATGGCGGCCTCCACGCTGGGGACCTCCGTTACCAGGAAGCCGTAGCGCCGCAGGAACCGACCGACGCTCCGCCGGATGCCGGGCTCGTCATCCACCAGGAGCACGGTTCGGTGATGGGGTGGCTCGACGCAGAGGGCCGGCAGGTCGAGCTCAAGTGGTGGCATCGTGCCCGCCGGGGCTGCGACGATGCGTTCCTGCCCGGCCAGGGACGGCAGCAGGATCTGGAACACCGCCCCGCCGGTGGCGGGCGACTCCACCCGGATCTCCCCGCCGTGCGCCCGCACGATGCCGGCGGAAATGGAGAGGCCAAGGCCGGTGCCCTCGCCGGCGGGCTTGGTGGTGAAGAATGGCCGGAAGATCTCGTCCCGCAGCGCGTCGGGTACGCCGGGCCCGTCGTCCTCCACCGTGATCAGGATGGCGTCGCCGTCGGAGGGGGCCAGACTCAGCCGGACGGTGCCATAGCCGCGGGTGGCGGTGATGGCCTGCTGGGCGTTGATGATCAGGTTGAGGAGCACCTGCTGCAGCTGGTTGGCATCGCCGCGCATTCGGCTCCAGAGCGGATAGCCCTCCGCCGGATCGGGCCAGGGTGCCTGTAGCGAGATGTTGTGGAGCTTGAGGTGGTGGCGCGAGAGTGCGACCGCCCGGCGCAGGATATCTCCCACCCAGCAGAACCGCCACTCGGGCGGATGATGCCGCGCCGAGGCCAGCAGTCCGTGCACCACGTCTCCGGCCCGGCGGGCTTCGGCCAGGATCAACTCCAGGTCTTCCCGCAGTTGCAGCAGCGGGACGCCCGGGCCGGCCAGCTCGGGGGGCGGCTCCCGGCCGTCGCGCCGCGAGGCGGCGCTGGGCCAGAAGGACAGCATCGCCTGGGCGCTGGCCACGATCGTCGCCAGTGGGTTGGAGAGTTCGTGGGCGATGCTTGAGGCCATGTGCCCGATCAACGACAGACGGTCCCGCTGGAGATCATCCAGCGGGACTTCGGGGCCAGGCTGCCGGCGCGGGCTAGACGCCGTTGCGGCCGGCGCGTTCGGCAGGCTGGCCATGGCGGGCCCCCTCGAAGGTCTGGTCGATCAGTGCCTGGTCCGCCCCCGTGCGGCGCATGGTGGCGTGCGGGTTGAAGGGGAGCAGGGGCGCCGGGCCGGGCGCGGCCCCGATCGCGAATGGCCGAGCGTCGCCATCGAGGGCGCGGTCGAACAACTCGGCGACTCCGCTGACGCGGACCTCGAGATCCAGCAGGGTGTGGGCTGCCCCCTGGAGCTGCTGTGCCGCGATATCCTGGAACTGGAGGTGGTGGTACAGCGCGCTGACCTGGTTGCGCAGTTCGTGAAAGCGCGCGGTCGATGCCCGGTCGTGGGTCTCGTTCTCCAGGCTGTCGATGAGCTCGAGGGAGCGGTCCAGCCCGTTGAGCAGCTGCAGGGTGGCGTGCTCGGTGGTGGCGGTGACATCCGTGAGCAGGCTCTGGGTGTCCCGCAGGCGCGTGACGGCGTGGGCCTCGAGCTCCGCCCGGGTCTGCCGGATGCCACACAGGATCTGGGTGATCTCGGTGTGCGCACGGAGCAGGACCGCCGGCAGCTCGACGAACTGGGGCTGCACCGTCAGCTGGGTAACCAGCTCCGCCAGCCGGGCGGACCTGGCCCACTCGGCCCGGTGCGTGGCCAGTTCGGCAATCAGCTCATGAACGAGCCGAAAGGTCGTCTGCAGGTCGGCGGCGAGCGCCTTGACGTTGGCGGTGTCCATTTCACCCTTCCGGGGCGGCGGGGTCAGCTGGTCCCGGGGGCAACAGAGAGGATCTGGTCGATCTTTTCCTTCAACACCTGCGGCGTGAACGGCTTCAGGATGTAGCTGGAGACGCCAGCCTCCACGGCCTGGATGATGTCTTCCTTCACACTCCGCGTGGTGACCATCAGCACCGGGGTCCGGCCATGCGCGGGATTGGCGCGCAGTCCGCGGACCAGCTCGAGGCCGCCCATCACCGGCATGTTCCAGTCCGTGATAACCAGCTCGATGCTGCCGTCGCACTTCTGCAGGGCATCGCTGCCATCGGCCGCTTCCACCACATTGTCGTAGCCGATGCTCTTGAGCGCATTGACCACGATCCGCCGCATGGTGGCAGAATCGTCCACTACCAGGCACTTCATGGAACGCGCTCCCGGAGCCGGGACTCAGTCAATGTGGACGTCACCGCGGCCCCACCTCTCGTGGATCCGCTGCGCAATACGTTCCCGCACCTCTGGATTGTCGTAGTAGCCGGACGTCAGCCGCTTGAGAATTTCCCGCATCCGCTCCCCGGAAATACCGGACGGGCTGGTCTCTCCTTCGGTCCGGGTTGCCGCCCGGGCTTCGTCCGACAGGCGGACCTGATCGCGGCTTCGCTGGGCCTCCCGCGACCCGTCTGCCGGAATCCCGCGCACCACTTCGGGACGCCGGGCAGACTCGTTGCTGCTGGCCTGGTCGATCCGGGGGCTCCCGATCGGCTGGCCGCCGCCCGATTTCGTAGGATCAATGGACATGGTCTTTCCTTGCAATGACTGTCGGCGTATCGGCCGGCATGGGCCGTAGACTCCTGCGATCCCGCCCCTCGCGCGAGGGCCACCCGCGCAGTCCGGACACCCGGAAGGGACGTGCTATCCCTGCTTGGGGGTGACCTGCTCGAGCATCTCCCGCAGCCGCTTGGGCGACAGCTGGAGTTCCGGCCCTTCCTGGGTGGCCAGCAGGGCGGACATGGCGCGCCCCTGCTCGCTCAGGTTCACCCGGTCTACGGGAGGGGTTCCGGAGGACGTGACGGCTGTCCCACGCTCGGGGGACCGGGACACGGCGCCGGGAATCTCCCGGGTTACTGGCTGAATCGATTGAACTACCATGGTCTCCTCCTTCCCCTGAGTGACAGCTTCTGCTCTACACTATCGTCCGGGGGCGGCAGGACTTGAGGGGAAGAATCAGCCGGTTGTATCAAGTTCGGTCGGGGGCGGCCTGGGGGGCCGGTAGGGGGAGCCCCCGGTGAGTTCGGCCAGAGCCCCCAGCAGGGACCGGCGGCGATTTTCAAGCTGGAACGTGAACTGGTCGATACCGCCCTTGGCGGTCTCCGCCTCCCGCTGTACGGCGGCCATCGCGTCCCGGACGGCGCGGGCCCGCGGACCGTCAGCGCGATGCAGGTGCTGGCCCAGCTCCGGCGGAATCCGGAATCCCCGATCGAGGGTGGTCAGGATCACCGAACCCTCCGCCGCCAAGGCGGAGAGGAGGGACGCATCGTCGGCGCGCATGGCCGCGCGCTGGGCATCAAGGACGTGAAGATAGTGCGCGTATGCCAGGCGACTGGCTTGCAGTGCCCGCATGGCGGTGCCGAAGAGACTGTCCGGAAGGTCCGTCACTCGCCCACGCCGACGGGCAGGGGCTGCTCCGACACCATGTCGGCGGCCTGGCTCCAGGCGCCGTGCAGGTCTGCGACGAGGGTGATCAACTGCTGCAGGCGCGGCCCATCCTGTTTGAGATCCACCTGGAGTGTCTCGGCGATGAACCAGGCGTAGAGTGCGGCGAGATTCTTGGCCACAGATCCGCCGGCCTCGAAGTCAAGCGTGGCGAGGAGTTCGCCGAGGATCTCTCGGGCCCGGGTCAGGCACTTGCTGCGGGCCTCGATTTCCCCCTGCTCCAGGTGCCTGGCCGCCTGCCGGAGACTGGCCAGGGCCTGGCCGTAGAGGAACACTACCCGGCGCGCGGGCGACATGGACACGATGTCGTTCTGCTGGTACCGGTTCACGGCTGTGTAGCTCACGCGCTGCCTCCGCCCTGATTCAGGGCTCCCAGGATGGCGGTCACGGACTGCGATTGGCTCTGGAACTGCGCCAGGGCGGATTCCATGCGCGCAAACTGCACCAGCAGCGAGCTGCGCCGGATGGCCAGCCGCGCATCGATGTTGTCCGCGCGTTCCTCCTGCCGGAGGATGTTCTCTGCCAGGGAGGTCTCCCGCAGGGAGACGAACCCCGAGTTGCTCTGGACAAAGGCCGTCACCAGGCGCTCCAGCTCCGCCCCGGTGCCGAGATCCACGGTAGTGTCCCCTGCGACGCCAAGGCTGGCCCCGTCATACCGCACCGCGATCCCGGCGGCGTCGGTCCCGCTGCTGCCCAGCAGCACCTGGCCCGACCCTGTGGCCGCCAGGCCGCCAATGGTCCCGGCGATGTCCAAGCCGTCGGCGTACGTGGCTGCGGCGATGGGGTCCGACCCCTGAGTGCCGCCGGCGGCGTATTCCACGGTGATGCCGGCGGCGGAGCCGTAGCCGACCTGGGTGATCTGGACCTGCCCGCCCACGTCGGTGGCGGTCAGCCCGAGGCCGGCGGTCCCGAACGCCGAGGTCAACGCCGCCACGATCTGCGCGGATGTCATTCCGTTGCTGAGCGCAATGCTGACCGATTTCCCCATCCGGGTATCGGTGACCGTCATGGTGTCGGGGGTGCCGTCATCGCTGTAGACCCCGCCGGCGAGCCCCGCGCCGGTGACGCTCGACTGGGTGGCGAGCTGGGTGATGTCCACCGCGTAGCTGCCGGCCTTGCTGTCGATCGTGCTCGAGATATAGGTGAGCCCCGTGCCGGTGGCGGTGCCGGTCTGCTGAAACAGGTGCCGCACATCGGCGAGCCGATCCTGGAATGCGGCGTCGAACTTGGTGGAGTCGAAGGTCAGCTTGCCGGTGCTGTCCAGCGCCACACCGGCCAGGCCGGGTCGGTTGAGGTCGGCCGGGGCGGCGCCGATCGTCGTGAGCATCAGCTGGGGCAGCCGGCTGCGCATGGTGCGGATCAGGGTGTCCCCGTAGAGTGCGGGCCGGGTGGTCGCTTCCGGATCGCTGGTCCCCTGTTCCTTGAGGAAGTCCACCACCTTGTTGTAGGCCTCCACGACGGCCTGGATGCTGCCGCGGGCGCCCTCCAGGAATCGCTCCACCGAGAGCCGGGTCACAGCTCCGGGTTCGGCGCCGGAGAAGTTCAGGGTGACCCCGTCAATGGCGTCGCTGACGGTGTTGGTAGTCCGGGTAAACGCCACGCCGTCAATCGTGAAACTGAGATCCGCGCCGGCCTGGAGCACGGCGGTGGGATCGATCGTGGTCGGGTTTGAGAGCAAGCCGAGCGACTGCAGCGCCGAACCGGCGGTGTCGCTGAGAGTCATTCCGGCCGCGCCGGTGGTCTGGCTGGTCAGCACCAATTTGTGGCTGGTGGCGCCGACGGAGAGAATCGAGGCGCTCACCTTGGTGGCGCTCGTGCCCGTGTTGAGGGCATTGATCTTGTCGCGGACCTCCACCAGCGAGTCCGTCGCGACGAGGGTCACCGTCTGGCCGTTGAGGTCAAACGTGCCGGCAAACCCGAGCGGGCCGGTGACGCTGGCCTGGCCAACGGATCCCAGTTTCTGGGCCTGCGCCAGGGTCGCGGAGGTGACGCTGATGTTGTAGCTGCCGGGGGAAGCATTGGCCGTGGCGCTGCCAGTGACCAGCGTCCTGGAGCCCGCGGCGATCGCGGAGGAGGTGCTCATCGCGTCGAACGCGGAGCCGTCGCGCAGCGCCTTGGCCGCCGTCTGCAGCGAGGTCAGCAGGCCCCGGTATGTCTTGATGGCCGCCTGCTGGTTCCGGAGCCGGGTGGCGCGATCGCGCGCGGCCTGGGCCGGACGGCTCTCCACCGAAATGATCTGGTCCACCAGATCGCGGTACTGGATGCCGCTGATCAGACCGGAGATTGCGCTGGAAGAGTCCATCGGGGTCCCGGAGTGAAGGGTGAAGCCCCCGGTGGCGGGGCGTGGGGGGGAGCGAACTCCACCCCTGCGCCACCTCCACCGGGGATACCGCCTTGGAACCGATCAGCCGCGCAGCAGGGTCAGGATCGACTGCGGAACCTGGTTGGCCTGCGCCAGCATCGCCGTGCCGGCCTGCTGCAGGATCTGGTACTTGGTGAACACGGTCATTTCGAACGCCATGTCGGCATCGCGGATGACCGACTCGGCGGCCGCGGTGTTCTGGATCAGGTTGGCCACGTTGGTGGAGGCGAACTCGATCCGGCTCTGCGCGGCACCCACCGTGCCGATCGACGTCGCGAGCTTGTCGATCGCGGTATCGATCCGGCTCAGGGCGCCCTGGGCGTTGGTCGCGCTCAGCAGCGCGGTCGCCAGGTTGAAGCCGCCCGAGCCCAGGTCAAGGCCGGTGGCCTGGCTGGACCGGACGTCGATCCCGCTCACCGAGACCAGGTCGCTGGAACCGTAGTTGCCGCTGGAGCTCACCATGAACGAGCCGCTGGTGCCGGCAGTCACGACGATGGTCGTGGTATTGGCGCCTGCGGCGCCGACCCAACCCGCCGACCCCTCAACGTTGATGCCGAACGTGGAGAAGTTCACGCTGGAACGCGCCGTGGCGCTGATGCCGGTCACGACCTGCGAAACCGCGTCCGCGGTGCGGGTCAGCGTCGCGGTCGCGGCCGCGGAGGCAAAGGTGTAGGTGCCGACCGCGGTGCCGTTGAGCTGGATGTCCGCGATGTTGGCGCCGGCCGTGGTCCACGCGGTCGAGGCCGTCTTGTCCAGCCCGGAACCGAAGCCGCCGTTGGTGAGCGCGGTGCCGTTGTAGGTCGTGGTCGCGGCGATCCGGTCGATTTCCGACAGCAGCGAGGTGAACTCCGCCTGCAGCTTGTCCGCCTGGGCGCCGACATTGGCCGAGTTGGCCTGCGAGGCCAGTTCCTTCATGCGGTCGAGGATGGTCGCCACGGTGTTGATGGCGCCGTCCGCGACCTGCAGCATCGAGTTCGCCGCACTCGCATTCCGCGACGCCTGCATCAGCGAGCGCACATCGGAACGGAGCTTGTTGGCGATCGCGAGGCCGGCGGCGTCGTCCGCGGAACGATTGATCCGGAACCCACTCGACAGCTTCTGGATGGACTTCTCCAGCATGCCTGAAGTGGCGTTCAGGTTCTTGTACGCGTTGTTGGCGGCGACGTTGGTGTTGATGCGTGACATCGTATTTCTCCTGGTCCTGCGAATAGCGAAGCGTCCCTGCTTCGTCCTGCGAAATTCGACCACCAGTGGCCGATGCTGCTTGTATCGGCGGTCCGCTCGAAGACTTGAGGGCCCGACCTCCCCCTATTGCCGGGTTCCGGCAATCGGGGGCGGAGGTTCCTGCCGGTGAGGCGTCTGGGGGCCGCAGGGCCCCGGGCTCAAGGGCTCAGGGCCAAGGTCGGTGTCACGGATGCAAGCCCTTGACACGTATGGTGTTAGCTGGCAACCGAGGGGCTGACCGCGCCGCCGTCGTCCCGTGGCCTCCGCATTGCCTTTGCCCCCAGCACTACCCGCCCGTCTCGTTGGAGGCAGCCCGATGTCCACACTCGCCAGGCAGCGCCCACACCCCGATGAGGTGGGCAACCTGCTGCGCACCGCGGTCCAGTATCACCAGTCGGGCCGCCTCGGCGAGGCCGCACCCATCTATCGGCAGGTGCTGGAGCTGGTCCCCGATCATCCGGATGCCCTGCATCTGGCTGGGGTGCTGGCGTTCCAGGGCGGCCGGGCGCTGGAAGCGCTGGAGCTGATTGACAAGGCGCTGGCCCGCTCCGCCACCTTTGCCGATGCCCACTCAAACCGGGGCAACGTGCTGCGGGCCCTCGGCCGTACCGACGACGCCGTCGCGGCCTACCGGGAGGCCATCACGCTGGCTCCGGCCAACCCGCTCCCGTGGGGAAACCTGGGTAACGCCCTGCGGGACCTGGGCCGGACGCCCGAGGCTCTGCTGGCGTACCAGGAGGCGATCAAGCGCCAGCCGGGCTTTGCCGAGGCCCATCTGAATCAGGGCATCGTGCTGCGGCAACTCGGACGCGGGGAGGAGGCGCTGGCGAGTTTCGAAGCCGCCATCCGGGCCCGGCCCGAGTTCGCGGCCGCCCACGACCAGTGTGGCAACGCGCTTCGCGACGCGGGCCGGCTGGAAGAGGCCATCGCCGCCTACGAGCGCGCAGTGTCGCTCGACCCCGCCTTTACCGGGGCCTACTGCAACCTGGGCTCCGCCTTGTGGGAGGCTGGCCGCTTCCACCCCGCTGCCGACGCGCTGCAGGCCGCCCTGGCCCTGGACCCGGTCAATCCCGACGCGCACAACCACATGGGGAACGTCTGCAAGTCGCTGGGCTATCTGGATCAGGCGCAATCGGCCTATCGGCAGGCGCTGGTGGCCCGGCCGGACTATGCCGAGGCGCATTTCAACCTCGGGGTCCTCCTCGGCGAGCTGGAGAAGCCGACGGAGGCGATGGCCAGCTACCGGGCCGCCCTGTCGTTCAAGTCCGATTTTGCCGATGCGTTCAGTAACCTCGGGGCAACCCTCATGCAGCTGGACCGCCCGTCAGAAGCGATCACCGCCTACCGCCGCGCACTGGAACTCAAGCCCGAGTTCAGCCGGGCCTGGTACAATCTTGGCAATGCCCTCCAGGAAGAGGGCCGCACCCAGGAGGCCGTGGCGGCCTTCGACCGTTCCCGTCAGCTCGAACCCGGATACGCCCCCGCTGAGTGGAACCGCGGGCTGGCCCTGCTGGCCGCCGGGGACTACGAGGAAGGGTGGAAAGGGTACGAGTGGCGCTGGCTGGTGGGGGACATCGGACTCAAGCCACGGGAGTTCGGGGTCCCGCGCTGGAACGGCGGACCGCTCGATGGCCGGACCATCCTGGTACACTGCGAGCAGGGCCTCGGCGATACGCTGCAGTTTGTGCGCTACCTCCCGCTGGTGGCGGAGCGGGGCGGGCGGGTCGTACTGGAATGCCAGCCCTCGCTCAAGCGGCTTCTGGAGGCGATGCCGTCAGTGTCCTTCGCGGTGGCGCAGGGTGAGCCGCTGCCGGAGTTCCACTGCCATGTCCCGTTGCTGTCGCTGCCGCATCTCTTTGGCACCCGGCTGACCATGGTCCCCAATCGTGTCCCCTACCTGCCTGCGCAGGCTTGGTCGGCCAAGATCCCCGTCCTGCCCCCGGGCGATGGGCTGCGGATCGGGCTCGTCTGGGGCGGTTCACACAAGCCAAATCCCCGGCGCAGCATCCCCCTGGACCAGCTCGCCCCCCTCTTTACCCTGCCGGGAGTGACCTGGTACTCCCTGCAAGTCGGGGAGCACGCCGCCCAGCTGGCCCAGCATCCGGCCCGAGAGAAGGTGATCGACCTCTCTCCGCTGATTCACAACTTTGCCGACACCGCGGCCCTCGCCGGCCAGCTCGACCTGGTGATCTCCATTGACACATCCGTCGCGCACCTGGCCGGCGGGCTTGCGCTGGACTGCTGGGTGCTGCTCAGCGCCGCGCCCGACTGGCGCTGGAATGGCCAGGCGGGTGACAGCGTGTGGTATCCCACGGCGCGGCTCTTCCGTCAGCCGAAGCCGGGCGACTGGGCCAGTGTGATCGAGCAGGTACGGCAAGAACTCGGTGCGGCGATCATGCCTGAGGCCGGAGTCCGCTGAGTGCGCACCGATAGCCCACCGGCGGACACCCGCCGCCGCTACGATCGCCTCGACGCGTTCCTCGATCGGATTGCCCGGGACGTCTATCCCGAACCGCCTTCCGCTGGCCATGAGGAGATCTCCCGCCGGGCGTGGGAGCGGGTCCGGGCCGCCGCCGGGTTTCCATCAGGCGCCCGGGTACTCGATGTCGGTTGTGGGCAGGGCGTAGGCCTGGCCGGCTTCCGGGAGGCGGGCCTGAACGCGGTGGGGGTGACCCTCAGCGAGGAGGACCTGTCCGCCTGCACCCGGCTTGGCCATGACGCTCGCCGTATGGACCAGTCATTCCTGGAGTTCTCCCCGGGCGAGTTCGACCTGGTCTGGTGCCGTCACTGCCTTGAGCACAGCATCGCGCCCTGTTTCACTCTGGCGGAATTCCGCAGGGTGCTGGCGCCGGGTGGGTTCCTGTATGTCGAGGTGCCCGCTCCCGACACGGCTTGCCGGCACGAGTGGAACCCGAATCACTACTCGGTGCTGGGTCAGAACGCGTGGCTGGCGCTGCTCACCCGGGCCGGGTTCGGCGTGCTGGAGGCCTTTCACATCAATCATGAGACCGGCGCAGGTCCGGACGTCTACCTTGGTTTCATCTGCCGGCTCGGGGGAGCCGAAGCACCACCCAGGATGAATGCCGCTGGCATGAAAACACTGTCGCTCGGGTTCGAGGTGCAGGGTGCGTCGAGGCACCTGGAACTGCGCCTCGACCGTGGGGTGGACCGGGAGCGGGCCATCCTCGATGCGGTCGAGGCCGGCGGATTCCACGCGCCGGAGGTCGCCTATTTCCTGACCAACGTCCTGGAGCCTGGCGACGCCGTCGCGGACGTCGGGGCGGAAGCGGGCTACTTCAGCGCGATCGCAGGCCGGGTCGTCGGCGCTTCCGGTGTGGTCTACGCCTTCGAGCCAGCGGCGGGCGGATTCCGCCGGCTCCAAGAACACCTGGAGCTGAACGGCCTTGGCCAGGTCCGAGCCTGGCCGGCGGCGGTCGGCGCCATTGCAGGGAGCAACGGCGGTGTGGAGGTGGTTACCCTCGACGGGGTGCTCGGCGAGGCGGCACCGGCGCGGGGCCTCCGACTGATCCGGATTCACGCCCCGGGATCGGAGTACGAGATTCTCAAGGGTGCACTCCGGACCATCATGGCTCACGAGGTCCCGTTCATCATCTGCGAGCTTGACTGCGCCGCCCTGATCCGCAAAGGCGCCAGTGAGGCGCACCTGCGCGGGTTCATGCGGCTGATCGGCTACCAGGCAGCTCTGCTCAACCCGGATGCGACCGGCGTGACCCCGCTGGCGGATGACCAGAGCCTCGGTGGTGAGGGCACCTTCAATCTGCTGTTCCTGCGGGCGTGAGCGCCTCGGTACAAGGCGCTGTCCGCGCGCTCTACGAACGCTACCCGTACCCCCCCGACGGCGCCGCGGCCGGCTACCCGGTCTTCGCGGCGATGGATTACGTCCGGCACGTGCTGTGGCCGGAGCGCGACGGCCTTGACGGTCTCCGGGTGCTGGACGCCGGCTGCGGGACCGGTCATACGGTGGTGCGCCTCGCACGCGACTTCCCCGGGGTGCAGGTCACCGGGATGGACCTGAGTGAGGCCTCTCTCGAGGTTGCCCGGGAGCGAGCCCGGCGGGAAGGGGTTGGGGGCCGGATCCGATTCTGTCACGGCAGCATCGAGGCACCGACCGCTCAAGGGCCATTCGACTACATCATCTGTGCCGGCGTCCTGCACCACCTCCAGGATCCGCTGGCCGGCGCCCGGCGCCTGGCCGGCCTGCTGGCAGCGCGTGGGGGCATGGGCCTGATGGTCTACGCGACTCACGGGCGCCAGGCAGTGTACCTGCTGCAGGAGCTGCTGCGGCGGGTCGCGCAGGGGGCGGAGCTCGACGAACGGATCGGCCTGGCCCGCGAACTGGTCCAGGGCCTTCCGCCCAGTCACCCGTACCAGCCCTCCAGATGGAGCGAGCACGACTGGCAGGGTGACGCCGGCATCGCCGACCTCCTGCTGCACCCCCATGACGTGAGCTTCACCGTCATGGAGCTGCAAGAGCTGATCGTGCAGGCGGGGCTCAGGCTGGAGCGGTGGTTTGCGCCGCCGGCCTACGAACCCGAACGGTACCTGACCCGGGGGCCACTGCACGCCCAGCTCTCCGCGCTGCCCGCCGAAGAAAAGCCACGGGTGGCCGAGTTGCTGCACGGGAACATGACTCAGCACCGCTGTTTCGTGACGGCGGCGGGCTACCGGCCGCTGCGGCTCCCACCGGTCCGGTCGGTGCTCCTCCGCCAGCGGCCGAGGCCCATGGTGTTCTTTGACTGGGGCTCGGGCCGCCTTGAGCAGCGCTCAGTCGAAGGCCGTCCGATAACGGTCTGGGTCCTGCCGCACTGGGCCACCGAGGGACCCCGGATTGCGCTCACGCTGGAGGGGTGGGCGCAGCCGGTGCTGGCCTGGTGCGACGGCACCCGGACGGCGATGGAGTTGCTGGGAATTCCTGAGGTCGCCGCGGCGGTGCCCGGGGCGGGCCCGGCCGAGCAACTGGGTCACCTTGGCCGGTTCTTCGAGTTTGCCGCGCGGGAGGAACTGCTGCTCTTTTCCTGAGGCGGGTGTGGGCTCAGAGGATGTCGTGCTCGGTCAGGAGGTCCAGCAGGTCCGTCATGCGGGCCTCCCAGGTCCACTCGCGCAGCATCCACTCCGCCGCCCGTGCGGCACGAGCGCGCGCCTCCGCCCGGTGGGTGTACACCCGCTCCATCAGCTCGACCATCTCGCCGATATCGGACTCCCCCCACCCCTCGTACCCGCGATACAGCGGACAACCCCCGGCTACCGGCCGCTGCAGCGTGAGCGGATGGCAGTGGTCCTCCTGGATCAGGTCGAGATGGCCGGTATTGGCCGACAGGATGCATGGCACACCGGTCGCCATCGCCTCCATGGCCACCAGGTTGGTGCCACCTTCACAGCGATTGGGAAAGACCGCCAGGTCGGCATCGCGGAGGAGCGGTCCCATGGCCATGTTCGGCATGGGACCGGGCACGAGTACGTTCTCGGCCGGCAGGCCGTTGGCCACCAGCCAGGGACCGATGGCCAGACCGCCGGCGCCGTTGGGCGCCGGCAGGCCGCGGACATGCTCCATGCGGTCCACGCCAACCGCCGTGTGCGGCCAGGGGTTGTGCCAGGCCGCGACAAGCAGCGCTTCGGGATGCTGCTGCACGAAGATGCGGAAAGCCGCCACCACCAGGTCCTGGCCCTTGCGGTATTCCAGCTTGCCGCCAGAGAAGACCACGAATCGCCCCTCCAGCAGCCCCGACCCTGGACCGGGATGAAAGACGGCCGGGTCGATGCCCTGCTGCGCGATCCGGACATTGCGGATCCCGCTGGCTTCCAGCAGGGCCCCGGTCCAGCGGGACCCGGCGATGAGCACATCAAAGGCGTTCCCCCAGCCGCGGGCGCGGGCCGAGACCTCCGTGTCCTCCAGAAAGGTCATGCCGGCATTCCGTGAGCTACGCAGTTGGACGCTCGCGGGCCTGGGCTCGAGGCCGGGCCCCAGGCCCCGGAGGGCGGGATAGTCGGTGTCGACCACATGCGGCCCGGCGTCGGTCAGGATGCGACCGAGGACCGGCTGGGTGCTCGCCACCTCCTGGAGGAGCGCCTGCACCAGTGGTGAGGCGTCGCGCAGATCGGGTGGCAGGAGGAGGGCCGGCAGGCCCCGGCCCTGCCTGACCAGCTGCAGGGCGAGGTTGAGGCCGAAGATGCCCCAGCCGTGGGAGGTGGAGAGTTCCCAGTCAATAATGAGCGGCGAGTCGGCGGGCCGGCGAGTCGGCGGCTCGGCGACCTGGTGCGTCACCGCGGAACCGAGGCGGGCACTCGAGTCCCTGGGCTGCCGGGTCGCCGAGCCGGCCGTCACTGCAACTGGCTCCGCAGGTCCAGCTCGTGCCGGGTGTGATACCGCGGATCCTCGAGGAGGACCTGGCGGACGATGTGCGCCGGCGTCTGCAGCACGAGCGGGCCCTGCAGGTTGGCGGTGCAGGGCTCCCCCCTCCCGCGAGGCAGGGTCACGATGGTCAGGACCGCCACTCCTTCCGCCGGACCGGCGTCCGGTATATCGGGCGAGTCCACCTCATACCCGGGAAAGAACCGGAAGGGATCCACCAGCAGGAAGATGAGCGCACCGTCGTCCACGCTCTGCAGCCAGAACACACCCTCCGGCGCGGCGGGGAGCAGCACAAAACGCCGCTCCCCGGCGAAGCCGAGCATGCCCTCCGGCATGACCAGGACGTTGTCGGGGTGGATGGACAGCGGGCCGAAGAGCCGGGACGCGACCACGAAGGCCGCTGGCCGGGCCGTCTCCTGGACGGGCGCGGTCACCGGAGATAATCGGTGAGCGTGGTGCTCAACACGCGCGAGGCGGAGAGCAGCGCCGCCTGCAGCGTGTTCTGCACTCCCACGAAGTGGGTCGTCGCCGCCTCGAGGTCGATGTCCTGGGCCTCGCTGCGGCGCAGGATCAGGCTGGTCTCCAGCGCGTCGGAGTTTTGCATGGCGGTGTCGATCTGGCGCACCCGGGCGCCGTTGGTGACGAGCAGCGTCTGGGTGGCGTTGAAGGCGCTGTCGAGCGCGAACGCGGTCAGGCCGATGGCGGGCGGGTTGCCGTTGCCCAGCTCGGTGCTGAGCGCCTGCAGGCTGGAGATGACCCCGCTGGTGACGAGGAGCTCCCGGCCGGTGTGGTTGGTCACCATCCGGTAGTCGCGGCCGATCTCCGCATTGCGCTGCCCGTCGTCGCCCCAGTAGGCGCCGGCGCCGTCGAACGGCTGGGTGGACACCTGGTGACCCGCAAACAGGTATTCGGTGCCGACCTGGGTGTTGCCCAGGGCGACCACCTGTTCCAGAATCCGGTCCACTTCCGTCCGCGCGGCCGCCCGGGTCATGGCGGTGCCGCCCGCAGACCCCTCCTGGAGGGCGAGTTCCTTGGCCCGGGCAAGGAGGTCCGTGATCTGGCCCAGGACAGACTCCTCGGCGTCGGTCCGGGAGCGCGCGGCGATGGTATTCCGCCGGTACTGGTCGATGGCGCGCAGGCCCCGGTCCGCCGTCAGGACCTGGGTGCCGGCGATGGGGTCCTGGCTCATCCGGTCGAATCGCTTGCCCGAGGCCGCCTGGGCCTGGGCCTCGGCGAGCTGGGACAGATTGCCTTGGAGCTGACGCAGGACATTCTGTTGGAGCAGGCTATTGGAGATCCGCATTCTCGACCTGACGAAAGGGTGGTAATAATTGCCGTATCGGCTACATTGGAGGCAGACTTTAGGCCAGACCGTTGGACCCAGACCCAAATCGACACGCCAGGCGCTCGTCGGTCCCCCCTGCCGACAGCCTTCCTCTTATATAGGCGGCCGTCTTGGGGTGTGGGGGCTGTCAACTATCCTCTCGGAGCGGGTTGGGGGACATGGCTACTATCCTGTGCGTAGACGACGAACCGGCCACCGGCGTCGTGCTGGAACATCACCTCACCAAAATCGGGCACCGGCCATTGCTCGCCTCCAGCGTCGAGGAGGCCCTCAAGACCGTCACCCGGACCCCCATTGACCTGATCATTGCCGACTACCGGATGCCCAAGGCCACCGGGCTGGACCTGCTCGGCATGCTGGAGAAGGAGGGCTACCAGGTCCCCGTGATCATCATGACCGGCTACTCCAGTATCGAGCATGCCGTGATCTCCATTAAGTCCGGGGCCATTGACTACCTGACCAAGCCGGTGCGTCCCGAGACGCTGGAGATCGCCGTGACGCAGGCGCTGGAGGTCATGCGGCTGCGGAGAGAAAACGAGCAGTTCCGTCGCGAGATCAACAAGTTCCGTTCGACCCGGGCCCTTGTGGGAGAGAGCCCCCAGTTCCGCCGCGTCATGGAGACCATTGCCACCGTGGCACCCACCAAGGCCACGGTGCTGCTGGAGGGAGAGTCGGGCACCGGCAAGGAGCTGTTCGCGCGCGCCATCCACGACCAGAGCCCCCGGCGCGACGGTCCGTTCATCTCCATGAACTGCGCTGCCATGCCGGAGGGCCTGGTCGAGAGCGCCCTGTTCGGGCATGAGAAGGGCGCGTTTACCGGCGCCACCATGCGGACCGCGGGCGCCTTTGAACGGGCGCACGGCGGCACGCTGCTGCTGGATGAGATCTCCGAGATGCGACTGGATCTGCAGTCGAAGCTGCTGCGGGTGATCCAGGAGCATGAGTTCGAACGGGTCGGCGGGCATCAGGCCATCCGGGTGGATGTCCGGCTCGTCGCCACCACCAATCGCGACCTCAAGACCGAGGCCGATGCCGGCCGCTTCCGTACCGACCTGTTCTACCGTCTCAATGTCGTGCCGATCCGCACGCCGCCTCTCCGCGACCGGCTCGACGACATCCCGACGCTGGTGCAGCACTTTGCCCGCCGCGCTGCCGAGGATATCGGTGTCACCGTCACCGGGGTGGCACCGGAGGCCATCGAGTTGCTGCTTCGCCACGTGTGGCCCGGCAACGTGAGAGAATTGGCGAACGCCGTCGAGCGCGGGGTCATCCTCTCTCGCGGCGGGGTGTTGCGCGCCGAGGCCTTCCAGGGCATCCTCGACGCGATGAGTGCCCGGCCGGGGGTGTTCCCGGGGACCGCTGCGCGCCCGGCCACGGTCGCATCGCTCGTTGCCAGCAGCAACGCCCCCCAGGCGGACTCGCCCGCCGGACCGACCGATGCCTTCAACCTCGATGAGCTGGAACGCGTGGCCATCGGGCGTGCGCTGGTCGCCACCGGCGGCAATCGCACTCGGGCCGCCAAACTGCTCGGTATCAGCGAGCGGACCCTCCGCAACAAGCTCAACTCACCCAAGGAAGTCTCCGCCGCCAGCGAGTCCTCCAACTAGGCTTAGGGTCCGCGCCGTGTTTGGCGCAGCCGGCCAGCGGCCGGCCGCGCCGAGGCACTCGATCCTGCTCCCGGTCCCACTGCCCTCCCACCGAGGGTTCC
Source organism: uncultured Gemmatimonadaceae bacterium (assembly GCA_964449145.1). Lineage (GTDB taxonomy): Bacteria > Gemmatimonadota > Gemmatimonadetes > Gemmatimonadales > GWC2-71-9 > JADJOM01. The sequence continues at coordinate 53,869 of CAYUYF010000006.1, read as the reverse complement.
GGGTTCACGTCCCCGGGCCCTCTCCGCCGTAACCAAGCGTCATCCTCAGAAGCGAACCACCCTTGGGCGGGCCAGTCCCACTGCGTCGGTCGCCGGAAGAATCTGCCGAGGTCTCCGCCCGCCTCTTCCGCCTGTCTCCCCACCAGCCATCGCCGCGAGCCGATTCTCCCGGGCCCGGTACTTCGCCTAAGTCATTGTCAGGTAGTGTCTTCGCGCCGCCGCAGGGCCTGTGACCGGCCTCGGTTCTCCATGCGGCACCGCGATTGCTTTCTCCGAGGACATTCTCACCGCGTCGGGGGCCGGATGTTCTCGTCACTGTTCGGGGCACAATCCAAGATCGGGCAGCTGCGCTGGAGTCTGGACGATTCCAGCCGGACGCAGCGCGGCATCGCCAGCCGGGTGGCCGGCGCGGTTGGGGGAAGCGGCAACGCCGACTTCGACCAGGCCATGGCGGACCAGGAGGCGAACCACCCCAAGGTGGACCTCGAAGTGGAGATGGTGAATCTGGCCAGCACTCAGCTGCGCTACGACGCGAGCGCCAAGCTCCTGTCGGCGGCGTATCAGGGGCTCCGGACCGCCATTCGCGATCGTGGCTAGGATCTTCGGACCGGGCGGCGGGCTTTGGCCGCCGCGCCCCGTGAAGTCGCTGCTCAAGCCGCTGGGTACGCCCGGCGGCGGCATGGGTGCGATGAGCCGGGCACTCGACATCATCTCGCAGAACATCGCCAACGCCGAGACGACCCGGACGCCCGAGGGCGGTCCGTACCGGCGCCAGGTCGTGGTCTTCCAGCCCGACGGGAAGGGTGGGGTGCGCGCAGGGGAGGTGGTGCAGGACACCCGTCCCGGCTCGGAGGAGTACAACCCCGGCCATCCCGATGCCGACCCCAATGGCTTTGTGAAGCGCCCGAACGTCGACATCAACACCGAGATCGTGGACCTGATGATTGCGCGGCGGGTCCACGAAGCCAATGCCACCGTGTTCCAGGCGGCCAAGGCCATGCTCCGACGCGCGATCGAGATCTGACGATGCGAATTCCCGGCTCCCTGCCGCCTGCTGCTCCCGCGGCCTCACGGGTGGGGCGGGCCTACGGCCTGCCCCCGAAACCGCCTGCCGCGCCGACGGCACCCGCCGGCGAGTCCGGGGGCGCGGCGGCCCAGGCCGCGGCGGGTCCGGCAGATCTCCGCTCGGTCCTGAACGCGGAGGAGCGCGCCTACTTCGATCAGATCGCCGCACTCGGCCCGATCACCTACGGTCCGGGCCGGAAGGCTGGGCTCACGCCCGACGCCCCTCGCGGGCTCCGGCTCGACGTGCAGGGCTGAGGCATGTCCGCCCCGATCCGGCCGGATGGTCCGCGCTTCACGCCGCTCGACCGGGCGGTGGAACGCCTGTCGCCCACCGAGGCCGGGGGGCCCTCGTTCGCCGACACGCTCTCGCGGGTGGTGGGAGACACCCAGCGGGTGCAGCAGGACGCCGAGGACATCATCGCGGCGTTCGTCCGCGGCGAGCCGGTGGAGCTGCACCAGGTGATGGCGGCGAGCGAAGAGGCCGGTATCGCGCTGGAAATGCTGGTGGAAATGCGCAACAAGCTGACCGATGCCTATCGCACCGTCATGAACATTCAGGTCTGACGCGATCCCCGAGCCCTTGAACGATGACCAACGCCCTGCCGCCCGCCATGCTCGACGGAGTCCGCCGAATGAACGGCACCACCCGGTTCCTGACGCTGGGTGGCCTGCTGGTGGCCGTCGGCGCCATCTGGGCGGTCGCCCGCTTCGGCTCCGCGCCCTCGCTGGTGACGCTCTATGGCGGACTGGACCTGCGTGAGGCAGGGGAGATGAGCGACCTGCTGCAGAAGAATGGCATCCGCTATGAGCTGGCGGGTGGCGGCAGCGAGATCCTGGTGGACGTGGGCGCGGTCGCCCGCGCCCGGGTGCTGCTGGCCCAGGACGGCCTGCCGACCGAGGGCGGCAAGAAGGGCGATGAACTCTACGACGCACCGACCTGGGGCAAGACCGACCAGGAGATGCGGGTGCTGGAACGCCGGGCGCTGGAAGGAGAACTGGCCCGCACCATCGGCGGGTTCCACGGCGTCGAGAAGGCGGTGGTTCACCTCGGGCTCTCCGAGTCGAGCCCGCTCCGCAAGCTCGAACGGCCCGCCAAGGCCTCCGTCGTGGTGACCCTGCGGGGGGGACGGGTACTGAGCGCCGAGGCGGTGGCCGGGATCACCTACCTGGTGGCCAACGCGGTGCCGCAGCTTTCGGGCGAGCAGGTCGCCGTGCTCGACAGCGACATGCGGCTGCTCAGCGCGCCCAGCGACGGCAGCGCCCGCGGCCTCACCTCGCGTCAGCTGGAAATGCAGCGATCGGTCGAGGACTACCTGGAACAGAGCGCCGAGCGGATCCTGGCCACCGCGCTCGGCCCGAGCGAGGCCCGGGTGCAGGTCTCGGCGCGGCTCAACTTCGAACAAGTGGACAAGACGGTCGAGACCTACAACCCCGATGGCGCCGTGCTCCAGAACGAGCAGCGGAGCGAGACTGTCGGCGCCGACAGCCTCGAGGGTGGCAGCGCGACCGTGGTGAACAACAGCTACCTCAACTCGCGGGTGGTGGAGAAGGTCGCCGGTTCGGTGGGCGGCATCGAACGGCTCACCGTGGCTGTTCTGGTCAACGACAAGGCGATTGCCCGTATTGCCCCCGGCGCCGACCAGGCCACGGAGCTGGCCCGCTACGAACAGGTGGTGCGGGACGCCATCGGGCTCGACAGCACCCGGGGGGACCGCATTACCGTGGCCGCCATGCCGTTTGAGGCGATCGTCCTGGGCGCCGACTCCGCCCCGCCGCCCGCGGGAGGCGGGGGCCAGGTGCTGGTGATCGCAGACCGCTTCAGCCGGCCGCTGATCGGGCTGGTCGGGATCATCGCGGCGCTGATTCTCGGGCTGAGAGTCCTCAAGCCCGTCGGCGGCGGCGGGGGAAGTCTCGCCGCCGGACCGGGCACCGGAGGGCTGATGACGGGCTCGGAGTCCGAGCCGGAATTGCCGCCGGTGCGGGTGCCCGCGCTCAGCGCCACCACCAGTCGCCTCAAGCACGAAGTGCAGTCGGAGTCCACCCAGCGGCCTGAAATGGCTGCCTCTGTCGTCAAGACCTGGCTTACCGAGGGCTGATGGCCACGGCCACGAAGGACCCGCTCACGGGAGCCCAAAAGGCCGCTGTCCTGTGCATGTCGCTCGGGACGGACGTCGCTTCACGGGTCATGCAGCTGCTCGGGCCTGAGCAGGTCGAGGCGGTCACCAAGGAAATCGCCGCCATGCCGATGGCGGACACCCGCACCGTCGAGGAGGTGTTGCTGGAGTACCGCCAGGTGGCCAAGGCGGTCCAGTCCCTCTCCGAGGGTGGTCTCAGCCGCGCCAACGAGATCCTGGAATCATCGTTCGGGGTCCAGAAGGCCCGGCCCATTCTGGACCGGATCAAGGAGCAGCTGACCGACACCGGGCTCAAGAAGCTCAAGAAGGCCGCCCCGGAGGTGCTGCTCAGCGTGCTGCGCGGGGAGCACCCCCAGACGCTCGCGCTCATCATGGCGCACCTGGACCTCAAGCAGGGAGCCGCGGTCATCGAAGTGATGGATACCGAGCTGGCCAGCGACGTGCTCTACCGGGTGGCCCGCATGGAGAAGGTCGCGCCCGAGATGCTGGCGATGGTGGAGGCCGGGCTGTCCAGCAAGACCGACCTGACCCTCTCCCAGGAAATGACGCTCTCCGGCGGCCCGGCGGCGGTGGCCAAGGTGCTGACCCTGGCCAACACCATGACCGAGAAGGCCATCCTGGAATCCATTACGCAGCGCAATCACGAAATGGCCCAGCAGATCACCAACCTGATGTTCTCCTTCGAGGACCTGACGACCCTCGATGGAAAGGCCATGCAGCGGATCCTGCGGGACGTGGACAGCAAGGAGCTGGCGCTGGCCCTGAAGGCGGCGAGCGACGAATTGAAGCAGCACATCATGAAGAACATGTCCGAGCGTGCCGCGGCGGCGCTGGTGGAGGAGATGGAGTTCCTCGGCCCGGTCCGGGTCAAGGACGTCGAAGCGGCGCAGACTCGGATCATCTCCGCCGTGCGTTCTCTGGAGGAGGCCGGGGAGATCATCCTTGGCGGGCGCGGTGGAGAAGATGAGGTCATCGCCTGAGGCGCCGGGGACCGCGCCGCCCACGGCGCGGTTTGCCCTCTGGCCGCTGCCAGAACTGGCCGGCCGCGCGGCCGCCGGCGGGGCCGTCCCTGCCGGGGTTCCCGACCCGGCCGCCGAGGGCTACGCGCGCGGAGTGCAGGTGGGCCGGGCGGAGGCACTGGAGGAAGCCGAGCGCACGATCAAGCGGGCGGCAACCCTGCTGGTCTCGACCGCGGAGGCACTCGATGCCGCCCGCCTCGGCCTGGTCCGGGAACTGGAGGACAGTGTGTACCTCCTGGCCCTCGCGGTGGCCCGGCATCTGATCCAGCGGGAGGTTGCCGCCGACCCCACCGTCGTGCGCGACCTCGTCCGTCGCGGGCTGGAAGCGTTCCCCGTTGGCGCCCGGGTGGAGATCCACGTCAATCCCGACGACCTGACCGTGCTCCGGGGCCAGCTCGATCCCACCCTGGAGGGCGATCGTGCGGCCGAGATCCAGTGGGTATCCGACCAGGAGGTGGAACGGGGCGGGTGCACCCTGGAGACTCCGCATCGGGTCGTGGATGGTCGAGTAGACCTGGCGCTGACAGAACTCTATGCCCGGATGCGCAATGACTGAGCGATCCCTGCTGGAACGGACCGAGGCCGCCGCGGAACGGGTGCGTGAATCGCCTCGCTTCGCGGTGCACGGCCGCGTCACGCGGGTGATCGGTCAGGTCGTCGAGGCCAGCTCCGTGGACGTGGCCCTCGGCGAACTCTGCCGGATCGAGAGTCATGGACGCCCGCGCGTGACCAGTCAGGTCGTCGGCTTTCACGAACGGGGCATCCTGCTGATGCCCCTCGGAGAACTGGAGGGGATTCACCCCGGAGCCACCGTACGGCCGCTGGGGCGCGGGCTGGACGTGACGGCCGGTGACGGCCTGGTGGGCCGGGTGCTGGATGGGCTCGGGCGCCCGATTGACGGCCTGGGTGACATTGGCCCGGCTACCCGGTACGCCCTGTCGGCGGAACCCCCGCATCCGCTTGAACGGAGTCGCATCGAGCGCCCGCTCGGCACTGGAGTCCGTGCGATTGACGGGCTGATCACCCTGGGCCGGGGCCAGCGCATCGGGATCATGGCCGGTTCGGGAGTGGGCAAGAGCGTCCTCCTCGGGATGATCGCCCGCCGGGCCACCGCCGAGGTCAATGTCATCGCCTTGCTCGGCGAACGAGGCCGGGAGGTGCGCGAGTTCATCGAACGCGACCTCGGGCCGGAGGGCCTGCGCCGGTCGGTAGTGGTTGTCGCCACGAGCGACCAGCCGGCAGTGATCCGGGCCACCGGTGCCTTCGTCGCCACCGCGATCGCCGAGTACTTCCGCGATGCGGGCAAGGACGTGGTCCTGATGATGGATTCCGTGACCCGCGTCTGCATGGCCTGGCGAGAAATGGGGCTTTCTGTCGGTGAGCCGCCGGCCACCAAGGGCTATCCGCCATCGGTGTTTGCCCAGCTGCCGCGGCTGCTGGAGCGGGCCGGCACCGGACGGCGAGGCAGTATCACCGGGCTCTACACGGTGCTGGTCGAGGGCGACGACTTCAACGAGCCGGTGGCCGACGCCGCCCGTTCGATTCTCGATGGGCATATCGTCCTGACCCGCCGCCTGGCGGCGCAGAAGCAGTTCCCCGCGATCGACGTGCTGGAAAGCGTGAGCCGCGTCCGGGACGCCGTGATCAGCGCCGATCACCTGCAGCAGGCCAACACCTTCCTGCGCCTCGAGGCGGCCTATCGCGCCAACGAGGATCTGATTGCCGTCGGCGCCTACAAGCCGGGTGCCGACAAACTGGCCGATGCCGCGGTGACCAGCCGTGAGGAGATGATCCGGTTCCTGCGGCAGAGCGCCGATGAGGGATCCAACTATGAGGACGCCCGCACCCGGCTGACCGCGCTGGTCCAGCGCGCCACCGCGCCTGGGGCCGGGAGGCCGGCATGAAGCGATTCGCCTTTCGATTGGAGCGCATCCTGGAGCTGCGCCAGGCCGCGGAGAAGGAACGGGCCCGGGAGCTGGCTCAGGCCCTCAATGAGGAGGAGGCCGGTCGTGAGGCGCTGCGCCAGGGGGAAACCCGTCTGGCGGAAGCCCGCGCCCAGCTGTCCGGCACCGCGCGCGTGGGTCTGCGGGCCGGGACCTTCCGCAATCTGGAGCTGAGCGTCTCCGCCCTCACGCGGCAGGCGGATGAGCTCGCGGCGACCCACGAACAGGCCCTCGAGCGTCTTGAGGCCGAACGGCAGCAGTACGAGCAGGCGCGCCGCGATCGGAGGGTGCTGGAGCGACTCCGGGAACAGCGCCGCGTCGCCTGGACTGGCGAGTACCAGCGCTGGGAGCAGGGCATCAACGATGAGACTGCCCTGGGACGCGTCAGGCTGGAAAAGGGAGGACCGATATGACCAAGGCAATCATCTTCGCGACCATCGCGTTCCTGGTGTCCGCAGCGGCGACCACCGGCGTGATGGTCAAGCTCCACGTCCCGGTACCCGATGCGGTGGCGTCGCAACCCGAGCCCGTGCCCGCCAGCCATGCGGACAGCAGCAGCGCCGACACGGCCGCCGCGGTGCGGCCGGACACGGCGCGGCCCGACTCGGCGGCGAGTGCGGTCGAGCCGACCGTGCACACCCTCGCACCTGAGCCGACGCCGCACCGACCGGACAGCCCGGCCCCGGTTGTCCAGCCGCCCCGGCACATCGAGCCGGATCCGGCGGCACTGGCGGCCGCCTACAAGCAGGTAGCGCGGGTGCTTGCCGCCATGAAACCGCCACAGGCAGCCAAGGTGCTCACGCAGCTCTCGGACGATGAGGTCGAAGGTATCCTCCGTGCCGTCGGCCCTCGTCAGGCGGCGGACTTCCTGGCGAATCTCTCCGTGGAGCGAGCCGGGGTGTTGAGCCGCCGGCTGCTCAAGCCTGATGAGAAGGCGCCTGCCCGGTGACCGGTCCGATCTCGTTCCTCGCTGGCCTGACCGCTCCGGACGCGCCGCCGCCCGCGTCGGCGGGCGACACCGTCGCCTTTGCCCAGGCGCTGGTCGTCGCGATGGCACTGCTTCCTGTGCCGTCGCCGGGGACACCGGCCATGGCCGTCCCATCTCCGGACCCGCCGTCGACCGCGGAGGAGCCGCTGGAGGGCGAGGCGGCGGCTGATGACGAGAGCCCGGGAGCGACCACGCCGCCGGTGTCGGAGGTGGAGCCGACGCCTGCACCAGGCCCCGGGCTGGATATTGAACCGGGACCGGAACTGCCGAACTTCCGGCCGAGAATTGCGGGCAGCGGTTCGGCGCTACCTGTGCGGGGGCCTGAGGACCGCGCCGCCGCTGGAACCGCGCCTGAGCGAACGCCCCTGGCACTGGCGGAGTCCGCCGGTCCGGCCTCTCCGAGCCGGGCGCGGTCAGCGAATGCCTCGGCTGAGCCCATGCCACGGCAGAAGATCGAAGAGACTGCTCCTGAACCCGACGCCACCACCAACACCGGCGGGCCGGTGGCCAAGCCGGCGGCGAGGGCAATGGATGCTGCTCCGGGTCTCCTCGTGGCAGGCAAGCCATCGCAGTCAGAGCGCGCCGAGCCGAGAGCGCCACTGCCAGCGGCGACCGTCCGATCGCGGCAGCCTCACGATGGCGTGGCACCCCGCAATACCGCGGCGATCATGAACAGTACCGAAGCGCCGCGGGCTGATCGACTGATGCCGTTGCCCGTCACCGAGCCTGCGCCGCGGGCCTCAGCGTCGCCGAGTGCCGCCGGGGAGCCGGATGACGTGCGACCAGATCACCCCGTGCCGGATGCCACGCGGCCCGATCACTCCGTATCGGAGTTGCCATTGGCCGCGGGGAGCCGAGACGCCTCGGTTCACGCGGCGGGAGGCGCTGTCCCCCGTGACCTGCCAGCAGCTGAAGCACCACGGAGTGAGCCGCGCCCCAGGTTCCGGGAGATCGGGGAGCAGGAACCGGTCGTGGCAGACGTTGTCTCAACCGGTGGCGACGCGATCCTCCGTCAGACGGGTGCCATCGCCTTTGCAGGTGTGACACCGCAGCCGGCGGCGCATCGCGAGTCGGCCGACGCACGGGGCCCAGAAGCGGCGACGTCTCGGTCCGGGCGCGGGGGCGGGCATGCTGCCGCCTCGGGAGCGTACCAGGGGGTGACCGCTGACCTGGTGCGCGTACAAGAGCCCGCTGGCGGGTCTCCCGTTCGCGCCAGCGCCATGGCCGGTGCGCTGGCCGAGCTGTTGGGGGCGGGAGAGGTTCAGGAGATGGTGGTCGAGCGGAGCGCCAGAAGCATCCCCCGTCACTCGACTGAACCCAAGAGCGCCCCACCTCGGCCGGAAGCGGCCAGGGCGGCTCCGCTGTTCGCGCCACGGGCGCCGGTCTCCGGGGAGGCTGTACCCGTCATGAGCGCGGGGCCCGCGCGGCCGGCTGCGGTGGCGGTACAGGCGCCGGGTCCAGCGCCCGGGCCAGCTCCATCCACAGTCTTGAGGCATGAGGCCGCGAGGCCGGTGGATCGTGGTCCCGAGTCCCACGCCCCCATCATCACGGAATCAGTAGAGGTGCCGGTGGGGGGGCAGGGGGCCGCGCCGGTCGTCCGCCCGAGGCCGCGGGTGGAGCCGGTGCCGGTTCCGGCGGCAGCTCCGGGATCCCGTCAGGCGATCGTGGCCACGCGCCCAGGGACGCCGACGCCTCCAAACGTTCCGGCGTCCCGGCAGGAGCTTCCCCGGGCATTGCCCGCCAGACCGGAGCCTGCGGAGCCGGAGCGGACTGGCGCGGGCGATACGGCGAGCGGGCCAAGCTCCATGCTGACATCGCTTTCGGCCCCCGTCGGGGAGCCCGTGGCGCCGGCGGACGGGCGAGTGTCGGCGCTTCCGCCGCGTGAGGCACGCAACCTGCCCAATGAGGGAGATGTGATGCCGCGGGCGGCAGGGATTGCCGATCGGGTGACGATCACCGTCGCCGACGACGCCGGCCAGCAGACCCGCATCAGGGTGGCGGTCGTGGGCGAGCAGGTGCGGGCGACCATCGTGCCGCCTGACGGAGAGTCAGCCCGCCAGCTGGAGCGGCGCATGGATGACCTGACCGCGGCGCTGGTCCGGCGGGGGTTCGCCGAGCCCCGAGTGACGATTCAGCGCTCGACGGAGGCCGGCCCGGTCTGGGCCGGCGCGGCAAATGGAGTAAGGACCGATGTGGAAGTACCGCGCGGCACGGAGCAGCCGGCGGGCGACCAGCGCCAGGGACACGGCCGTCGAGAGCAGGAACGTCAGGGTGATGGGCAGCAGCGCCATCCCCAGGGGCGTCCCCGCCAGCGCGATCCTGATGATCGTGGGAGGTAAGCAGCCGTGATGCCAGCAGCGATTCAGCGTGCCGCCGTCCAGGCGCCAGTCTTGGGCACCGGCGCCGGCAACAAGGAACTGGGCAAGGAGGAGTTTCTCCGCCTGCTCGTGACCCAGCTCCGGCACCAGGATCCTCTCAGTCCGACCAACCCGGAGCAGTTCGCTTCGCAGCTGGCGCAGTTCTCCAGCCTGGAACGAATGGTCAACATCGAAAAGATCCTGCAGGACCAGATGGACGCCAGTTCGCTGTCCACGCTGGCCCTCAAGGCCGATCTAGGCGCCTCCTTCATCGGCCGGCAGGTGCTCGCGGCCGGCAACCGGATCGAGGTGGGAGCGGGTGAGTCTCCCTCGGTCGCGGTGGACATCGGCACCGGCGGCGGGCAGGCCGTGCTGACGATCCGTGATCTGGAGGGCAACGAGATTGCCACCAAGCCGATGGGATTCCGTGAGGCCGGCCGCCAGACGTTCAACGTGGGCGACCTCCCGGCCGGCAGCTACAGCTATGATGTCACCGTGACGTCCGTGACGGGCGCCGACATTCCCGTCCAGACCTACACCCAGGGCGTGGTGGACGGCGTCACCTTTCAGAACGGCACCGTCATCCTGCGTGCCGGTACACTCAACTTCCCGCTCGACAACGTCGTCGAGGTCGAGCGGGCTCCCGTGGGCGCAGCCGCTCTGGCTGCAGTTACCAGCGCCCGCATTCTTCCCTCATCCGCGGAGCCAGTGCTGCCATGATGCGGTCGCTCTTCGCCGGCGTCTCGGGGCTGCGTAATCACCAGACCCGCATGGACGTAATCGGCAACAACATCGCCAACGTCAACACGGTGGCCTACAAGGGCTCCCGGGTGACCTTCGCAGAAGCGTTTGCACAGCTGCTGCAGGGCGCCAGCCGTCCGCCCGGCGACCAGGGTGGCATCAACCCGATCCAGATCGGTCTGGGATCGAAGATCGGCAGCATCGACCAGAACTTCTCCCAGGGGAACCTGGAGTCGACTGGCCAGAGCACCGATCTCGCCATCCAGGGCGATGGGCTCTTTGTGCTGAGCGACGGCAGCCGGAACTACTACACCCGCGCGGGCAACTTCCAGCTCGACGCCAACGGGCGCATGGTCTCGCCGGCCAACGGCTTCAAGGTGCAGGGCATCAACGCCGATTCCAACGGTGTGCTCTCCACCGGGTCGGCGATCACCGACATCTCGCTCCCGTTCGGCAAGAAGTCGCCGGCGCGGGCGACCTCCAATGTCACGCTGACCGGCAACCTGGATGCTCGGCAGCAGCCCAAGGGCACGATCCTGGCGACCCAGGGCCGGGTCTACGGGATCGAGCAGAGCGGCAGCAACGGCGGCCTCGGGTCCGACATGACGGGGCTGTATGCCAACGGCGCGGCCAACGCCTCCGTGCTGGGCATGGTGCCCAACAGCACCACGGTGACCCTGACGGATGGCACCAACAGCCAGACCTACACCTACGTCGCCGCCGATACCGGGGTCGGGACCTTCGACTTCCACAGCCTGAAGGACCTGGTCGCCGAGATCAACAACAACTTTGGCGCGGGCGGCTTCAACACCCTGAGCGTGGTGCAGAACAATGCCACCGGCGCCCTGGACTTCACGGCGATCGCGGGCATCAACCTGAGCTTCACCAGCTCGAACCCGGCCCTGCTCAAAGCGCTGGGCGCGGCCAACGGGGCGCTCGCCGCTGCCGCGACCGCCTCGTCCGATGAGTTCAGCCATGTCGCGTCGGCCACGGATCTGATCACCGAGCTGCGTAACGGCAGCGGTCAGAGCCTGGGCCTCTCAGCCGGCAATACGATCAACATCGATGGCAATGAAGGTGGCGTCCCGGTGACCTCCGGCAGCGTCGCGGTCGGAGCCGGCACCACCTACGGCCAGCTGCTGGCTACCATCAACACCACCCTGGGCCTGACCAACATCACCGGCGCCACGATCGACACGACCTCCGGGTCGCTCGCGATCACGGGAGACGGTGGCCTGGTCAACGCGCTGAGCGGGCTCAACATCCGCAGCGCCGCCGCAGGCGCCGGCAGCTTCAACAGCATCTTCGACAGCCGGGCCGGCAACTACGTCGAACGCCAGGCGGCGAGCGACGTGACCCACCAGGCGGCCATCACGGTGTACGACTCGATCGGCACGCCGATCAGCCTGAGCATGGCCTTCACCAAGGATCCCACGGCGCCCAACCGGTGGCTGTGGAACGCCACCGTGCCATCGCCCGGGGTAGTAACCGGCGGTGGCAGCGGCTACGTGACGTTCGATTCCGACGGCCGGCTGGAGACCTTCGCCTACAGCGGGGGCGGCAACAGCTTCCAGTTCGATCCGGGCAGCGGCGCGACCGCGCCGGTGGATCTCCAGCTCGACTCGGGGCTCCTCGGCGACATCAACGGTCTGTCCCAGTTCGCCAGTCCGTCGAACGCCGTGGCGAGCGCCCAGGACGGCTATCCGATGGGCAATCTGCAGGACATCAGCGTGGACTCGCTGGGCGTGATCACCGGGTACTTCACCAATGGGGTCAACCAGACCCTGGCCCAGATCGCGCTGGCCTCCTTCAACAACCCCAGCGGCCTGCTGCGCCAGGGCGACAACATGTACGGGGAATCGGCCAACTCGGGCGGCGCCATCGTGGGCTTCTCGGGGACCAGCAACCAGTCCACGATCACCCCGGGGGCGCTGGAGAGCTCCAACGTGGACCTGTCGGAGGAGTTCACCAACATGATCATCGCGCAGCGCGGCTTCCAGGCCAACGCGCGAGTGATCACCACCGCCGACGAGATGCTGACGGAGCTGGTGAATCTGAAGCGGTAGTCTGACGGTGCCTCGCGCGCCGCGACGCGCGCTCCGAGCAGGGTTCTCCGGTACAGCGGAGGACCCTGCTCGTCGCGTTGGATCCCCGAGCCTCGCCGCGGACTGAAGTGAGTTCCCCCCGGCAAGTCCTCCCGCTCCGCTCGGCACTCTTTTCCCCCCAGCCACGAGATGGATTCCCGCCCATGGGCCAAGTCATGCGCTGACAACCGCTTGGATGAGACTGCCGGGTTGGTACGCCGGTTGCCCAAGGAGGGGGCACGGATGTCCAGTCCGGCGAAGATCTCCACCCTGAGTGAGGCGGTGTCATGGCGGAAGCAGCAGCGGCGGCGGGAGCGGCAGCGGCCGGGGCAGCGGCCCCGGCGACGGAGACCGCCCCACCCGGCGGTAAAAAGACCCCCCTGCTCGTCGGCCTGACCCTCGGCGGCGCGATCCTCGGCGGCCTGGTGGCGAGTCTGCTGATCGCCCCTCGGATCATCGGCCGGTCTGCCATGGGGAGCGATTCCACCGGCGGCCATGGCGTCCCGGAGGTCACTCCGATCAAGCCCTCGGATCGCAAGGTGCTGGAGCTGACCAATATCATCGTCAACCCCGCCGGCTCCCAGGGGAGCCGGTTCCTGATGACCACGGTGGCGCTCTCCATCGTGGGCGAGGAGGCCTACCAGATCCTGGAGTCGCATGAGATCGAGGTCCGTGACCGGGTGACCTCCATCCTGGAAAGTCGCACCATGGCCCAGCTGACGGCACCCGGGGCGCGGGATTCCCTCAAGGTGCAAATCGCCGCGATGGCCGCGACGCTGGTCGGGCCCTCGGTGCCGGTTCAGGTCTACCTGCCGCAGTTCGTCATCCAGTGAGCCCCTGATATGGCCGACGTGTTTTCCCAGAAGGACATCGACAGCCTGCTCGGGGGCGCGGCGCCATCCCCGGAAGCAGGGGCGGTCGAGGTCGTGCCGTACAACTTCCTGCGTCCACCCCGGATTGCCAAAGACCGGCAGACCCTGCTCAACGGCATCTATCAGCGCATCGGGGTGTCGGTTCAGGCGCTGCTCAGTTCCCGGCTGCGGACTCCCGTCGACGTGACGGTGGCCAGCGTGGAACAAGCCACCTTCGCCGAGTTCATCTTCTCGCTTGCCTCACCCTGTGCGGCCTACGTGTACGACCTCGGTGACAAGATCGGCGGCCAGGGAGTGCTCGATCTGGGGACCGAATTCTCCTATGTGCTGGTGGACCGGCTGTTCGGCGGCACCGGCGAGATGCACGACATGAAACGCCCGCTCACGCTGCTGGAGCGCAGCGTCGTCCGCGGGATCTCCGACAAGATCCAGGGGCTGGTCAAGGAGGCATGGGCCGACCACCTCCTCCTGGCCCCGGCGTATGCGGGCTTCGAGTCCGTCCCGGATGCCCTGCAGGTGGCGAACCGCGAAGACAGCGTGCTGGTCTGCATTATCGAGGTGCGCACCGGTGCCTTTGCGGGGCCCATTACCATGTGTATCCCGCTGTTGTCTCTCGAGAGTTTCCTGCAGGAGAAGCCCGCCCGGCACTTCCACAGCATCCGGATGAGCGCCACGGAGCGGGAGGCCGCCCGCCACAGCATCGAGGATGCGCTGCGGGCGTCCCGGCTCGAGGTGACCGCGCGCTTCCCGCTGTTTCACCTCAGGGCGGGTGAAGTCAACCGACTGGCCGTGGGCCAGGTGATTCATACCGGCCACACCTACGATGTCCCGGTCGAGCTCCACATCCGTGGCCAGCGCCGATTCCTCGGCACCCTGGGCCAGAGTCAGCACTGCGTCGGTCTCCGCGTTTCCCAGGCATTGAACCCCCAGCGACCCGAGGGGGCGCCCAAGGCGTCCCGCGGAAGATTGGTGTGAATCATGGACCAGAATGAGACGGACCGGCCAGCAGCCACCGGCGGCCGCAGTCCGGCCACCCCAGCCGCCAAGGCTCCCGACCTCGCGGAGCTGTCCCCTGCCTCGGGCAGAGGGGCGGCGGGATTTGGCGGCTCGCTCGAGACCCTGCTTGATGTCTCGATGCCGGTGGCGATCGAGTTCGGCCGCACCCATCTCACCGTCCAGGAGGTGCTCGAGCTCGGCAACGGCTCGGTCATCCAGCTGGACCGGATGGTGGGGGAGCCGATCGACATCTTCATCTCCGACCGCAAGCTCGCCGAGGGCGAGGTGGTCGTCATCGGGGAGCATTTCGGGGTGCGCATCACCCGCATCCTTGGCGGGTCGGCCCAGACCGCCATGGCCCGGGAGTCGGCCTGATGCTGGGAGCCTTCGCGGCCCTGCTGGTGACCCTCGGGTGCCTGGGACTGTCGGTGTGGCTGCTCAAGCGGTTCACCCCAGGGGCGCGCGGCGGCGCCGGCGGCGTACCGTTGGCCGTCCTCCGCCGGATCGGAACCGGCCCCAAGCAGGGCGTGGCGCTGCTCCAGGTGGGTGAACGGGTCCTGGTCGTGTCCGTAAGCGATCGGGGGACCCAGCTGCTCACCGAACTCGACGGTGCCGATCTCGAGGGCGCGCTGAGTGGTGCGGCCCCGGATCCGGCGGCCGCCCAGCCGGTCGCCAGCGGGGCATTCTCGTTCCCGGCACTGGCCCGGCGGCTCAAGGTGGTCTCGCTGGTGGCCGGCCTGATGACGCTCGCCCCGGCGGTGCCGGGGCCGGCGTCCCCCGGCGCTCCGGTGGCCGGCGCCTGGCTCGGCACCCGCGTGCTCCAGGCGCAGGCGGTGCAGGGCCCGCTGGCGCCCAAGGTCTCGCTCACCATCGGGCAGGGCGCGGAATCGCTGCAGCTGTCGGGCGCGGTGGGCATCGTGGTGTTCATGGGCGCGATGACCCTGCTGCCCGCCGTGTTCCTGCTGATGACCAGCTTCACCCGGATCCTGATCGTGCTGCACTTCGTGCGAACCGGGATCGGCACCCAGACGGCGCCGCCCGGGCAGTTGCTCGTGGCGCTGGCGGTGCTGCTCACCGGCGTGGTCATGCAGCCGGTCATGGAGCGGGCCAATACCACCGCGCTGCAACCCTACCTCAGCGGCCAGATGAGCCAGGTCGAGGCGTACCGCAATGCGGTGAGCCCGCTGCGGGAGTTCATGCTCGCCAACACCCGGGAAAAGGACCTCGGCACCTTTGCCCAGCTGACCGGCCAGGAGGACGCGGATAGCCTCGAGGCCCTGCCCACGCTGACGATCACGGCCGCGTTCGTGACCAGTGAGCTCCGCACCGCCTTCCAGATGGGGTTCGTGATCTTCCTGCCGTTCGTGGTGGTGGATTTGATCGTGGCCTCGGTGCTCATGAGCATGGGCATGTTCATGCTCCCGCCGGTGATGATCTCCCTGCCATTCAAGCTGATGCTCTTCGTGCTGGCCGACGGCTGGAACCTCGTGGTCCAGCGCCTCGTGACCGGCTTCCAGGTCTGAGCATGTCCGCCGGCCTCGCCATCGAGCTGATCAATCGCGCCGTGATGCTGGTGCTCATGGTGGCGGCCCCGCTCCTCGTCACGGCCCTGCTGGTGGGCGTGCTGGTCAGCCTGGTGCAGGCCCTGACGCAGATCCAGGAACAGACCCTCACCTTCATCCCCAAACTGGTGGCGGTGGCGCTGGTGGGCATGCTGTCCCTGCCCTGGATGATCCGCGAACTGGTCGAGTACCTCGTCCAGATCCTCAACTCGCTCCCCAGCCTCGCGACCTGACATGCCCGGACTCCTGGAACTGCTCGGGCCGCTGGACTGGCCGGCGTTCGTGCTGGTGAGCGCCCGGGTATCCGGCTTCTTCCTGGCCGCTCCTCTCTGGTCCACCACCGGGATGCCCCGGAGCCTGCGCGGGTCCGTGGCGGTGGTGCTGAGCGTGGTGCTGATGCCGCTGGTGATCCCCGTGGCACCGCTGCCGGACGACATGGCCACCACGGCCTTCGTGCTGGCGGGGGAGACCCTGCTGGGGCTCGCCATCGGGCTGACCGGTTCGCTGCTCATCCACGGGGTGACCGTCGCCGGCGAAGTGGCCAGCCTCCAGATGGGGCTGTCGCTCGGGCAGGCCCTGGGGACGGTGCCGGAAGGCGCCACCGTCGGGGTGGGACAGCTCAAGGGATACTTCGCGCTGCTGCTGTACCTGTCGCTCAATGGCCATCTCGTCCTGTACCAGGCACTGGCCTCGAGTTTCACGGCGGTGCCGGCCGGCCGGGCGGTCCTGGGTGTTTCCGGCGGGCTTGAGGTGGCGCTCCTGGCCGGATCGGTCTTCAGCACCGGGGTGCGGGTCGCGGCCCCGATTATCGTGGCGCTGCTCCTCGCCAACCTGGCGCTGGCCATTCTGGGCAAGGCGGTACCGCAGCTCAATGTGATGATGTTGTCGTTCCCGGTCATGATCTCGATCGGCCTTGTGACCCTCGGGGCCTCCCTGCCGTTTCTGGCCCGCTTCCTCACCGGCGAGATCGCCGGGATGCCGGACCAGGTCCAGGCCACCATCCGCGCCTTCACCGCCGCCGGGGCCGGGAGGTAGCCGATGGCGGCGAAAGACGACGGTCAGGAACGCACCGAATCTGCGACCCCCCGCCGCCGCGAGGAGGCGCACCGTGAAGGCCGGGTACCGCGCAGCCAGGAGCTCTCGAGCGCCACGCTGCTGCTGGCCGGCACCGCGGCCCTCGCCCTCGTTGGTGGCACCAGCCTGGCGCACCATAGCGTCGCGATCATGCGGACGGACATCGCCTGGCTCAGCGCCCAGCCGCTCAGCGCCCTGCAGGCCGCCACCATCCTCCAGCACCTCGGCCGCACGACGCTCCTGGCGCTGGCGCCGTTCCTGATCGGCATCCTGGCGGTCACGCTCCTGGTCAATGCGGTCCAGGCCCGGGGCATCGTGTCGGTCGAGCCACTCGGTCCGAAGCTCTCGCACATCGATCCGGTGGCCGGGCTCGGTCGGTTGTTCAGCCTGGACGCCCTGGTGAATCTGCTCAAGGCGCTGCTCAAGTTCGCGCTGCTGGGCTTTGTGACCTACCTCGTGCTCAAGCGGGCCTGGCCGGAGGTCCTCTCCAGCGGCGGCGCCGACGTCCCCGTGATCCTCGGGCTGACGCGGACGCTGGCGGTCCGGATGGCGATGCTCACCGGCCTGGCCTTTCTGGCCATCGCAGCGGCGGACTACGGCTACCAGGTCTGGCAGTACGAGAAGAACCTGCGAATGACCCGTCAGGAGGTGACCCGGGAGCACCGGGAGACCGAGGGTGACCCGCAGATCAAGGGCCGGGTGCGCCAGCTGCAGCGGCAGATGGCACGCAAACGGATGCTCGGCAAGGTCGCCACCGCCGACGTGGTGGTGACCAACCCGACTCACATCGCCGTGGCGCTCAAGTACGACCCGCTGATCTCGGCCGCGCCGATCGTGGTGGCCATGGGCGAGCGGCTGCTGGCCCAGCGCATCAAGGAGATTGCCCACCGGGCCGGCGTGCCGGTGCTCGAGAACAAGCCGCTCGCCCGGGCGCTGCTGGCCAGCGCCAGGGTGAATGAGGCCATCCCGGCCGCGCTCTACGTCGCCGTCGCCGAAGTGATCGCCTTCGTATTCAAGCGGAAGGGCATGCCGTTGCCCCGGCGGAGGGATAGATGACCACGCCCAGCGCGGCGATCGGCGGCATCACCGCCGCGGCCACCGCCCCGACGCCCGGTCCCGGGCGGGCCCGCGGCGCACCGCGAGGCGACAGCGCTGGGGCCGCCTCGATGCTGCAGCGCTTTGGCGGCGGCGCGGAGACCTGGCTGGCGCTGTCGGTCGTGGTCATCGTGGCGCTGCTGGTGGTGCCGCTCCCGCCCGCCATCCTGGATGCCCTGCTGGCGATGTCGCTGGCAATCTCGGTCCTGGTGCTGCTGGTCACGCTTTCGGTCAACGACCCGCTGGAGTTCAGCATCTTTCCCAGCCTGCTGCTGCTGGTGACGCTGCTCCGCCTCGGGCTCAACGTCAACAGCACCCGGCTCATCCTGAGCACCGGCCACGCCGGCGACGTCATCGCGGCGTTTGGCAACGCGGTGATCGGCGGGAACATCATCGTCGGGCTGGTGATCTTCCTGATCCTGATTGTCATCAACTTCATGGTGATCACCAAGGGTGCCGGCCGGGTCGCGGAAGTGGCCGCGCGGTTCACCCTCGACGCCATGCCCGGCCGCCAGATGAGCATCGACGCCGATCTCGGGGCCGGGCTCATCGACGAGGCCGAGGCGCGCCGCCGCCGCGAGGAGATCCAGCGCTACGCCGACTTCTACGGCGCCATGGACGGCTCCGCCAAGTTCGTCCGGGGTGATGCGATCGCCGGGCTGCTGATCACCGGGATCAACCTGGTCGGCGGGTTCCTGATCGGCATCACCCAGCAGGACATGAGCGCCAGCGAGGCCCTCGCCACCTTCACCAGCCTCTCGGTGGGCGACGGCCTGGTCACCCAGATTCCGGCGCTCATCGTCAGCACCGCCGCCGGCATCATCGTCACCTACGGCTCCAAGAGCCCGGCGCTGGGTCCGGCGATCGCCAGCCAGCTCACCCGCCACCAGGGCGCCCTGTGGATGGCCTCCGCCATCCTTGCGCTGCTGGGGCTGGCGCCCGGCTTCCCGATGCTGCCGTTCATGCTCCTCGCCGGAATGCTGGCCATCGCCGCGTTCCTGTCGCGCGCGGCCGAGGAACGCCGGCGGCCCCCGGTGGCCATGGTCCAGACTTCTCCGCAGGCCCGTCCCGAGTCCGCCCCGATCCGCGACCTGCTCCAGGTGGAGCCGCTCGAAGTAGAAGTGGGGTACGCCCTGGTCCCGCTGGTGGATGAAGCGCAGAAGGGCGACCTGCTGCAGCGCATCGGACTGATGCGCAAGCAGCTGGCGATCGAACTGGGCATGATCGTCCCGCCGGCCCGCATCCGCGACAACATCCAGCTGCCGGCCACCGAGTACGCCATCAAGCTGCGCGGTGTCCGGGTGGCGGGGGGTGAAGTGCTGCCCCGCTACCTCCTGGCGCTGGACACCACCGGGACCGCTCCGGCGGTGGACGGCATCCGCACCACCGACCCGAGCTTCGGGCTTCCGGCGATCTGGATTACCCCGGAACGCCGGGTGGAGGCCGAGGCAAACGGGTACAGCGTGGTCGAGCCGCAGACGGTGCTCTCCACCCACCTCATGGAAACGATCAAGCGCCACTCGGCCGAACTGCTGTCGCGCCAGAACGTGCGGGAGCTGCTCGACGGCGTGAAGGAGATTCACCCCGCGCTGGTGGACGACACCATTCCGGGCAAGCTGTCGCTCGGCACCGTGCACCGGGTGCTGCAGCGGTTGCTGCGCGAGGGCATCCCGATCCGGGATCTCCCGCTCATCCTGGAAACCCTGTCCGACGCCGCCGAGGTCACCAAGGACCCGGAGGCGCTGACCGAGCAGGTGCGCCGGACGCTCAGCTCGGTCCTGGTCCAGATGTTCGACGACGGCGACGGCGCCATCAGCGGCATCACCATGGGCCCCCGGCTGGAGACCGCCCTGATGGGACTGTTCTCGCCCCGGCCGGTCCGCGAAGGCGGTCGAGTGCTGGAGCCGGACGACCTGACCGGCGCCCTTCGCCAGCTCAACGAGCTCATGGACGCCCACAAGCGGGACGGCCAGTATCGGCCGCTGATTACCCCACCGGCGCTCCGAGTGGGCGTTCGGCGCCTGATCGAGCCGGTGCTGCCGCACCTGCCGGTGCTGTCGCTGGGTGAACTGCCCGCCCAGACCCCCGTCCACAGTCTTGCCACCTGGGAGCTGACCCGTGCCGCTTGAGTCCTTTACCGGTACCGCGGTGGACATGCTGCTGGCCCGCGTGAGCCGACGCCTCGGTCCCGACGCGGAAGTCATCTCGGTCCGCACCCTGAAGGCCGCCGACGGCAGCCCGTGCTTCGAGATGCTCGCCGTGGACGGCGCCAGTGCCGCGGACGAACGGCGGCGCATGGCGCCCGACGGAGGCAGTCACCCCCTCCTCAAGGCTGCCCCAGGGGAGGAAGACTTCGCCCGCCGGCGCGAGCCGGAGCTCGGTCCGCGGGTGCTCGCCTTCGTGGGCCCCACGGGCGTGGGCAAGACGACCACCATCGCCAAGCTGGCCACGCACCCCGAGTTCTTCCGCCGGAAGCGGATCGGGCTGCTGTGCCTCGATACCTACCGGGTGGGCGCGGTGGAACAGATCCGCACCTACGCCGAGATCGCGGGGCTGCCGCTGGAGGTGGTGTACGAGTCCACCGACATCGCGCCGGCACTCCGAAAACTCGCCGGGTGCGACCTGATCCTGGTGGACACCCCGGGCCGCGGGCCGCGGCATCACACCGATTCCCTGCAGGTGCGGCAGTGGCTGCTGCAGGTCTCTCCCAACGAGACCCACCTGGTGCTGCCGGCCGGCCTGCAGCCGGGGCTGGTGCGCCGCACCGTGGCCGCCTACCGCGACCACGGCATCACCCACCTGGCCGCGACCAAGATGGATGAGGCGCCGGAGGACTGGACCCTGTTTGACGCCGCGGCGGAAACCCGGCTGCCGATGCGCTGGATGTCGGACGGCCAGGAGGTCCCGCGTGACCTGCGGGCGGCCGCGCCCCGGCTCCTCGCCGCCGTGGCGGCGGTGCGGCTCCGCGGCGCCCAGCCCGTCGAGGTGACCCCATGATGGACCAGGCGGCGGCGCTTCGCGCCATGATGGCCGGGCGCCCCGTCACCCCGGTGGCCGCGGCCCCGGGGCCGCCCACCATCGTGGTTGGCAGCGGCAAGGGCGGTGTCGGCAAGTCGGTGGTGTCGGTACTCCTTGCGGCACGCCTCACCCGGGACGGCCGGCGCGTGCTGCTGGTCGACGGCGACCAGAACATGGGGAACCTGCACGTGCTGCTGGGGCTGGGTCGCGGCGCTCGGCTGGAACACGTGCTCACCGAAGAGGCCGCCCCGCGCGACCTGCTCACGCCAGTAAGCGAGCTGATGTGGCTGCTGCCGGCCGATAGCGGAGCCGAGACGCTCTACTCGCTCGGCTCGGTGGACCGCGCCCGGCTGCACCACCGGCTCAGCGGCCTGTATGACGACTTCGACGCGGTGGTCATCGATGCCGGACCGGGGCTGGAGAGCGTGGTGCGGGTTGCCACCATGCGGGCGACCCGGATGGTCGTCGTCACCGCCCCCGAGCCGGCCGCGCTCACCGACGCGTACGCCACGATCAAGATCGTGCACGCCCAGGTCAGCGACCTGCCCATTGACGTCCTGGTGAACCGGGTCGTGGACGAGCGGGAGGGCCCGCAGGCGTTCGAACGGCTGGCCACCGCGGCCGAGCGGTTTCTGCAGCGCGACCTCCGGTACCTCGGCGCGCTGCAGGAGGATGAGGCGATCCGCCGGGCGGTCCGCACGCCCGGACAGCTGGTCCGCGGGCTGACGTCCGGGCCCAACATTGATGTGCTCACAGCGGTGTGCGAGCGGCTCGACTTGCCGGCTTCAGCGCGCCTGGTCGGTTGAGTCCACAGCATTCGGCAAGAACGAGAGGATCCCGATGGCAACGCAGACGACTACAATGACCGACGCGCTCTGGCAGCGCTACCGTGCGACCGGCGACCCGGCCGCTCGCACCCAGCTGCTCGATCGCTATCTCGGCCTGGTGCACCACGTCGCCCGCCAGGTGGCAGCCCGCGTCTCCGACATGGTGGAGGTGGACGACCTGGTGAGCGCCGGCACGCTGGGACTGGTACAGGCGCTGGAGAGCTTCGACCTCTCCCGCGGGCTGGCCTTCAGCACCTTTGCCATGCGACGCATCCGGGGCTCGATCCTCGATGAACTCCGCAGCCGCGACTGGGTGCCGCGCTCGGTCCGCTCCAAGGGCCGCCAGCTTGCCGCCGTCGTGGCCCAGCTGGAGAGCCGGCTGGGCCGCGCACCGGAGCCGCAGGAGGTGGCCGGTGCCCTGTCGCTGGACCTGCAGACCTACTGGCGGTGGCGGGAGGAGATCGACGGTGCCGTGCTGGTCTCGCTGGACGGGTCGGTGACCCAGGAGCACGCCGAGGCGGCCACCATGGAGGAGACCCTCCGTGACCAGAATGCCCCCGTGCCTGGCGAGCAGCTGGCCCAGGAGGAGACCGTGGCCAACCTGAAGCTCGCCATCGGTATGCTCCCGCCCAAGGAGCGGACCGTGCTGGCCCTGTACTACTACGAAGAACTCAACCTGCGCCAGATCGCCGAGGTGCTGCATGTCACCGAGTCACGGGTCTCCCAGATCCGCACTCAGGCCCTCAAGCGGCTGCGGCAGCGGCTGGTCCCGGCGGAGGAGCGCGCGTGAACCCGAGACTCTTGCGGCTGATCGCAGGCTTTCTGGCGGCATTCGTGCTGCTCTCCTACGCGCCGACCATCCTCAGCCGGCTGCGGGACGTCCGCTGGCCGGCCGAGCTTGAGCAACCGGGCGCAGAGCTGGTCGTCACCGCCGCCGGGCTCACCCTGACCCTGATGCTGCTCCTGCTCCGGCGGCGCGGGATGACGCCCCCGGCAGCACGCCGCGCGGTCCGGCCCGCCGGTCCGCCACCGGCGAGTGCGCTGCTCGGCGAACTCCGCCGGCGGGCAGAGCAGGGTGAGCGCGTCCCCGAACTGGCCCGCCGCTACCGATTGGCCCAGGATGCGGTCCGGGTCGCCGTCGGCGGCGGCCCGTCCTCTCCTGCCGCCCGGGCGGAAAGAGTTTCCCGGGCCCGGCAGCGGGCGCTGCCAGCCCCGGTGCCGGCCGTTCACCCACGGGCTCGGGCGTCCGGACCAAAGCCATACCGCGCAATCAGTTAGCGCCGTGCGGCGGCCCGGGGTCGCGGGGCACAGCGATTGCCCTTCCCGTGGCAGACTCCCAGAGGTGACCCATGGGCCTGAACGCAATCAAGAGCACCGCGCGGACACTCAGCTACTACACCCGGCTGCAGGCGCTCACCGCCAACAACCTCGCCAATAGCGACACGGAGGGGTTCAAGGCCGACGTCATGTCGGCTCGTTTGGTGGGCGATGCGACCTACCCGGTGCCGGTGACCCGGATCGACCTCTCCCAGAGCACCCTGACCGCCACCGGGCGAGCCCTCGACGTCGCCCTGGATGGCCCGGGCTTCCTGGTCATCCAGACCGACCAGGGCGAGCGCCTCACGAGGGGTGGTGGGCTCGCGCTCGATGCCGCCAACCGGCTGAGTGACCGCCACGGGAACCTGCTGCTCGGCGATGAGGGTCCGATCGCCGTTCCGCTGCGCTATTCAAGCCTGGAAATTCATGCCGATGGCGACGTCGTGGTGGATGGTCTCCGGCTCGACCGGCTCAGGATGGAAACCGTGGAAGATCCCAACAGCCTGATGAAGGAAGGGGCCGGTCGGTTCCTGGCCCAGTCGCCGACCGTGCCGGTGGATAGCACCACGACCCTCCTGCGCCAGGGCGAGATCGAGGACAGCAACCAGGACACCCTCAAGGGCGTGGTGGATCTGGTCACGATTCAGCGCGCCTATGCCGCCAACGTCGACTCCCTCAAGGCCCTGGACTCGGTCCTCGGCACGGTGGTCAACGACGTTGGCCGGGTAACCTGACCGCGGAGAGCGGATCGCAGACAGCTGATTCCCCATTGAGGATCCAGTCATGAACCCAGGCCTTCGTGCCTCCGCCAGCGGAATGCGGGCCCAGCAGACCCGCATCGACGCCATCGCCAACAACCTGGCCAACGTCAATACGACGTCGTTCAAGCGGAGCCGCACCAACTTCGAAGACATGCTCTACGAGACCTTGCAAGGGTCGCAGCTGGTTCGCTACCAGGGTACCGAGACGCTGGCGCCGATCCAGATCGGCCGGGGCGTGCGGCTGGCGGACATCCAGCGCATTCATACCCAGGGTGCGTTCGAGGTGACCAACAACCCCTTCGATTTTGCCATCGAGGGCGAGGGCTTCTTCCAGGTCCAGTTGCCCAATGGCACCAACGCCTACACCCGCGACGGCACCTTTACCCGCGCGGCCGATACCGGCGCGCTCGTGACCCATGCCGGGCACCTGCTGGTGCCGGAGATCAACGTGCCGCCCGAGGCGGTGTCGGTGACCGTCTCCCCGATGGGCAACGTCAGCGCCATTCTCGGCACCTCGGGGGAGCAGGTGGAGCTGGGCCAGCTGGAGCTGGCACGGTTCGCCAACCCCAGCGGGCTGCTGTCACTGGGTGGCAACCTCTACCAGCAGACGCCCGCCTCGGGTGATGCCATGACGGGCGTCCCCATGGAAGACGGCTTCGGCCAGGTGGTGCAGGGCTCGCTGGAGGCATCCAACGTGGAAATCGTGCAGGAGATGGTGGACATGATCACCGCCCAGCGAGCCTACGAGGTCAACTCCAAGGCCATCAAGACCGCTGAGGAGATGATCCAGACCGTCACCAACGAGCTGATCCGCTGATGCGGCAGACCTTCATCCTGGTGGCATTCCTTGCCTCAGCGCCGTCCTCGCTCGTGGCCCAGGCGGGGGACGGTACGGTACCCGCGGGCTTGCAGGCCCGGCTGGCCGCTGCGGTCGCCAAGAGCTGGGGTGTGGACACCACCGGCCTTGTCCTCGCGTGGGGCAACGGATCCCTGGCCGGTGTCCCCGACTCGAGTCCATTCCGGCTCCTGGGCGGTGGCGAGGGTGGCTGGTTTGCGCTGCTGGTGGAACCGCCGCACCGGGTACCGGTGGCGATCCGGCTTCGGGCCGGGATCGGCGGGCGTCGTCAGGTGGCGGCGCGCGCCATTGCGGCGGGGCAGATGCTCGCCGCGGGAGACATCCGCGCGGAGGCGCACGTCCACTGGGGTCCCCCGGCGGGCGGCTCCTTCCCGGCGGTGGAGGCGGGCTGGGTGGCCCGCCGGCGCATGGTGCCTGGTGCCGTCCTGGATGCCGCCCATGTCGGGCCGGCCCCGGTGGTCAGCGCCGGACAGGCGGTGCGGGTGCACTGGAATGCAGGCAGCGTGACCGTGGCCCTCGAAGGAGTGGCGCTTCATGACGCGGCGCTGGGCGCGCCGCTTCGAGTTCGCACCGTCCGACAACGGGGCGTGCTGCAGACCACCGTGACCGCGCCCGGCGAAGCGAGGATGAACTGATGCGAATGCTTGCCACCGCCCTGCTGCTGGCCGCCGCCGCACCGACGCTCGCGGCCCAGGCCACCCCGCCGGGGCCGGCGGCCACCCAGGCGCCACCGGCCGGCCAGCCCGCCGTGCAGAGCACCACGATTGTGAGCCGGGCCGGGTGGTTCAGCGACAAGCGACCGCTCAGGATCGGCGACATCGTCACAATCGTGGTGGACGAGACCGTCAATTCCCACGAGCGCCAGAGCGAGAACGCCAGCAAGAAGCGCTCGAATGAAATGGGCCTCAACCTCAACGTCGGCACCGACCTCGCCGTGGGCCCCCAGAAGGGATTCCAGAGCGGCCTGGGCCAGGACTCGCGGGCGGGCGGCGAGGCGCGTCGCACCGGCGACCTCTCCGCGATCATCAGCGTGCGGGTCGTATCCATAGAACCGACCGGAATGGCCCGGGTGAAGGGCGAGAAGACCGTCGGGGTGGACGGGCGCAACCAGGTGATCCAGGTCGAGGGCGTCGTGCGGCCCGAGGACGTGACGTCCCAGAATACCGTGGCGTCCTCCCGCATCGCCGAATCGGTCATCACGTACAAGGGCAAGAAGATCGGCCCCGCCAAGGGGATCCTTGGCAGTATCCTCTCGATCTTCTGGCCATGAGACACGTGACTCGGCGCCTCGGCGCCTCGGCGCGGCGTGGGCTGTGCCACGCTTTCCTTGCGGGTCTCCTCTCGCTGGCCGGGTCGCCGCTGCGCGCGCAGGCCACGCAACGGGTGGGCGATCTGGTGACCGCTCCCGGCAACGTGCCACGGCGGCTGATCGGCTACGGCCTGGTGATTGGGCTCGAGGGCAGCGGGGACCGCTCCTTCGGCAATGCCACCGGCGGTACCCAGACGGTGCGCTCCATCGCCAATGCGCTGCGGCGGTTCGGGCTGGAGGTGCCGGCGGAGCGGCTGCGGCCGCGCAACGTGGCCGCGGTGATCGTGACGGCCGAGGCCTCGCCGTACCTGCGCGCGGGTGGCCGGTTCGAAGTCCAGGTGAGTTCCATCGGCGATGCCACCAGTCTCCGCGGTGGGGTGTTGTGGATCACGCCGCTGCTCAGCGATGTGGACCAGGCCCCTGTGGCCACCGCCCAAGGCGCGTTGCTGGGCGCCGATGAGGATGTGCGCCAGGCGGGACGCCGTGGCAACTCGGCCAGAATCCCGGAGGGCGGGGTGCTGGAGGTCGATCCGTCCCAAGTCGCGGGGCTGACGCCGCGGCTGCTGCTGCGCAAACCCGGGCTGGCGACGGCCCAGCGGGTCGCCGAGGCAATCAACGCCGCCCTGGGCGATAGTGTCGCGAAAGTTGACGACCCAGGGTCGATCACCCTCAACCCCAGCGGCCCGGCGGGCGATAATCTGATTGGACTCCTGGCGTCGGTGGATACGATCCCGGTCAGGATGATTCCGGATGCAAGGATCATGATTGATGCCCGTAGCGGCACCGTGGTCAGTGGCGGTACCGCCCGGGTGGCCTCCGCCGTGCTCAGCCACAAAGGACTGACCCTCCGTATCGGCGGGACGGTCGCGGACAGCGCCGGTGGTGCTCCCGGTCTCCTCTCCGTCAGTGAAGGTGCCACGGTGCAGGAGGTTGCCGCAGGACTGCATGCTGCCGGGGCCAAGCCGCAAGAGATCGCCGCGATGTTCCTGGCCCTGCGTGAGGTGGGGGCGCTGAGCGCCGAGGTGGTGGTCCGGTGAGCGACGTCGGCCCCGTTTCAGGAGCGCCGCTCCGCATCGGCGCCGAGCGGCCGGACGACCACGCCCGACTCCGCCAGGCGGCACAGGATCTGGAGGCGGTGTTCATCAACGAGCTGTTCAAGGCCATGCGGGCGACGACGCCCAGCCAGGGCATCCTGACCCAGGACCCGGGACAGGAGCTGTTCACCGGGATGCTGGATGAGCGGCTGTCCCGGATTCACGCCGAGCGGGCTCACAGCGAGCTGAGCCAGGCGCTGTACCGCCAGTTGAGCCGCCGGCTGCCTGACGCCGGTTCCGCAGCAGGAGAGCCATGACCGCCCACGGGCACCAGGAGTTCATCGCGGCCGACGCCGACGCCTCCGGGCGGCTGGCGGACCTTGCCGACGCCCTCCTGTACGAGGCCAACGTGATCGAGGAGCTGCGCCAGGCGCTGCTGCGGCAACGTGCCGGGGTGGCAGCGGACGACGCCGAGATGATTGAGTCGAGCATTCACGCGATGGGGCGCACCCTGCTGACGCTGGATGAGGCCAAGCGGCGACGCGCCGCCCTCACGGCGCTCATTGCCGGCGGCAACCCCACCCCGCTGGAGCGGCTGGAACAGCTGCTCGGTGGCATCCTTCCCCGTGAGGTGGAGGAGGCCCGCGCCATGGTGAAGCGTTCCGCCCTGCTGGCGGCGCAAGACCTGGCCATCAACCAGCACATCCTCCGGCGCGCGATGGATGCGGGGGATCTCTTCCTGCAGCGGCTCTTCTCGATGGCGGGCGATCCCGCGGCGGGCTACCAGCGCGGCGACCGACCCAACGAGCCGGGGCCGCAGAGCGGGCTGATCCTCAACCGGACCGCCTGACCATGGGACTCTCCAGTCTGCTGAGCATCGCGCGGTCGGCGCTGATTACCCACCAGCGCGCCATCGACACCACCGGGCATAACATCGCCAACGCGAGCACCGAGGGGTACAGCCGCCAGCGCCTCAACCAGAGCGCCTTGACACCGCTGCGGACGACCCTGGGCCAACTGGGCCGCGGGGTGGGGGCCGACGGCATCGCCCGCATGCGGAACCAGATCCTGGACGCGACCTACCGCCGCCAGAACGGTGAGCTCGGTGGTTTCACCACGCTGCGCGACATGCTTGGCAGCGTCGAGGGCGTATTCGGCGAGCCCAGCGATCTTGGCCTCGGCGCGGGCATTGACCAGCTCTTCTCCGCCTTCGGCGACCTGGCCAACGATCCCGCCGGCAAGGCGCCGCGCCAGCTGGTGCGGCAGTCGGCAGAGACCCTGGCTGGACGGTTCCGGGCTGCCGACCATCGGCTTGGCGATCTGGCGGCAGAGACGGTGACCCGAATGGAGGGGATCCTCACCGAGGTCAACGCCATCGCACGGGAAATCGCCGACCTCAACGTCGAGATCCGGTCCGGCTCCTCCGGGGATCGCGCGGCGCCGGATGTGATGGACCGGCGGGACCTGCTGGTGGACAAGCTCTCCGGCCTGATCAGCGTGCGAGTGGTGGACCGCGGGGATGGGACGATCGGGGTGCTGGCGGGTGACGCCATGGTCGTGGACGCGGCGCAGTCCATGCCGCTGGAGCTGCGGAGTCTCGGCAACGGAGCGTACGGGGTCGCCTCGAGCGGGGTCTCCGGCCTGCTCAACCTGCAGGGCGGAGAGCTGGCGGCCCTGACGGAACTGTCCACCCGGACGATTCCAGGGGTGCGGAGCCGCCTGGACCAGCTGGCGGCCGGCATCGTGGCCGAAGTCAACGCCCTGCACCGCGGCGGCCGGAACCTCGCCGGGGCGACCGGGATCGATTTCTTCGACCCGGCCGGCACCACGGCCCAGGGGTTCTCCCTGAGCCAGGCGGTACTCTTGAGCTCCGACAACATCGCGGCCGGGGCAAGCGGCGGGCCCGGTGACAACTCGGTGGCTCTGGCCATCGCCGCCCTCCGGACCGGCGGTGTCGCCAGCTTCGGCGGCGACACCATCGGCGTGGCCTACCAGCGAATGGTCTCGGACATCGGGGTGGCACTCCGCGACGCCGGGCAGCGGCAGGAGGCCCAGGACGTGATCGTCAATTACACCGACAGCCAGCGCAAGAGCATCAGCGGGGTGTCCATTGATGAAGAACTCACCCACATGATTACCCAGCAGAACGCCTTTGCGGCCGCGGCCCGGCTGGTGTCGGTCGCCGACGAGATGATGCAGGATGTCCTGGGGATGGTGCGTTAGGCCGGCACCGCACACGCAAGGAGAGCTGTGCTGATACTGAACCGTCGCCAGGGAGAGGCGATCATCATCGAGGGTGGGATCCGGATCATCGTGCTGTCCAGCGATCGTCGCGGGGCCCGCATCGGGATCGAGGCCCCGACGACCGTCAACATCCAGCGGGAGGAGCTGGTCTCGCGCGTCGCCGAGGAAAACCGGCGTGCCAATGCCCGGTCCACCGGCGCCGACTGGCTGGATACGATTCCGCTGAAGGAGCCCTAGCGGCCGCGGCTCCACGCCGGCAGGGTCACCGTCACTCGGGTGCCCCCGCGGGCGCCCTCGGCCAGGTCCACCGTGCCGCCCTGGCGGGCCGCCAGCCAGCGCGCCGTACTCAGTCCGAGCCCCAGGTGGCCGCTGCGGGTGCTGTAGAAGGGGTCAAAGGCCCGGCGCCGCACCTCGGGCCCCATTCCCGAGCCGTTGTCCTCCACGGCGATGACCACTGCCCCATCCACCGTCTGCGTCCCCAGCACAATCCGGCCCTCTTCCTGTCCCGCCATCGCCTCCTTGGCGTTGATGACCAGGGTGAGCAGCAGGTGCCGCAGGAGACCCTCCATGCCGCGTACCGGCGCCAGCCCGGCCGCCAGACGCAGGTCTACCTCGGCCGCCGGCAGCCCGCGCTGGTATCGCTGCAGGTCCACCACGTAGCCCAGGACCTCGTCCACGATCACCGGTGCCGGTTCGGTGTCGGGCGGGGCGTAGATCTGGCTGAATCGGGAGATGGTCTCGGCCAGATGCTGGACCGAGTCGCTCATGGCGCCGCGAAAGCGGGCCCCGTCGGCGTTGGCGAGCAGGTCCGCGTGGGGGTCCACCAGCAGGTTGAGCGTTTGCAGCGGCCCCCGCAGGTCGTGCGCGATGCCCCGTACCAGGGTAGCCACGACGGCGGCGCGATCGGCACGGATGAGGGCTTCCTGGAACTGCGGCGAGGCCTGCACCAGCTCGGCTGGAACGGAAACCATGGTCACGTTGGATCTCCCGGGGGCCGCAAAAAGCTAACCCACGCCGCCTCGGGGGGGCAACCACGGAGCGGCCTAGCGGCGGGTGATCCAGACGCCGTCCAGAATCGGGTCGGCCAGGTTGCGGCGCTCGATCACCTCGAGCATGCTGCGGCTGATGGTGGTGCCCTTCGACAGCAGCTTGATCCCCGAGCTGGTGCAGAGATCGGCCGCCAGCACCATCCCCTCGAGCAACTGGTCCACGCCGACCTGGCTGCGGGTCGTCTCCCACTGCTCCCGGGGCTGGTCCAGCACCACCGATTCGAGGTGCCGAATGGCCAGGGGGTCGTACCTGGTTCCCATCTGGTCGCCGAGCTCCTCGACGGCCTCGGCTGGCGAGCGACGCCGTCCGGTATCGCCGGAGACCAGCCGGTCAAAATCGATCGCCACCCGCAGCACCCGCGCCCGCAGCGGGATCTGCCCCGAGACGTAGTGGTTGGGCATCCCGGTCCCGTCCCAGTTCTCGTAAAGCCCCCCGATGAGCTCGCTGGCTCCCTTGAGCCGCTCCACCTGGTCCAGCAGCGTTGCCGAGACCACGGCGTAGTGCCAGTCGGGGTACACGCCGCCCCCCGGGTGGTGGGCGGCATCGACCACCCGACCGATCTCGTGCAGCTGGGCCGCGAGCTCGAGGTCTGCGACCAGCTCCGCGGGGATCTCGAAGCGCTCCGCGATCCGGCCGGCGAGCAGGCGGATTCTCCGGCCTCGCTCGGCCGCCCCGGGGAGACCCAGGTCCACCAGGTGGATAAGCAGCTGGAGCAGCTGCTCGAAGCTCCGCCCCAGCTCGGCATGGAGCGTCTCGATCTGGTCGCGGTCCCGGCGGAGCTCGTCCTGCAGCGCCTTCATCCGCAATCCCGCCCGGACCCGGGCCAGCAGTTCGGGTACTTCGATCGGCTTGGTGAGATAGTCGTCCACGCCGATGTCCAGCCCACGGACCTTGAGCACGGTATCGCTGAACCCGCTGAGCACGATGAACATGCAGCCCGCGAGCTCCGGGTCGGAGCGGACCTGACGGCAGAACTCGAAGCCGTCCATCTCCGGCATCCGGTAGTCCGAGATGATCATGTCCGGGTGGAGCTCCCGGGCGAGCTGGAGCCCTTCCACGCCGTTCGCGGCGGTGACCACCCGCAGTGACGACTCACTGCTCAGGACGGCATGAAAATGGGTCAGGGTAAGCGGATCGTCGTCCACCAGGAGCACTATCCGCTCGGCGGCTGTCACCGGGACCCCACCACCCCGGGGGCGCGGTTGGCGGAGTCGGGGACCGTGGCGAGGGAGTCGGCGTCCATGGTTCGGGGCAGCAGCATGGTGACGCTGACGCGGCGGTTGGCGTCGGCGTCGGGTCGGTCCGCGTCCCGCAGCCGGCGGTCGGCCCAGCCCCGGACCTGCTGGACCTGTGCCTCATTGAGACCGCCGGCCAGCATGATCCGCCGGGCGGCATTGGCGCGGTCGACGCTGAGCTCCCAGTTGGAGTAGCCATCGGCGCGGCGGTAGGGGCGGGCGTCGGTGTGCCCCTCGATGACTACCCCATTGGGCAGGGAAGCCAGCTCCCGCCCGAGGAAGCGCAGCAGGAGGACTCCCGGCGGTTTGGGGATCGCGTTGCCGCTCTCGAAGAACACGCCGGCCGAATCCTCCAGCAGCTGGATCCGGAGCCCTTCCTCGGTGATTTCGATCTCGACATGCTCGGCCAGCGACGCCAGGGCCGGGACCTCGCGCACGGTCTGCTTGATCTGTTCGGCCAGCTGGCGCAACCGGTCCCGGCGCAGGTCGATCACCTGGCTCGGGGCCATGATCCGGGGGCTCTGGGACTGCGCGCCTTCGCCCTCCATGATCGAGCTGCCGAACTCGCTGGCCCGGCCGAGGGGATCCTGGAAATACCCCGCGATGGCCGACTTGACGTCGCTCGACTGGCCCACGATCCACAGCACCAAGAACATCGCGAACATCGCCGTCATGAAATCGGCGAACGCCACCTTCCAGGCGCCGCCGTGATGGGCGTGCCCCTGCACCTTCTTCTTGATGATGATGATGGGCTGTTCGCGGGCCTTGTTCATGGGCTACTTCCCAGCCTTGGCGGCCAGCTTGCAGGCCGTTTCCATCTCCTGGAAGGTCGGTCGGCTGTTGGAGAAGATCGCCCGCCGGGCGAACTCCACCGCCACGATCGGCGCAAACCCCTTGGCAAAGGCGACTACACTGGCCTTGAAGAAGGCGAAGAACCGCGACTCCTCGGAATTGATGTGCTCGATGGCGGTCGAGAGCGGGCTGACGAAGCCGTACGCCAGCAGCACGCCGAGAAAGGTGCCGGTCAGCGCGGCGGCGACCTTCTCGCCGATGATTTCCACCGGGCCCGAGATTGCGGCCATGGTCACGACGATCCCGAGCACCGCCGCCACGATCCCGATGCCGGGGAGCGCGTCCCCGACTTTCTGGAGCGCGCTGGCGGGTTTGCCCGCCTCCTCGTGGTGGACGTCCATCTCCCCATCCATGAGGGCGTCGAGATCGTGCGGTGGCACGCTGCCGACCAGGACCAGGCGCAGCGAATCGCACAGGAACTCCATGGCGTGGTGCTCGTGGAGGACCTTGGGGTACTTCTTGAAGATGGCGCTCTTGCCGGGCTCTTCGATGTGGCTCTCGATGGCCACCAGCCCATCCTTCCGCGCGACCTGGAACAGCTCGTAGAGCATCCGGAGCGCGTCCAGATAGAGCTCCCGGCTGAACCGGCTGCCCTTGAAGACCACGCCCAGCTTCCCGCCCAGTGCCTTGAGCACCGCGCCCGGCGTGGAGATCAGGACCGTCCCGAACGCGATCCCGACGATCGTGACGATCTCGGAGACGTGAAACAGCGCAGCCATGTGGCCACCGGCGATGGAGAACCCCCCCACCACCGAGCCAATCACGATCAACAGGCCGATAATTGCGATCATGGACGCGCCATCCCTTGCATGGCTGAAGTATCGGAGGCGCCTGCCGATACCTTGAGAATCCTTGGGGGCCTGGAGGCCCCCTCCGCACAGGGGGAAGTGAGTGCCCTACATCATCAATGGCATGCGGGAGCTGTTGGCCAAGGGAGAGAACCTCCCCACCCTGCCAACGGTGGTGTTTCACCTCCATCGCGTCCTGGACGATGAGCGGGCGGGGGCCGCCGACGTTGCCGCGATCATCGAGCGCGATCCCTCCCTGACCGCCCGCCTGCTGCGAGCTGCGAACTCTGCCGCGTTCTCCCGTCCCGGCGAGCGCATCGCCTCGGTCCACGCGGCCGTGGCCCGCCTGGGCATCAACCAGGTCCGGGCCGTCTGCATCGTGCTGGCCGTGGTCAAGGCCTTCAAGTCGAGGCAGGGAGGGCTCGACCACCAGGCGTTCTGGGTGCATTCCGCGGCCGTCGGTATGGTCGCGCGCCGGTTGTGGGAGCGCTTCGGCGAGGATCCGGCCATCAGCGGGGACGATGTCTACGTGGCGGGTTTGCTGCACGATGCCGGACTGCTGATTCTGGAGCAGCACTTCCCCCGGGAATTCCTTGAGGCCCTCGCGGTGCGGTCGGCCCATGGGGGGCAATTGTGGCAGGCCGAGGAGTCCCATCTGGGGATGGACCACGGGGCCGTTGGCGGGCTCCTCCTCGGTAGATGGGCGCTCCCGCCATTTCTCGCCGAGGCGGTCACCAATCACCACCATCCGCACCAGGCCGACGAGCACCTGCAGGGGATCAGCCGGGTCGTGCAGGCAGCCGAGGTGCTGTGTACCGAGGCAGGGGTGGGGCTGGCGGAGGAGGGCGGGCCAGACTGCTCCAGCGCCGACGTGCTGACCGAGATGGGGGCCGATGAGGAGACCATGGCGGAGATCGCGCTGGAAGTCCCCGGTCTCGCCGACCGGGCCCGATTGTTCCTCTCGTGACCCGAGGGTCACTGGGCAGAAACACCCAGGGGCGGCCCGAAGGGCCGCCCCTGTCTTTCAGGTGGAGTTCAGGCTGACGCGGGTCCGATCAGGCCGTCCGGCGCTGGAACCGCTGGACCAGCCGGGCCGCGTACTCGTTGCTCAGCACGATCATGACAAACAAGGCTTTGAGCATTTCCCACCTCCGTAGTTCGGCACCCACAGCCGTCCTCACCTTAGACCCCAGTCCGCACGATTAGTGCCACGTTGCACCATGAAGCCTCAGCCCATCGCATGGGCCTCCAAGCTGTTTCCAGGCAACGAATTCGTGCGGGCGGCGGAGCCTGCGAGGGTTGCGTGGGCGCGACACTGGGTCGGTCGGGGTGTCGGTATCCGGGACACACCTTGGGTGCTGAAGGCGACTCCTGGCGGGGAGCGCGGAGGGTGGCCGGACCTGTAGGGTTCCTCGCTTTCTATGCCCGCTCACTCCCTCCAGCCGGTGCAGGTCGGTGTCCAGGCGCAGCGGCGGCTTCGGGCGTCGGTCTGGACCGGCTGTTTCAGTTCCGTCCTTCCATGGCCGATAGCTGAAGTGTCCTGCACAGGCCGACCCGGCTGTTCGGCCGCGCCGGCTCCCGGAATTGGCCACTCGCGTTGAGGGCTCATGCGCATTCTTACCCTGCTGGTCCTGTTGCTGGCTGTGCTGGCCCCCGGTACCCAAGCCCAGATCCCTCCGAAGCGGGCGACCGCCGTGGCGGTCACCGGGCGCGAGAACCGCCTGCTGGTGAGCACCCTGGGGGTGGACGGGATTGAGGCGGCCACTGGGGTCGCGGTGAGCGACGGCCTGCGGCGCCGTTTTGCCCAGCTGGCGGGTGGCAAGTACCAGGTGCTGACCCGGGAGGCGGTCAACGGCGCGCTCAGCCAGTTCGGGTACGCGGCGGATGACTTCCTCCCCATGGCGGCGGTCCAGGTACTGGCCGCACAGCTCAAGGCGGCGTACGTGGTGTCCGGCAAGGTCGAGATGGCGGAGGCTGGCCGGGTCCGGGCGTCGGCGAGCTTCGCGCGGCGCGACGGGTCGGGGCGCACCGACATTGCCGCGGCGCAGGCTGCGGGACAGTCGCCGGAGGCCTTCGGCGCGGTCCTGGCCGAGCAGCTGTACGAGAGCATTCGCTAGCGATTCCGACCCTCACTCCCGCCTCCCCATGCACCGTCTTGGACTCCGTGGCCGCCTGATCACGCTGGTCGGCGGCTTCACGATCGGCCTGTTCCTCCTTGCCGTACTCTCCTGGCAGACGGTCCGCGTAGTGCGGGTCGGGGGACCGGCCTATACCGAGGTGATCCAGGGGAAGGACCTGATCGCCGATATCCTCCCGCCGCCGCTCTACATCACGGAAGCCTACGCGGTGATGCTCCGGATGGCCGGCGAAGGGGACGCCACCCGGCTGCGAGCGCTCGAGGCGGACTCCAAGCGGCTGGAGGCCCAGTTTGGCGAGCGGCTCGCCTATTGGCGCGGGGTGATGTCCGATGGCGTTATCCGTGCGCAGCTGGACTCCGCCGCCCGTCCGGCGCTCGAGTTCTTTGAGGTGGAGAAGCGGTTCTACATCCCGTCATTGCTTCGGAGCAACCGGGAGGCGGCGTATGAGATGGCCCGCGGAGTACTCACGGAGCGGTACGAGGAGCAGCGGGCAAGAATCCTGGAGCTGGAGCACCTGGTCTCGGCCCACCAGCGCGTGGTGGAGGGCGAAGTGGAACGCGTGGTGGATCAGCGCAAGCTGCTGCTGTTCGGGCTGCTGCTCGGGGTGCTGGTGGCGGGTAGCCTGCTCGCGCTGGTGGTGATCCGGGACATCCTGCATGAGGTCCGCCGGACTGGCGCCGCGCTGGGCGCGCTGGCTGCGGGTGACCTGACCGTGGCCCTCGAGCGGCGGGGGAACGACGAGCTGGGACGCATGGCGGACTCGGTGAGTACGGCCGTCGCCGGCATTCGGGGCGCGCTGCTGGCCGAACGAGTGGACTGGCAGGTGGTGGGACAGCAGCGGGCCGAGGTCAACCGCATCCGGCAGCTGGTGGAGAACGCGCCCATCAACCTGACCTGGGCCGACCGTGACCTGTGCCTGGTATACGTCAACCCGTCGGCTCGGGGGACCTTCAGCCGGCTGGGGATGGCGGTGGACCAGCTGGTGGGCGGTCCCGTCGGACGGCTGCACCCGGCGCTGGAACGCGAGCAGGCCCGGCTGTCGGACCCGGCCCGGTTGCCCTTTCAGCTCCGGGTGGAGCAGGGTGCGGAGACGCTGGACCTCATGGCGTGCGCCATCCGGGACGAGCGGGGAGACTACATCGGTCCGATGATCACCTGGGAGGTGGTGACCGAGCAGCTCGCAGCGGCGGGGCAGATGGAGGCCGCGCAGCGGCGGGAGCTGGCCCAGGCCGAGGAGGTCCGGCGGGCGCAGCAGGCCGCGGCGGAGCAGCAGCACGCCGCGGCGGCGATGCGCGAGGCGGAGCAGCGCCAGCGGGCGGAGGACGAGCGCCGCCTGGCCACCGAGGTCCAGGGCAAGGTGGACCAGATCCTCCAGGTCGTGGATGCGGCGGCCGTGGGAGACCTGACCCGGGAGATTGGCGTTGGCGGCGAGGACGCGATCGGCCGCCTGGGTCGGGGGCTGGGGCAGTTCTTCGCCACCCTGCGAGGGAGCGTCGCCAACATCGCGCGGACGGCGGAGACGGTGGCCAGCGCGGCCACCCAGATGAACCGGGTTGGCGAACGCCTGGGCCAGGCCGCGGGAGAGACCTCGACGCAGGCCTCGATGGTGTCGCGATCCGCGGATGAAGTGTCCGGCAACGTGGGCACGGTGGCGACCGGCACCGAGGAAATGTCGGCCAGCATCCGGGAGATCGCCCGCAACGCCGCCGATGCCTCACGGGTGGCCTCCCAGGCCGTCCGGGTGGCGGAGCGGACCAACGGGACAGTTGGCAAGCTGGGCGCCTCCAGCGCCGAGATCGGCAAGGTCATCAAGGTGATCACCTCGATCGCGGAGCAGACCAACCTGCTGGCGCTCAATGCCACGATCGAAGCCGCCCGCGCCGGTGAAGCCGGCAAGGGATTCGCCGTGGTGGCCAACGAGGTCAAGGAGCTGGCCAAGGAAACCGCCAAGGCCACCGAGGAGATCGGGCGGAAGATCGACACCATCCAGACCGACACCGCCGAGGCGGTGGCAGCCATCCGGGAGATCGGCGACATCATCGGCGAGATCAACCAGATCCAGGCGTCCATCGCCGGGGCGGTGGAAGAGCAGACTGCGACGACCAACGAGATCAGCCGGAACGTCAGTGAGGCGGCGCGCAACGCGCTGGAAATCGCCCGCAACATCCAGGGGGTGGCCCACGCCGCCCAGGAGACGAGCGAGGGCGCGGTGCAGAGTCAGGCGTCCGCCGCCGAGCTGGCCCGCGCGGCCCGGGAGCTCCAGGCCCTCGTCGGCCAGTTCCGCATCGAGGTGCCGACCGACCGGTGGGTGGCGGCCGGTGAGCCGGCGCGGCTGCCACTGGCAGCGCGGCCGGGCTGATGCGGCGCATCTCCGGTCTGCCGGCACCCGGCGCAGGGCACCGTCGCGGGCTCGACGGACCCACCCTCCACCGGCGGTGCCGGTGGGCCATCCGCCGGGGAGCCGACCATGGGTGAGCAGGACGACATCGTCAGGGAATTCCTGGCCGAGAGTGGAGAGGGCCTCGACCGCCTCGACCGCAACCTCGTAGCACTGGAGCAGAACCCGCGGGACCGGGAGCTGCTGGCAGACATCTTTCGGTGCATCCACACGATCAAGGGCACCAGCGGATTCTTCGGCTTCGGCAAGCTGGAGTCGGTGACGCACGTCGGCGAGAACCTCCTCTCCGACCTGCGTGACGGGACCCTCGCGCTCACGCCGGCGATCACCAGCGGGTTGCTGCAGCTCGTGGACGCCGTGCGCTCGATCCTGGGCGCGGTGGCGACCAGCGGCACCGATGGGGACGAGGAGTTCCCGGAGCTGGTCGCGCTGCTGACCCGGCTGCGTGTCGCCGACGCGGCCCTGGCGCCCGCTCCGCCGTCCCCCCCACGAGGGACCGCTCGCCGCCAGCGATCGTCGCAGGCCCTGGCGGTGCTGAGTGCGGGACTGCCGTCCGCCGCGCCCCGCGCCCCGGCCGAGAACTCCCTGCGGGTCGACGTCGGGCTGCTGGACCGGCTAATGACCCTCGTCGGGGAGCTGGTGCTGGCCCGCAACCAGATCCTGCAGCAGGCGCCGGCCCGGGAGGACGCCGTGTTCACGGCCACGACCCAGCGGCTCAACCTGATCACCACCGAGCTGCAGGAGGGGGTCATGAAGACCCGGATGCAGCCGATCGGGAACGTCTGGTCCCGCCTGCCACGCGTGGTTCGCGATCTGGCGCTGGCCTGCCACAAGCAGGTGCGCATCGAGATGCAGGGGGCCGAGACCGAGCTGGACAAGACGATCATCGAAGCCATTCGGGACCCGCTGACCCACATCGTGCGGAACTCGGTGGATCACGGGATCGAGCCGCCGGCGGCACGGGCGGCGTCGGGCAAGCCCGCCGAGGGCCAGATCGCGCTGCGGGCATATCACGAGGGCGGGCAGGTCTTCATCGAGATCTCCGATGATGGCGCCGGGGTTGACGTCGGCCGGGTCAAGGTGAAGGCGATCGAGAAGGGCATCATTACCGAGGATCAGGCCGAGGTCATGACCGAGCGGGAGGTGGCCCAGCTGGTCTTCGCTCCCGGCTTCTCGACCGCCGAGGCGGTAAGCAGCCTCTCCGGCCGCGGCGTCGGCATGGACGTGGTGCGCACCAACATCGAGAAGATCGGTGGGACCGTGGACCTGCAGAGTGTGGCGGGGCAGGGCACGATGCTCCGGCTGAAGATCCCACTGACCCTGGCCATTGTCCCGGCGCTGACCGTCACGGCGGGCGGCGACTACTTCGCCATTCCTCAGGTGTCGCTGCTGGAGCTGGTCCGGTTGGACGGCACGGCCGGGGGGGTCGAGATGGTCCATGGTACGCCCGTCTACCGGCTGCGCGGCCGCCTGCTGCCGTTGGTCAGCCTGGGGCGGACGCTGGGGCTGCAGGCCGGTCTCGGGGAAGGTGTCAGCGGAGCTGGCGTCGTGCACCTCGTTGTCCTGCAGGCGGAGGGACATGTGTTCGGGCTGGTGGTGGACGCGATCCGCGACGCCCAGGAGATCGTCGTCAAGCCGCTGGGCCTGCTGCTCCAGGAGATCCCGGTCTTTGCGGGAGCTACCATCATGGGAGATGGCCACGTGGCGCTCATCCTCGACGTTCCCGGTCTGGCCCATCGCGCGGGCGTGATGAGCGGGCAGCGCGTCAAGGCGGAGGCGGTCAGCGGCGCCGCGCCGGCGGGACGCCCGCGGGAAGAAGTGCTGCTGTTCCGGGCCGGGGACCGGCGCATGGCCATGCCGCTGGCGCGGGTGACCAGGCTGGAGGAATTCGCCCGGGCCAGCGTGGAGTACGCCCTGGGCCACCCGGTGGTTCAGTACCACGATGGGCTGCTGCCCCTGGTGCCGGTCGCGGGGGGCCGCACGCTCCCTGCCGCGGCGAGCGACGACCGTCCGCTACGGGTGATCGTGTACGCCCACGAGGGTCAGGACGTTGGTTTGGTGGTGGAGGACATCATCGATGTCGTCGAGGACACCGCCGCGGTGTACCGCGGCAGCAACGGTGGCCCAGTGCTCGGCACCGCGGTGATCCAGGGTCGGGTGACAGAACTGCTCGATGCCGGCACGCTGATCGGGGAAGCGGGTCTCCCGCGCTGTGCATTCCAGACCCGGCACCTCGCCGGCGCGGGGG
The DNA here is from genome assembly GCA_964449145.1 of uncultured Gemmatimonadaceae bacterium. Classification (GTDB taxonomy): domain Bacteria; phylum Gemmatimonadota; class Gemmatimonadetes; order Gemmatimonadales; family GWC2-71-9; genus JADJOM01. The sequence continues at coordinate 13,863 of CAYUYF010000006.1, read as the reverse complement.
CATAGACCGTGTCCACCCACTGCCAGTTCTGCACCGTTCATCTTGGGGACCTCCTCCTCGGCATCGACGTGGTGGAGGTACAGGAGGTCATCAGGGCGCAGCCGATGACCCGGGTCCCCCTCGCGGGACCTGGCGTGCGGGGGCTCATCAACCTGCGCGGTCACATCGTGACGGCGGTGGACCTGCGCGAACGGTTCGGTCTGCCGCCCCTCGACCACGGGCGGCAGGCGATGAACGTCGTGGTCCGCACCGCTGCTGGACCCGTCAGCCTGCTGGTGGACCGCATCGGAGATGTGCTGGAGGCCGCGAGTGCCGACCGGGAAGCGCTGCCGGCCAACGTTGCGCCCGCGATCCGGGCGCTGGTGGCCGGCATCTACAAGCTGCCCGGCCGCCTGCTGCTGGTGCTGGACACCGCCCGGACACTCGGTCTGGATGCCGGCTGGCCGCCCGGTAGAACCCCTGGCTCCATCCTACGCGGCCCGCGCACCGCGGGCGCCAACAGCGTGGCGTACCCGGAGCCGGCCTCATGAGTGATGTCGTCTCGCGTACCATCCCCCGACCGAGCCCGGTCTCCGATCCGCTGGCAGCGCCCCGGCTGCTGAGCGCGGTGGTCGGGTCTGGTGCCATGCTGGTGATCGCGGATCATCGCCAGCGTATCGTGGCTCTGAGTGACCGGGCTCGTGCTGCCGCGCGGCAACTCGGGCTCGCGGGAGAACCGCTCGAAGGCGAACTCCTCGCGGTCCTCCACGGCGATCCGCCGGGGTTCGCGGAGGCGCTGGCGGACCCGGCCCGACTTCCCTACGAAGTCACCGTTGCCGGCGGAGGACGGATTCTCAAGGCTGTCATCCATTCCGTCCTGGACGAGACCGGTGCGCTTGCTGGGTACACCGCCGCCTGGGAGGACCGGACCTCCCGGCAGCGGATCGAAGTCGAACTGGGCCGCGCCCTGTCAATGATCGAGAGTTGCCCGACAAACATCATCTGCTGCGACCCCGATCTCAGCATCCAGTACCTCAATCCGGCCGGGCAGCGGTCACTGGAGATGCTCGCCGCAGTGCTCCCGATGAGGGCCAGTCAGCTGATGGGGAAGGCGATCACGGCCTTCTTCGCCGATCCCTTGGCCGCTGCGCGCCACATGGCGGATCCAGCACGGCTGCCGTACCACGAACGGGGGGTGTTCGGCGGCGAGACGCTCGACTTCACGGTATCCCCGACGTGGGACCACCAGCAGCGGTACCTCGGCCCGATGGTCACCTGGGAGGTCGTGACGGCGAGGCTGGCCGCGGAGGCGGCGGTGGTCAAGGCATCCGATCGGGAGCGAGCGGAGGCGGCCACGCTGCGGGAACAGGTGGGCAGCCTGCTGCAGGTGGTCAATGCCGCGGCAGTCGGAGATCTCACCCACCCCGTGACCGTCGGCGGCAGTGATGCCATCGGGCAACTGGGCCAGGGACTGGACCGGTTCCTCGGGGATCTGCGCGCCAACATCGGTACGATTGCCCGCCATGCCGAGCAGTTGGCGGTGGCAGCGGTGGGGCTGTCATCCATCAGTGGGTCGCTCCGGCGTGCCGCGAAGGAGACCAGCACGGAAGCGGAGGTGGCAAGCCAAGGGAGCGACGTGGCCAATCAGAAGGTCTCGGCCGTGGCCGCGGGCACCGAGGAGTTGAGTGTGAGCATTCGGGAGATTGCCACGAACGCCATCGATGCGGCCACCGTGGCGGCGGCGGCGGTGGAGCTGGCGGAACGCACCAACGCCACGGTAGGCGCACTGGGGGTCTCGAGCCGGGAGATCGGCAAGGTGCTCAAACTCATTACGGCTGTCGCACGGCAGACGAATCTCCTGGCGCTCAACGCCACCATTGAGGCGGCCCGGGCCGGCGAAGCCGGGCGCGGGTTCGCGGTCGTCGCCAAGGAAGTCAAGGAGCTGGCCAAGGAGACGGCCCGGGCGACCGAAGACATCGGTCAGCGGATTGATGCCATTCAGGGCGACACGGGTCGCGCGGTCCTGGCCATCGGGGAGATCGCGGTGACCATCGGGCAGATCAACGGAATCCAGGCCGTGATCGCCGCAGCGGTGGAGGAGCAGACGGCCACCAGCAACGAGATGAGCCGCAGTCTCACCGACGCCGCCCGCGCGGCCGGAGAGATTGCACAGTCGATCGCGCATGTAGCCGAGAGCGCCCGACACACCAGTGCGGGTACGCTCGATACCGAGCAGGCTGCCACCGACCTGGCCGCGCTGGCCAGCGACCTGAAGCGGATCGTCGGTCGCTTCCGGGTTGAGGCGAGACCATGACCGTTGCCCCGAGGTCGCGGCCATGCCCCTGAGTCTGACGGACGTTCAGTTCCTCAGCGGGCTCGTCCGCCAGCGATCGGCCATCGTGCTGGAGCCGGAGAAGAGCTACCTGCTGGAAGCCCGTCTGGCGCCGCTGGCCCGTGCCGAGGGTTTCCAGTCCATTGACGCCATGGTGCACCACCTCCGGGCACAGCCAGCGAATGGGCTGCCCCGCAAGGTGGTGGAGGCGATGACGACCAACGAGACCAGCTTCTTCCGGGACCTGTACCCGTTCGAAGCGCTCCGGACCGTCATCCTGCCCGAGGTCATCCGCCGCCGACAGGCGGAACGGCGGCTGACCATCTGGTGTGCGGCGAGTTCCAGCGGCCAGGAACCCTACACCGTGGCCATGACCCTGCTGGAGCACTTCCCCCAGCTTGCCGGCTGGTCGATCAAGGTGCTGGGTACCGATCTCTCGGCCGGGATGGTGACCCGCTGCCGCACCGGCAAGTACGGCCAGCTCGAGGTGAACCGCGGACTCCCGGCGGCGCTGCTGCTGAAGTACTTCGAGAAGAAGGGCATGGAGTGGCAGATCAGGCCGGAGGTCCAGCGCCTGTGCGAGTTCCGCGAGCTGAACCTGATCGAGCCCTGGGGACCGCTCCCGCCGATGGATGTGGTGTTCCTGCGGAACGTCCTGATCTATTTCGACGTGGAGACCAAACGCAGCATCCTCCGCAACGTCCGCGGGGTGCTGAATCCCTGGGGTCATCTCTTCCTGGGTGGGGCGGAAACGACGCTGAATCTCGGGGATGCCTTCGAGCGCCTCCCGCTAGACAAGGCCGGCTGTTACCGGATCAAGGGAAAGCTGGAGGAGCCATGAACCTGCTCGAGGCCGAGATCGGTCAGGTGGCCGAACTGGTGTGGGAGTCGGTGCTCGGCGTCGGCCTGATTCGCCGTACCGACCCGCTGCCCGCGCTGGACCCCGTCATGTCGGCCTCCGTCCGCATCAGCGGCGCCTGGGAGGGCGCGGTCACGATCGAGTGCACCGCCCACTTCGCCAGAACCGCGGCCGCCACCATGTTCGGCGTCGCCCTGCCGGAGGTCAGCGCCGCCGACACCCGGGATGTCATCGGTGAGCTCACCAACATGCTTGGGGGCAACGTCAAGGCCCTCCTGCCCGAGCCGTGCCGCCTCTCCCTGCCGACGGTAGCGGAGGGCAGCGCCCTCGCCCTGCGGCCGCTGAGCGGTGTGCTGCTCACCACGGTCCTGTTCGAGTGCCAGGGATCACCACTTGCGGTTCGTCTCCATCGCGCGTCCGGCACCTAGGAGGGAGCGTGGAATCCGACCATCAGCATCGGCGCCAGTGCAGCCGGGTGAAGCTCCACCTGCGCGCGGAGCTCCTTTGCCCAGGTGCCGCCGTGGTGCCGGGGATCATCGCGAACCTGGGGCTGCAGGGCGGGTTTCTCCACACGGAAACGCCTCCCGAAGAAGGCAGCCCGTGCCAGGTCCGGGTGTTCCTGGATGGCACCGATCAGCTGGTCTGTGCCATCGGCCGCGTACTGCGCCACGGTCCCGGCGGCTGTGCGTTCCGGTTTGAGGAACTCATCGGGCTGGAGAGCCTGGATCACCTCCGGAACCTCGTGCTGTACAACAGCGACGACCCCCGGCGGGTAGAGCAGGAAATGCACGACCACCTGGGCCTCCGTCCCGGCTGACGCCCGCCCCCCTGGAGCGCCCTCCCGGCGTCCGGGCCGCTGTGTCAGTCTCCCCCGTCGCTCCAGTTCCCGACGCCACCTGCCGATATCTGAAAGGGAGATTCGGGTGCCGCCGACCCCTCCGCCGGGCCCCGCGTGGCGGCACTCGGCAGCTCGGTGGCACATCTCACAGCTGGAGGCCTCGATGCGAGCATTGGTCGTGGATGACTCGCGGGCGATTCGAAGCATCATCGGCAAGACACTGAGCGAGCTGGGCCTCGAGGTGTTTCAGGCGGGCAACGGCCGCGAGGCACTTGACCGGCTGGCCGAGGTGGGGGCCGTTGACCTGGTAATGGTCGATTGGAACATGCCGGAGATGAACGGCTTCGAGTTCCTGTGCGCGGCACGCCAGAACCCGGCGTGGCACCAGACCATCATCCTGATGGTGTCCACGGAAACCGAGATGGGACAGATGCAGCGTGCGCTCGATGCCGGGGCCAACGAGTACGTCATGAAACCGTTCACCCCGGCCGTGTTGCTGGAAAAGCTCCAGCTCGTGGGCCTCGCCTCCCTGTAAGGTCATCATGCCGAAGATCCGGGTACTGGTCGTGGATGACGCGGCGGTTGTGCGCAGAATTGTCGGGGACCTGCTGTCGTCGGACCCGGAGATTGAAGTCGTGGGTACGGCCCCGCACGGGCGTGCCGCGCTGGCAAGCCTCTCCACCCTGGCCCCGGACCTGATTACCCTCGATCTCGAGATGCCGGAAATGGATGGCCTGGAGACGCTGGTGGCGCTCCGCCGGCTGTACCCCGCCTTGCCCGTCATCATGCTCAGCAGCAGGACCGAGCGGGGGGCGACCGCAACTCTGGACGCGCTGGCCTGCGGCGCCTCTGACTACGTCACCAAACCAGCCAATCTCGGCAATCTGGCCCAGGCCCGGGCACAGCTCCGGGAGGACCTGGTGCCCAAGATCAAGGCCCTTGCCGGTCGCGTGATCCGTCCACCACCCGGTCGTGCTCCGAGTGCGCCGGCCCGCCGCGTGGTGACTCCCCTTCCGTCACGGGTGGATGTCCTGGCCGTGGGCGTATCCACCGGTGGCCCCAACGCGCTGTCGGCCATCCTCGGCAGCCTCCCGGCGGAGTTCCCGGTACCTATCGTGGTGGTGCAGCACATGCCGCCGCTGTTTACCCGGATTCTGGCCGATCGGCTCTCCTCGCAGTCACCCTTGACGGTGCGAGAGGCGGTGTCGGAGGAGCAGCTGGAGCCCGGTACGGTGTTGATTGCGCCGGGCAACTTCCACCTGGCGCTGCGCCGCGACGGCGAACGCGTGCTGACGGTCCTCACCCAGGCCCCCCCCGAAAACTCCTGTCGGCCCGCGGTGGACGTGCTGTTCCGGTCGGTCGCGGAGGTGTACGGGGACCGGGCGCTGGGCCTGGTCCTGACCGGAATGGGCCACGACGGGCTGCAGGGCGCCGAGGTCATGCGGCGCGCCGGGAGCCGACTGCTCGCCCAGGATGAGGCCACCTCGGTGGTCTGGGGCATGCCCGGCGCTATCGTCGGGGCAGGCCTGGCCGAGCGTGTGCTGCCCCTGGCGGGCATCCCGGCCGAGCTGGTTGCACGGACCACCGTGGGGAGAGCTCAGCGTCTGGTCGCACCGGTGAGGGAACTCCGATGAGAGCGGCCTCCCGTGCTGCGCTCGCCACTGGCGTGGTGGAGCCGGGACCACCGGTCTCGCCATGGGCGCGGGTACCCCACCGATGGGAGGTGGGCCGATGCGCGTGCTGATCGCTGACGACGACCCGGTGTCGAGTCGGGTGCTCGCCGCCACCCTGGCGGGGCTGGGGCATGAGGTGGAGATGGCCGGCGACGGCGGCGAGGCGTGGGAACGCCATCTCGCCGCGCCTGCCTCGGTGCTCATCACCGACTGGATGATGCCCCGGGTGGATGGACTGGAGCTCACCCGCCGGGTCAGGGCTCTCGACTCGGGCCGCTACACCTGGATCATCCTGCTGACCGCCATGCGCGGCCGTACCAGCTATCTCGACGGCATGGAAGCGGGCGCGGACGATTTCGTCTCCAAGCCGATCCACGAGCACGAACTGCACGCCCGCCTGCGGGTGGCCGAGCGGGTGCTTGGCCTGCACCGGGCGGTGCTGCAGCTCGAGGGACTGTTGCCGATCTGCAGCTATTGCAAGCGGATCCGGGATGAGGCGGAGCGCTGGTCCCAGGTGGACGACTATGTCTCCCGCCACACCGATGCGCAGTTCACCCACGGCATCTGCCCCGACTGTTACGAGCACCACCTGCGACCACAGCTTGACCGTCTGTCGCACCCGGACCCATCGAGGTCAGCGTGAGCGTTCACATCCCGCCAGTGTCCGTCCATTGCCGCGCTCCGGCCGGCGCGCATGACCCCCTCCGGCAGCGGGGGGAACCATGACGCGCGGCCTGGACCGACGCCCGGAGCCCTCGGTGCTCCTCGCCGTGGACGACCTTGTCCCGGGGATCCCGGTGGTGGAGGACGTCTACGACCAGCAGGGACGTCTGCTGATGTCGGCCGGCACTGAGCTGACCGAGCGCCACCTGCGCGCCTGCCAGCTGTGGGGCATCACCATGATCCGTGTCCGGGCGGAGGGCCTGCCTGGCGAGGCGGTCGCGGCTGGTCCCACGCCGGAACAGCTGGCCGTGGCGGAATCGGAGGCGCGCCAGCACTTCCGCAACACCGACCAGACCCACCCGCTGGTCGTGGAACTGTTCCGGCTGTGCGTGAGCCGCGCCGCCGATCGCGCCGCCGGCCGGGAAACTTCCGCCAATGGCTAGAGCCTCGGATCTTCTCAAGGGGGTGGTGAGCCTCACCTCCCTGCCCGGCGTCTACCTCCGCCTGTCGGCGGTGGTGAGCGATCCACGCAGCTCCGCCGCGGACGTCGGACGGGTGATCGCGGAGGATCCCGGCCTCACGGCCCGGCTCCTCCGGCTGGTCAACAGCGCCATGTATGGCTTCCCCTCCCGGATCGAGACGGTGAGCCATGCGATCAGCATCGTGGGGACGGCCCAGTTGCAGGACCTTGCCCTGGCCACGTCGGTCATCCGGCTGTTTGCCAGCATGCCCGCCGACGTGGTGTCGATGGAGTCCTTCTGGCGTCATTCGGTGGCCTGCGGGGTCACCGCCCGGGCCCTCGCTTCGCGCCGGCGGGAGACCAATGTCGAGCGCTACTTCGTGGCCGGGCTGCTGCATGATATCGGGCGTCCCATCATGTATCTCAAGGCGCCGGAGCAATCCCGAGATGCGCTGCAGCGCGCCCGGGACCGCGGGGAGCCGCTCTTTGAAGCGGAACACCAGGTCTTCGGGTTCGACCACGCCCATGTCGGGCATGCCCTTCTTGAGCTGTGGAAGCTCCCGCCCAGCCTCCGCGAGTCGGTGCTGCAGCATCACCACCCCGAACGGGCCCAGCGGTTCCCGGTGGAGGCGGCGGTGGTCCATGTGGCCGATCTCATCACCAACGCCCTCGGGCTCGGCTCCAGCGGGGAGACCCTGGTCCCGCCGCTGATCCCATCCGCATGGGAGGCCATCGGCATCAGCCCCGAGATGATCCCGGACATCGTGGATGAGGCGGAGCGGCATTACGAGTCCGCAGTGAGGATCATGGCGCTGGAGGCTGCGTGAGCCACCCGGCCCTGCCAGACCATTCCTGGGTACTCGAGGCGCTCGACATGGTCGCCTCCCTGGGGGCGTTCCGGTCGGCTCGGTCCCGGGAGGAGGCGCCCGCGACCGTCGTGGCGGCGGTCCGGCCGGTGCTGCGGCGGCTGATGGAGTTCGAGCGGAGCGCCTTCTTTCTCCTGGAGGCGGATGGGCTCGGCTTCCGGCGAATGGACCATGAACCGGCCGACGCCGGGCTGGCCCTGCAGCAGGAGATGGACGCGCAGGTGGCGGCCGGAGTCTTTGCCTGGGCGGTCCAGCGCAACGCTCCGGTCCAGGTGCCGGCGCGCTCCTGTCCCGGCCGCACGGTGCTCCTGCATACGCTCTCCACCCGGTCACGGGTGATCGGCATGTTCCTGGGGATCAGCGCGGAGGCGCTGGAGCATGTCCCCGATGCCAATCAGAAGCTGCTGTCCATCCTGCTGGGGAATTGTGCGGCCGCCCTGGAGAGCGCCCAGCTGTACCACGAGCTCGCTCGCCACAGCGCCGGTCTCGAGCAGCTGGTGCAAGAACGGACCCGCGAGCTGTCGCGCTCCAACCAGGAGGCGCAGGCCGCCAATCGCGCCAAGAGCGAGTTCCTGGCCAACATGAGCCACGAGCTCCGTACCCCGATGAACGGGGTCATCGGGATGGCCAGCCTGCTGCTGGACACCCCCATGTCGGCGGAACAGCGCGACTGTGTGGAGACCATTCACAGCTCCGGCAACACGCTGCTCGTCCTGCTCAACGACATTCTCGATCTCTCCAAGATCGAAGCCGGCAAGCTGACGCTGGAACAGGTGCCGATGGATGTGCATGCGGTGACCGAGGACGTGCGGGCGCTACTCACTCCACGGGCGGCGGAAAAGGGCCTCCCCCTGATTGCCGAGGTGTCCCCGGAGCTGCCCCGGGCGCTCTGTGGCGACCCCGGTCGTCTGCGACAGGTGCTGCTCAACCTGGTCGGCAATGCGATCAAGTTCACCGACCGGGGGCACGTCGCCGTCCGTCTCGGTCTGGCGTCGTCGGCGGGCACCCGTCTTGTCCTCCGCCTCTCCGTCGAGGATACCGGCATCGGGATCCCGTCGGGCAAGCAGGCGCAGGTCTTCGAGAAGTTCACCCAGGCCGACACGTCCACCACCCGCCGCTACGGCGGCACCGGACTCGGCCTCGCCATCTGCCGCGACCTGGTGCACCTCATGGGCGGGGAGATCAGCGTGGCGAGCACCGAAGGCGAGGGCAGCGTCTTCACCTGCCACATCCCCGTGGATACCGTACCCGGCACCGCGCCTGCGGCGCGGGTGCCCCGGCTGCTGGGGCAGCGCGTGCTGCTGCTCGGGGCTGCGCCGGAGGTCCAGCGCCTGCACGAAGTGCTCCAGGCCGAAGGCGCGGAGGTCGTGGAGACCCGATTCGTGGGTCAGGCGCGGGCCCGGTCCGAGGAAGCGACCCGCAATGGACGGCCGCTGAGCATGGCGGTCCTGGATGCGGGGGGGCCGGAAGACCTCACGCCGGTGCTGGACCGCCTGCTGGTCTGCGGTGACGACGCCGCGTGCCAGGTGCTGATCCTGCGGGCGGCGGCGGAGCCTGGTGGCACGCCGACGCCAATGCGAGGGGAGGCGGAACTCCCGCGAAGCGCCGGCCCTGCGGCGGTCCTCGCTGCCCTCATCGGGATGCTGGAGCGGCGCCGGCCCGTCGCAGCGGCTGCCAGTGAGCTGCCGCCGGGCGGACCTGCGCGGGTACTGCTCGTGGAAGACGCACCGGTCAACCAGAAGGTGGCCACCAGCATGCTGCGGCGGCTCGGCCTCAAACCCGTCGTGGTTGGCAACGGGCGTGAGGCGCTCGATCGGCTGGCGGCAGAGCGTTTCGACCTGGTCCTGATGGATTGCCAGATGCCGGTCCTGGACGGGCTGGCCGCAACCCAGGAATTGCGGGCCCGTGAGGCGGAGTCAGGCGGTCACCAGCTGGTGGTGGCCATGACCGCCCACGCCATGCAGGGTGACCGCGAGCGCTGCCTTGCGGCAGGCATGGATGACTATCTCAGCAAGCCGGTGCAGCCGCAGGCATTGGAGGCGATGCTCGACCGGTGGCTGTCTGGGCGATTTGCTCCCAGCACCGCGCGGAAAGCGGCCCCTGCCGAGCCGAAGGCCGGACCCATCCTGGACGAGGGCGCCGTGGGCAACCTGTGCAGCCTCGAGGCAGAGGGGCAGCCGGGGCTGGTCGCCGAAGTGAGCGCGCTGTTCGCCGTCCAGGGGAGGAGCCTGCTGCAGGCGCTGCGTGATGCCGCCGTGGCCGGGGACGGGTCCGCTTGGCGGGGCGGGCTCCACGCACTGCGCGGATCGGCCAGTACGGTCGGCGCGGTCCGCCTCGTTGAATCCTGCCAGCAGCTGGAACAGCGTCCTGCGCCCGCCTCCCTCGCCACCGGAGGCCCGCTTCTCACCGGTCTGGAGCAGGCGTTCCGCGAGGCGAGTGAGGCGCTCGCAGGCCGGCTTTCATTGATCAGCAAGGCGGTGGGATGACCGGCTACTTCTGGTGCCCGGCGTCAGGAATCCGGTGTGGCGTAGTGGCAGGCCGCCTGGGTGCCGGCCACCTGGCGCAGGGTCGGGACCTCGCCGGCGCAGCGGGCGTCGCGCCGGGGGTGGAAGCAGCGGGGGTGGAGGCGGCAGCCTGACGGCGGGGCCGTGGCGGAGGGTGGCTCGCCGGTGAGCAGCATGGTGGGGATCGGGGCCGCCGGATCCGGCTCGGGGGCAGCGGCCACCAGCGCCTGGGTGTACGGATGGCGCGGCTGAGCCAGCAACTCTTCGACCGGTCCGGTCTCGACGATCTGCCCGGCGTACATCACCGCCACCCGATGGGCGACCTGCCGCACCACCGCCAGGTCGTGGGCAATGAAGAGATACGCCAGCCCACGGCGTCGCTGCAGTTCCACCAGCAACGCCAGGACCTGGGCCTGCACCGAGACATCCAGGGCGGAAACCGCCTCATCACACACGAGCAAGTCGGGCTCGACCGCCAGCGCGCGGGCGATCGCCACCCGCTGCTTCTGGCCGCCGGAGAGCTCGTGCGGCCAGCGGGTCGCGAGGTCGGCATCCAGCCCGACCTCGGCGAGCAGCGCCGCCACCCGTGCAGGCCGGTCCGCCCGGGTCGCGATCCGGTGGATCTCCAGCCCTTCGGCTACGGCATCGCCAACCCGCATACGCGGATTGAGGGCACTCCCCGGGTCCTGGAAGACGATCTGGATGCGCCGCCGCAGCCGGCGCAGTTCCTCCGGCGCCACTTCGAACAGGTCCGCACCCTCGAACTGCACATGCCCGGCGGAGGGGGACTGCAGGCGAACGACCGTGCGGGCCACTGAGGACTTCCCCGAGCCCGACTCTCCCACCAGGCCCAGGGTCTCCCCTCGGTGGATCTCGAAGCTGACGCCGTCCACCGCGCGCACCGATGCTCCGCGACGGAGGATCCCGGTCCCGGGGTAGTGGACCACGAGATCGTCCACCTGCAGCAGCGGCGCCGGCACCGCCGGAGGTGAGCTCACGGGGCGGCTCCGGCGGAGGTCCGGCGCTTGGGGCCGCGCAGGCGCGGCACCGCATCGAGCAGCAGCCGCGCGGCGGCTGTGGACGGGCGGGCGAAGAGCTCGCCGGTGGCGGCGGTCTCCACGATCTGCCCGCGATGCATCACCGCCACGCGGTCGGCCCGGCCGGCGACGATGCTCAGGTCATGGGTGATCAGCAGCAGCGCCATCCCGCGCGAGGTCCGCAGCCGGTCCAGCAGCTGGAGGATCTGCGCCTGCACGGTCACGTCCAGCGCCGAGGTCGGCTCGTCGGCGAGCAGGACCTCGGGTTCAGCAGCGAGGGCGATAGCCAGCATGGCCCGCTGCCGCATGCCGCCGCTCAATTCATGGGGATAGCTCTCGTAGCGCCGTCCCGGATCGCTGATGCCCACTTCCGCCAGCAGCGCCTCGGACCGCTGCCGGGCCTCCCGGCGGGGCACGTCGAAATGGGCCCGCACCGTCTCCGCGATCTGGGCCCCGACCGTGAGCACGGGATTGAGGCTGGCCATCGGGTCCTGGAAGACCATGGCCAGCCGCCGCCCGCGCACCCGGCGGAGGGCCTCTCCCTCCAGCGCCATGAGATCGGTGTCGCCCAGGCGGAGCACGCTGCCCGGCTCGATTCGTCCCGGCGCCGGCACCAGCCGGAGGAGGGAGAGGCCGGTCAGCGTCTTCCCCGACCCCGACTCACCGACCAGGGCCAGCAGCTCGCCCGACGCGACCGTGAGGGATACGCCGTCGACGGGAAAGACCGGCCCCGCGGCACCGGGGAAACTCACCCGGAGATTCTGGACCACCAGCGGTCCGCTCATGCCGGCAGGCTCCGCCGTTCGCCACTCAGCGCCTCACCCACCAGGTTCACCGCCAGCACCGCCACCACGATCGCCAGCCCGGGTGCGAGGCTGCTGAGAGGCGAGGTGATGAGGTACGGGCGTGCGTCGAGGATCATGCCGCCCCAGGACGGCGTCGGCGGCTGGACGCCGAAGCCGAGGAACGAGAGCCCGGCCTCCAGCAGGATCACGTCGCCGACGGCGAGGGTCGTCGCGGCGGCCAGGGGCGCCAGGGCGTTGGGCAGCAGGTGACGCCGCATGACGCGGAAACGGCCGGCCCCCAGCGCCTCCGCGCCCTGCACGAAGCCCATCGCGCGCAGCCGCAGCACCTCGGCGCGCACCAGGCGGCTGGCACCGAACCAGCCGGTGACGCCCAGGATCACCACCAGCACCACGAGGGGGATGCGTTCCATGACCGCCGTGATGAGAAACAGCAGGAAGATGCGCGGGATGGCGAGTGCGGCATCGACCAGCCGCATGAGCACCACGTCGACCCACCCGCCGAGGTAGCCGGCGATCAGGCCCACCAGGGTCCCGCAGGTGGTGGAGAGCAGCACCGCGCCCAGCGCGATCCCCAGCGAGACCCGGGCGCCGGAGACGACCCGCGCGAGGACGTCTCGACTCAGGTGATCGGTGCCGAGCGGATGGCTGAGGCTCGGTCCGAGGAGGGCGCCCGCGGCCAGGTCCGGCTGGGCCCGTGGGTCGGGCAGGAACCACGGCCCGGCAAGCGCCACCAACAGCAGCAGGCCGAGCACGATCACCCCGGCCCGTCCGGTGGGTGCCGCCCACAATTCCCGCCAGCCCGTCACGTGGTGGCCTGCCGCGGGTCCAGGACCCGGTGCATCCCGTCGGCCAGCAGGTTGCCCAGGATCACCGTGCCGGCGACGAGGACCGCGACCCCCATGATCACCGGGTAGTCGCGGGCCAGGATCGCCTCGGTGGCAAGCGTGCCGACCCCCGGCCACGCAAACACCTGCTCGACGAAGACCGATCCCGCCACCAGGAGCGGCAGCCACAGCCCGAATAGCGTCAGCACCGGTGCGAGGGCGTTGGGCCACGCATGGCGCCAGTGCACGGCCGCCTCCGTCAGGCCCTTGGCACGCGCGGTGACGACGAAGGGCTGTGCCAGCGCGTCCAGCATGGCGGCGCGCTGGTAGCGCGCCGTGGCGCCCAGGGTCACGATCGACAGCGTCGCGGCGGGCAGGATCAGGTGGCGCAGCCCGTCCAGCGCCCGGGTCCACCAGCCGGCACCGGCCGGGAGCAGGGGATCATGGAGAAACGCCACCGGCAGGATTCTGAGTTCCGTCCCGAACCACCACGCCAGCACCAGGGCCAGCCAGAACGACGGCGTGGCGTACGCCGAGAGGCTCAGGACCGTCACCCAGCGGTCCGCCCGGGAATGCCGCCGCCCCGCCTGCCAGGCGCCGAGCCAGATGCCGAACGTGAAGTTCACCGCCAGGGCCGTCCCGCCTAACAGCATGGTGGCTGGCAGCCGTTCCGCCAGTAGTGCTGTCACGGGGCGGCCCCGCTCGATGGAATTGCCAAGCTGCCCCCGGGCCACGCCGGTCACAAAGCCGGCGAACTGCCGGGCGATCGGCTGATCCAGGCCGTAGCGCGCCCGGAGCGTGGCGACGGCCTCCGGGGACAGCGGCCGGTCCGACTCGAGCCGGGAGAGCGGGTCCCCCGGGGACAGGCGCATGATCACGAACAGGAGGCTGGTGGCGAGCAGGAAGGTGACCAGCGCCTGGCCGGTCCGCCACAGCAGCCAGCGGCTCACGGCCGGTCCCGCTCCAGGGCTTGCCCCGGCCGAAGCTGCCACTGCCACACGGCGGACCAGAGCGACTCGGGC
>CAYUYF010000005.1:0-129289 GCA_964449145.1 uncultured Gemmatimonadaceae bacterium | reverse complement strand
TCTGCATGGACTACGAGGGCGTTGAGGTGAAGTACACCCGCGGTCAGCCGTACGTTGGCGCGATCGTGCGGATGTTCCCGGGCCCGGGCGGCCATCGCGGCCGGTTCTTCTCCTGGGATCCGATGGCGGGCAAGGTGAACTGGGACATCAAGGAAAACCTCGCCGCGTACGGTGGCGTGCTCACCACGGCCGGCGGCCTCGCCTTCTACGGCACCATGGAAGGCTGGCTCAAGGCGGTTGACCAGAAGACCGGTCAGCTCAAGTGGAAGTTCAAGACCCCCTCGGGCATCATCGGCAACCCGATGACCTACCGGGGCCCGGATGGCAAGCAGTATGTCGCCATTCTCTCGGGCATCGGTGGCTGGGCGGGCATTGGCGTCGCGGCCGGTATCGGCGCGGAAGATCCGACCGCCGGTCTCGGCGCGCTCGGCGCCTTTGGTGACGCCCATCAGTTCTCCACCCAGGGTGGCGTGCTGACCGTGTTCGGCATGTAGTCGATGGAGGGCGGCGCAGGGCGGGTCAGTGACCCGCCCCTGCGACCGTCCGCGGCCGGTGGAGTGCAGGCAGTCCTGCCCCTACACCGGTCGAGTACACGAGGATAGGTTCAGAGACAGGGGCGGGTCCCTCGACCCGCCCCTGTCCCGTCCCCGGAGGTCTGATCGCCGGACTTCGGTATCGTGTGGATGCCGGCATGGACAGACCCGCGTCAGGAGGCCGTAGCAACCGTGACAACTGGTTCCCGGAAGACCCGCATCGCCCTGGCCCTGTGCCTGGTCACGCTCCTCGCTTTCCCGCTCACGGCCCAGCGACCGGGGCCGATGACGCCAGGAGTGCTGCGGGTGTGTGCCGATCCCGACAACCTTCCCGAGTCGAACCAGGCCGGCGAAGGACTCGAGAACCGCCTCGCGGAACTGCTGGCGGCAACCTGGAACTCGAAGATCGAGTACATCTGGTGGGCGGCGCCGCGCGGGATGATGCGGATGCTCAACGGGAACTACTGCGACGTCTTCATGCAGGCCCCGACCGAATTCGACATGGCGGGCGTCACGGGGCCGTACTACCGGACCAGCTACGTGGTCGTGCAGCGTCGCGATGCGGCGCACCGTATTACCGGCCTCGACGATCCCGCGCTCAAGGGGATGAAGATCGGGGTGCACCTCTTCGCCGCGGACGGTGAGAACACCCCCCCGGCCATGGCGCTCTCGGCGCACGGGATCGTGGGGCTCGTCGGCTTCAGCACCACGTACACCGGCGGACAGGACCGCCCCGAGAACATCATCAAGGCAGTCGCCGACGGCACCGTGGATGTGGCGATGGTCTGGGGCCCGATTGCCGGCTACTACGCGCGCAAGCTCGGCCTCGACCTGACCCTCACGCCTGTGGCGAACGATACCCTCACCGGGATGCAGTTCGCCTTCAGCATGGGGATGGCCACCCGGCACCGGGAGCGAGCCTTCCGGGACAGCCTGCAGGCGTTCATTGACGGGCATCGGGAAGAGATCCAGGACATCCTGGATGCATTCGGGATCCCGACGGTGCCCCTGTCCGATACGCTGGGGAAACCGGCGCAGTAGGTTGGGGGCTCCAAGGCACTCACGGGCCGGTTGGACGGCCTGAACTCCACTCGAAAGGACCGAGCACTGCAATGAAGACGTCAGCCTTGCGTGCCCTCCTCCGCGCGCTCCTCATCCTGGCCGCGCTGCTGCTCCCGGCGGCCTCGGCCACCGCCCAGGTGAGGGACGAGTATCACGTCGTCCCCAAGGATACGGTGGACGTGGACACCTATAACGGCTGGAAGCAGTTCGAACTCAACTGCGCCCGCTGTCACGGGGAGTTCGGCGTGGGGACCTCCTTTGCCCCGGCACTCATCGTGTCGCTGAAGGCCGACAACAACGTCCCCACCGCAGAGGCGTTCATCACCGTGGTCTGTGCCGGCCGGCCAGACAAGGGCATGCCCGGGTGGTGCGCGCTGGGGCTGGAGATGGACAAGATTCAGAAGATCTACAGCTACCTCAAGGGACGCGCCGACGGGAAGATCGGGCCAGGCCGGCCAGCGGTGCGGGACAATAGCTGACAGCATTCTGTACCCGGCAGCACGCGTCACGGCGGTTTCCATCGAGGGATCCCTTGCGGCGCAACACTCCGGCTGCCGAGGGATCCCTCGCGTCATCCTGGGACATCTGCCCGGGCGCAGGGCTGATCAACTTTCCGGAATGAGGAACGCCATGCGCCTCGTCGCGCTGATTGCCATCGGCCTCGCCGCCACCGCACCGCTCGCGGCCCAGGACGACATGATGGGTGCCCAGGCCGGGGTCACTGCCCAGCGGCCGGCCCCCGATTCCCTGCGGACCGTCCCCCAGATCCGGGCCTATCTGCTGCGGGTTCCGGAAGGCACTATCCCCGACCTGAGCGGTCTCCGGCTGGACAGCCTCGACTTCAGCGGGATGAACATGCGGAAGGCCAACCTCACCCGCAGCACCATCGCGGGGGCGGACTTCCGCGGCGCCGACCTGTTCAGCTGCGACCTCACCGATGCCGTCGCGCCGGGAGCCAACTTTGAAAAGGCCAACCTCGACGGGACCACGCTCCGGCGGGCCGACCTCCGCCGGGCCAACTTGCGGTACGCCAGCCTCTTTGCCACGATCATCGAGCTCGCCGACCTGAGCGGCGCGGACCTGCGCGACACCCGGATCATCGGCTACCTCCGCAAGGTCAACCTCAGTGGGGCCCTGCTGGCCGGCGCCAACATCGGCGCCGACCCCGGCAACCAGTCCATGGGAGTCATGCGGGCCCAGTTCGTCGGCGCGGACCTCACCGGCGCCGATCTCTCCGGCGCCAACCTGTTCAAGGCCGACTTCTCCTACGCCACCCTGGTCCGCGCCAACCTCGCCGGCGCCAATCTGGCAAATGCCGAGCTGGTCCAGACCGACTTGACCGAGGCGGACGTCTCCGAGGTGGACCTCACCCTGGCCGACATGAACGGGGCCATCTTCACCCGCGCCCGCGGCGTTTCGACGCTCAAGGGCCTGGCGGAAGCCAGGAACCGCGACAAGGCGGTGTTCTAGCTGTCCGTCGCAAACTCCACGACTCCGAACCACGAGCGATCCATGCGTGCATCCATGCTCCTGCTGGCCGTACTCGCCCTGGCCTGCGAACGAAAAGCCGCCCCTCCGGCGCCCCCGACGGGGACCGGCGAGTGGGTCTACGTCACCAATGAGGATTCCCGGGACCTGACCATCATTGACGCCGCGACGGACAGCGTCGTGGCCACGATCTTCGTGGGCACCCGCCCCCGCGGCGTGAAGGTGAGCCCCGACGGCCGGACGGTCTACGTGGCGCTCTCGGGCTCGCCCAAGTGCCCGCCCAGCATGCCGGACGAGGAATGCGAGAAGCTCGCCTCGGACAAGACCAAGGACGGGATCGCGGTGGTGGATGTCGCCACCCGCACCACCGTGCGGACGCTGCCCGCGGGCTCCGACCCCGAGGCCTTTGACGTGAGCCCCGACGGCACCCGGCTGTTCGTGTCCAACGAGGACGCCGATTCCGCCACCATCCTCGATCTCGGCACCGGGCGGCCGATCGCCAACGTGAAGGTGGGCGACGAGCCCGAAGGCGTGACCCTCGCTCCGGACGGCAAGACGGTGTGGGTCACCGGCGAGAGCGATCATGATATCACCGGCATCGACGTGGCCACCGGCAAGGTGATCGGCCGCATCGACACTGGCGGCGAGCGACCGAGATCCATCGGCTTCCTGCCCGACGGCTCGCGCGCCTACATCACCAATGAGGTCAGCAGCACCGTGACCGTGCTCGACATGGCCCAGCAGCGCCTCATCACCCAGATCCCCATGGGTGAAAGCGCGCGCCCCATGGGCATCGCGGTCACCCCTGACGGGCGCCGGGTGTATGTGTCCAACGGCCGGGGCAGGACCGTCGCGGTCATCGACCCCGGCACCAACACCGTCACGGCCAGCGTCGAGGTCGGCATGCGGCCCTGGGGGATCGCGCTCACGGCCGACGGCAGGAAGCTCTACAGCGCCAACGGTCCGGACAACGACGTGACGGTGGTGGACACCGAGACCATGTCGGTGCTCCGGCGCATCCCCGCGGGCACCATACCGTGGGGGGTGGCGATCGGGCCGAAGGTGGGCAGTTAGGCGGCGGGGTAGCGACGCGGCTGGGCAGTCGCGCCGGTGGTGAGAAAAGCGCGAGGGGTGGGATCCGACGGGATCCCACCCCTCAGCGCGTTGGCCAACCCGCCCCCAGGCAGCCTGGTCGGCGGCCGTTCAGGCGATGGGCCAGCGTGAGACCCACGCCCCGGGCCAGCGCCAGGCGATCCACGCGTCCAGGCCCCACGCCCGGCCGGAGCGCGCCAGCAGCAGCACCAGGGAGACCAGGATCAGGAGATAGTGGAACCCCTGTGAGGCGGCGGACATGTGCCAGGTGGCCAGGGCGTAGTTGATGCTGAGGAACAGCGTACCCAGCGCACCCAGCCCGCTGGCCAGGCCAAGCGTCAAGGCCACACCACAGAGCGCCTCCCCGTAGGCCGTGAGGGTGGCGAAGGTGACGGCATTGGGCAGCACCGTCCCCGCCACGAAGTCCCGGTACCAGCCGATGGGATTCTCCGCCATCTGCCGGGTCACGATCGCGGGCATGGCACTGATCCAGCGGGGCTCGACCTCGAGCCACGGCACCACGCCGCCGAGCAGGACGATGTCGAGCTTGGTCCAGAGCGCCTTCAGAAACCAGAACCCGAACGCGATGCGGAGCACCGCCAGCCAGCGGCTGGGATGCGACATGCCCACGTGAGCGGGAGTCGAGGAATCAGTCATCGGGCAACAAGCTGTCTGCTGCCGGCGTCGCGGCAGCTGAAGGTTCTCCCGGTGACGCCAGGCAGGCGCGGCCGGGGCTTCACAACCTATCCGGCGCACCGGTCCACCGATAGATCCCGGCGAATCGGCCCGCGCCTGCGAGAAGGTCCGCGGTGATGGGGCTCTCGGCAGCAAGCCCGGGCGAGTGGCTCCCGCCGCTTCCGGGCGGAGCCCGCTCAATCCCCGAGGCTGGTGCCGAGATCCCGGGCGGTGAGGATGGTGTCGCAATCAAGCGGGATGTGTTTGCTGCGCCCGACCACCTGCTCCAGCGGGACCCGGGTGAGCAGTGGCGGATTGAACCCGATCATGACCCCGAAGGCGCGGTCCCCGACCGCCCGCACCGCGGCGGCGCCGAAACGCAGGCCGAGCAGCCGGTCGAAGGTGGTAGGCGAGCCACCCCGCTGCAGGTGTCCCAGCACCAGGCTGCGGGTCTCCTTGCCGGTGCGGTCGGCGATGGCCTTGGCCACCATGGAGCCGATGCCGCCCAGCCGGTCGACCGTCCCGGCGGCCCGCCGCTCCACCAGCGCGGCCTCGCCACCCACCGGCTTGGCCCCCTCCCCCACCACGACGATGCTGAAGTGCCGCCCGGCCTGCTCCCGGGCCCGAATCTTGGCGGTGACCTTCTCGATGTCGAACGGGATCTCGGGCAGCAGGATCACGTCCGCGCTGGCGGCCAGTCCGCTGTGCAGCGCGATCCACCCGGCGTCCCGCCCCATGAGTTCGACGACCATCACCCGCTCATGGCTTTCGGTCGTCGAGTGCAGCTTGTCGATCGCGTCCGTGGCGGTGCTCACCGCCGTGTCGAACCCGAAGCTGGCGAGGGTGCCGACGACGTCGTTGTCGATCGTCTTGGGGACGCCCACCACGGGGAGCCCCTTCTTCCAGAGGTCGTATCCGATCTTGAGGCTGCCGTCGCCGCCGATGGTGATGAGGGCGTCGAACCCGCTGGCGTGGAAGGCCGCCACAAGGTCGTCGGAGCGATCCACCTCCCTGCTCGTGCCGCTCGCGTCGGTCACCGCCCAGCGGAACGGGTTGCCGCGATTGGTGGTGCCCAGGATGGTGCCGCCGAGATGGGTGATGCCCCGCACCTTGTCCGGCGTCAGCGTCACCACACCGTCTTCCCCAAGGAGGCCACCGTACCCGCGGCGAATGCCGTAGGTCTGCCACCCGCGGGTGTGTGCCGAGAGTACGATGGCGCGGATGACCGCATTGAGGCCCGGGGCGTCGCCGCCGCCGGTTGAGATCGCGATGCGCATGGTGGTCAGGTTCAGGTCAGTGGGTCTGCACGGCGAGATCAGCCGCCGGCATGCTCGCGAACACGCGCCAGTACCTCGCCGGGCTGCGCGTGGCGGCCAAGGCGCTTCTTGGAGAAGACCCCGACGCCGTCCACCGCCACCTCGAAGACGCCGCCCGACCCTTCGACCAACTGGACGGTCGCCTGGGGCAGCGACCGCTGGAGCTCAGCCGCCAGACCGGCGGCTCGGGGCTCGTAGTTTCAGACAGTGCAGTATTCGATCGTGATGTTCATGGTCCAGTCAGGTACGAGGAGGTTCCGCGGTGGCCCAACATCGGCGGAAGCTAATGGACTCTGCGGCGGACCACACCCCTGCCCGGGGCTTGCGACCCCGCTGGCGCGTGTTGCGCGCCCCCTTGCGGCCTCCGTCACAGCCCGGCACTATGCACCCATGCGCCCCACTACGCTCCGGCTGGCCCCGCTGCTGGCCGTCCTCCTGTGTACCGCGGTCTCCCCGCTCCCCGCCCAGCGCCTCTACCGGCTCGAGGTGAGCGGGGCGGGCGGCTACCATCTCTACGATGCCAAGACCGAGCTGGCCGGGACCTTCGGGGCCGCCATTCGCGCCGGCTACTGGCTGGCTGGCCCGCTGTCGGTGGAGGTGGAGGGCTCGTTTGCGAAACCAGTGACCGACACACCCCTGGCGGCGCGAGTCACGGTCACCACCATCGGGGGCTGGGCCCTGCTCAATTTCGGGGTGAGCCCCGGCACCTCTCTCTTCCTCAAGGGTGGCTACGGGCATTCCAGCTATGGGACCTGTCCGGCGGTCTCCATCCCGGGATCGGGGCCGTGCGGCGCGGCCGACATGCTGCAGGGCGGGCTCGGTATACGCATCGGGCTGACGCCGACGATCCTGATGCGCTACGAGGCCTCGGTCAACCGGAGCACCACCACCCTGAAATTCTCCAACACCGTCATCCAGGGCGGAGTGAGCCTGATGCTCGGCAGTCGTCCGCTGGTGGACTCCGATGGCGATGGGGTGTTCGACCGGAACGACCGCTGCGAGAGCACCCGGCTGGGCGCGCTGGTCGACAAGACCGGCTGTCCCACCGATCGCGATGGCGACGCCGTCCCCGACGGCATTGACCGGTGTCCCAATTCCCTGGCGGGTGCCGAGGTGGACGCCGCGGGCTGCACCAGCGACAGCGACGGCGATGGCTATCTCAATGGCCTCGATGAATGCCCCGACACCCCCGAGGGGGCGGTCGTGGATGGACGCGGCTGTCCCAGCGACTCCGATGCCGACGGCGTCCCCGACGGCCTCGACCGCTGCCCCGCGACCACCGCCGGTGCCGTGGTCGATGCACTCGGCTGTCCCGGCGATGCCGACGGGGACAGCGTTCTGGACGGGCTGGACGACTGTCCAGCGACCCGGCTGGGTGTCGCGGTCAACGAGCGCGGCTGCCCGCTGAGTGCCGAGCCCGCGCCCGACGGCGTGGCCGGTGCTGCCGGCCGAAGCTGGGTCATTCCCGGGGCGGTCTGGCCGTTCCGCGGGACGGACCTCGCGCCCGAGGCCTACCCGGTGCTGGATTCGGTGGTGGCTGTGCTGCAGGCCGACCCCCAGCTGGTGGCGGAGGTGTCGGGGTTTGCCCATGACCGGCTGATCCCGGTGGACAACACCCGGCTGTCGCAGCAGCGGGCGGAAGTCGTGCGGAGCTACATTGTGGCGAAGGGGGTCGCGGTGACCCAGGTCACTGCCATCGGGCGGGGGTCGGAGCCGCTGCTGGTGGACGGGACCAGCGACGAGGCCCGGACCACCAACCGGCGGATCGAAATCCGCATCACCCGGCCGTAGCGTCGCGCTGCCGCGCACGGGACTTGCGTTTTACGCAGGCGAAGCGGGTCAATGACCTGCTTCGCCTTGTTTTCTCGAGAGGTCAGCCAGTGCGCCACGCAATCCTTGCCGCGATCAGCCTGACTCTTGCCCCATGCCTTGCCGCTCAGTCGGCCGGGTGGGGGGATGAGCTGGCGCCCGCAGCAAGCCTGGAGCGACTGCTTTCCGCCACCTCCACCCCGGCCGAGCTGGACTGGCCTGCCCCGCCCCTGCGCCGCCCCCCCAGTCCGGTCCGGGCGGTGTATGTCAACGCCTGGGCCTTTGGCGGGAAGCGCTTCTGGGACCTGGTCCGTCTCGCCGATTCCACCGAAATCAATAGCCTGGTCATCGACGTCAAGGACGACACCGGCTACCTGACGTACCGCTCCCAGGTTCCCACGGCGGTGGCGATCGGCGCCAATCGTGAGCTTCGCGCTCCCGACGCCGAGGCGCGACTGCGCACGCTGCACGCCCACGGAATACACGCCATCGCGCGGATCGTGGTGGCCAAGGACCCGCTGCTCGCCACCCACAAGCCTGCCTGGTCGGTCCGCGACAAGGCCGGCGGCCTGTGGCGTGACCGGCTCGACTTTGCGTGGGTGGACGCCTACAACGATTCCATCTGGCTGTACGCCGCGGAACTCGCGGCCGAGGCGGTGGCCCTCGGCTTCAACGAGGTTCAGTTCGACTATGTACGGCTTCCCGATGAGCCCCGGGCCAAGATGGCGCAGGCCATCTTCCCCGCGCGTCGCCCGGGCGAGTCCGGCCGCGACGGGGTGGCACGCAACCTGGCCCTGCTGCGCGACCGTATCGCCCCGCTGGGTGTGCCGTTCACGATTGATGTCTTCGGCATGACGACCAACGTGGAGGCGGACATGGGGATCGGCCAGGTCTGGGAAGACCTGGTCAGCGTGGCCGACGTGGTCCTGCCAATGGTCTATCCCAGCCACTACTACCACGCCATCTACGGCGTACGGCACCCCAACAGTTCGCCGTACGAGGTGGTCAAGGGTGCGCTCGCCGATGGGCTGCGCCGCAGCAGCGTGCTGGAGGGCTCAACCGCGGAGATCCGGCCGTACCTGCAGGCCTTCACGCTCGGCCTCCCGCGCTACAGTCCTGAGCATATCCGCGAGCAGATCCGCGCCGCCGCCGATCTCGGCATCCACGGCTGGGTGCTGTGGAATCCGCGCTCTGCCTACGACGACCGGATCTTCGAGCTGAAAGTGGTGACGGCCGCCCGACGGACCGCGCCGCGGCCCGCCCTGGCCCCGCGAGAAACCCGCAAGGCCCGCCGCTAGCCCCGCACGCCACCGCGCCACCCCCTAGCCTCCGGAGCCGCCTGAGCGCTTCTTTTCTGCCTCATGCGGCTCCTGCTTCTGCTGGTATTTCTCCCCCCGGCGCTCCTTGCGCAGACACCCGCTGCGCTTCCGATAAGCGCGGTGCGCACCGGCGCGTTCCAGGATCCTGCCCTCACAGAAAGTTCTGGAATTGCACGGAGCAGGACGATGCCCGGCGTCCTGTTCAGCATCAACGACTCCGGCAATCCACCGATCATCTTCGCCACCGACACCGCCGGCCGGGCGCTGGGCCGCTGGACCGTACCAGGGATCCGGAACCGGGACTGGGAGGCGCTCGCCATCGGTCGGTGCCCCACCGGCTCATGCCTGTACATCGCCGACACCGGTGACAACCGGGAGCAACTGGCGGCGGTCAGGCTCTATCGGCTTCGGGAGCCCGCACGCCTGGACCGGTTCCGGGGGGCGGCGGACCCGGCTCCGCTCGACCTCGATTCAATCATCGTCCGGTATCCCGATGGCCCACACGATGTCGAGGCGATGTGGATTGACGACAACGGGGCCGTCCTGCTGGTGTCGAAGGGCAGAAGCGGCGGTGTGCGCCTGTACCGGGTGCGGCCGGTCGTCGGTAACCGGGACCCGATCCAGGCTGAGCTGCTGCAGGTGCTGCCGATCACACCGGACCAGCGGCTGGGCCGCTGGGTGACCGACGCGGCCCGGTCTCCCAACGGTCGCTCGGTGGCCATCCGGACCTATACCGAACTGTATCTCTTCCCGCTGACCGCCCCGGACCGCCTCGGCGCGCCGACGACGGTCTGCAACCTGGCCGGCCTGGAGCCGCAAGGAGAGGGAGTGGAGTGGCTGGACGACCGGCGTCTGGTCCTCACCAGTGAGGCGCCGTTCGGCGCTCCCGCCGGCCCCATCCATGTGGTGCGCTGCGGTGGCTGAGCGCCGGAGGGAGATGTTCCGTCGGCTGGTGACGCGCCTCCTGCTGGCCCTCGCGGGGGCGCTCCTCCTCTACGTGGGCCTGGGGCAGCCCACCGGGGCCCGCCCGGCACACCAGGCGGAGCGAATCACGGTGCAGGGAATCAGCACACGAGTCCTCCGCGCCGGCCAGGGCGACACAACACTCCTCTTCATCCACGGGTACGGAGAGTCACTCCTTTCCTGGCGGCTGATCCTCGACCGGTTCACGCGGTCCTACCGGGTGCTGGCGCTGGACCTGCCCGGGTACGGCCTCAGTCAGAAACCGGACGTCGCTTACGACCTCGACTTCTACCGTCGGTGGCTGGGCGCGGTGCTGGAGCAGGGGACCACCGGTCCCGTGATAGTGGTCGGCCATTCCATGGGTGGCGAGTTGGCCGCGGCCCTTGCCCTGGACCACCCAGACCGGGTGGTTGCGGCGGTCTTGCTGGCCCCATCCGGCGGCGGCATCAGCCCGCTGCTCAGCGACACCGGCAGCATCACCTCGCCGGCCGCCCTGTGGGTGGCGACCGCCATTGCGTTCGTGCTCCCGATACACGACACCACCTGGCTGCGCGAAACCGATTCTGCACTGGCGTACTCGACCATTGATGATTCTCTGGCCGAGCGGGCCACGCGGCGGGTGCTGGAGCGATTCGACTTCTCTGCCCTGCTTGGGCGCTTCGCCGAGATCCGCCAGCCGGTGCTGCTCCTGTGGGGCCGCCACGACCCGACGATCCCGATCGCCATCGGCGAGCGGATCGCGGCCGAGCTCCCCTGCCGCCGCTTTGTTCCGCTGGCGACATTACACCGTCCGCATCAGACGCTGCCGGACACCGTCGCACGGGAGATGGCCGCGTTCTTTGCCAACCCGCGGTGCCCATGACTGACACCCGGCACCGCCGTTGTTTCACCCGATACCGCTGGAACCCCATGCGCATTGCCCTGCTGCCGCTCCGTGCTGCCCTGACGGCCGGACTCCTGCTGGCGACCACCCAGCCGCTCATGGGGCAGTCTGCCACCGCGGCTACCCGCCTGGCCCGGGCGGCCAGCGCCGACGCATACCGTGCGCACCTGGAGTTTCTCTCCAGCGACCTGCTGGAGGGCCGCGCGCCCGCGACCCGTGGCGGGGAGCTGGCCGCGGCGTATATCGCCACGCAGTTCCAGCGGCTCGGCCTCAAGCCGGGCGGCGACAGCGGAAGTTACTTCCACCGGGTGCCGATCATCGCGCTGACGCCGGAACCAACGCTGCAAGTGACCGGCGGACATCCGGCTACACTCAGCTACCGCGACGACTACGTGCTGTGGTCCATGCGGAACGCCGAGCAGGTGAACCTGGCTGGCGGCGCCGTCTTCGCCGGCTACGGCATCGTGGCGCCGGAGTGGGGCTGGGACGACTACGCCGGGCTGGATGTGAAGGGCAAAGTCGTGCTGGTCATGGTCAATGACCCCGGCCTCTACGATCCCGGCATCTTTCGCGGGAAGATCCTGACCTACTACGGCCGGTGGACCTACAAGATCGAGGAAGCTCAGCGCCAGGGCGCGGCCGGCATTCTGCTGATCCACTCTGAGGAAAGCGCCACCTACCCGTGGAGCACCGTGACGGGCTCGTGGACCGGGGAGCAGGTCCGGCTCGAGGCGCCAGCGACCCCTCTCATTGTGGCCGGGTGGATCCGGGACGAAACAGCCCTCCGGCTGTGCCAACAGGAGGGCCTCAACCTGGCGGCCCTGATGCAGCTGGCGGGACGGGTGGGCTTTCGCGGCCGCCAGCTTCCCTTCGGCCTGGAGGCCTCGGTTCACAGCAGCCTGCGGCGTTCGGAGACCAGCAATGTGATCGGCCGGCTGCCGGGCCACGGCCGGCTGGCCAGCGAAGTGGTCGTCATGGGGGGCCACTACGACCATTTCGGGATCCGGACGCCGGTCGACGGAGACTCGATCTACAACGGCGCCGAGGACAACGCCTCTGGGACTGCGGCGATGATCGTTGCTGCCGAGGCATTCGTCGGGAGCCGGGTGGAGCCGCAGCGCTCGATCCTGTTCATGGCCATCGGCGCCGAGGAGAGCGGCCTCCTGGGCTCGCAGGCCTACGCGGCCAGACCCACCGTGCCGCTCCGCGATATCGTCGCGATGCTCAACGTGGACGTGATGAACCTCCACGGCCGGACCGAGGACGTGGCGGCGCTGGGAACCGATCAGTCCACCCTCGGCGCTGTGTTTACCATGGCCGCCCGCGCGGAAGGCCTGCGGGTGTCCGTGGATTCATCGGCGCTGTACCGGGGGTCGTTCTTCCGCTCCGATCACTTCCCGTTCGTGCGGGCGGGAGTGCCGGCGCTGTCGGTAGAGAGCGGACAGGTGTTCGTGGGTCGGCCGGCCGGCTGGGGGGAGGAGCAGTACCAGGACTACACCACCAACCGCTACCACAAGCCGCAGGATGAAGTCCTGGCGTGGTTCTCCATGGAGGGCGCCATGCAGCAGATCCGGGTGATGCTCCGTTCCGCGATAGCAATCGCGAACACACCGGCCGTCCCCGAATGGATGGAGGGGTCTGAGTTCAGGGCGGCTGGAGAGCAGCGGCGGAGGCGGAAGGTGGACTAGGCTCCCGCTGGCGGGCCCGGTGTGAATTCCCGGGGTTCTGCGGGCAGGGAGGTTAGACTAACCGCATGTAAGTCAAATAGATACGATCCGGCCATAGCGCAACGGCACTGCCCCCGCTATTATTGCGCCCGATTTTGAAGGGCCTTTCCTCTCTCCCGGGGGCACCCCTGGATCTCCCGAACACACACCGAATCCCGATCGGCTGGCTCCTCGCCCACGGCGGCGAGACCATCCGGTACCGGACCTTCGCGGATCTGGCGCCGACGGGAACGGTCACTCCCGAAACGCTGGAGACCGCGCGCACGGCCATCGAGGCCTCGAAGCCAGTCCAGGCGGTCATCAAGAAGCAGAAGGACACAGGAATCTGGGGCGGCAACCTGCTGGGCGTGGCCCCGTCTGCCGCGGCCGGCATCAAGGACATCGGCACGATTCCCCAGTATCGCCGGCTGCTGCAGTTGGGGCTGCCGGTCAGCGCCCGTCCGTTCAAGCTGACCGACCGGGTGCTCTTCCGGCTGCTCTCCCGGGACGACGACCCCGCTCTTCTTTTCGAGTTCCAGAAGGGCGCCAAGGGAGACGAGGCCTACGCCATCTGGACCCGCACCCTGGCCCGTGAAGCCGCCACTACGGCCCTCGCGGAGGCGGGGCATATCGAAGACCCGCGAGTCCGGGGATCGGCCCACAAGATCGCCTCCGAGGTGTCGGAGTTCCTCCGGAGCCCCGCGGCGGAGAAGCCGCTGGTGCGCTCGGGCAGCAGCAACGTGCTGGCGCCGGGCGTGACTCCGCCGACGTGGCATTCGCTGGCGCTCATGTCGGCCATGCCCAACCTGCAGCGCGAGCGCGCCGCCTTCACCGACCGGATGGCGCACTTCCTGGCGCAGCCCGCGCCCAAGAAGGCGTGGTCGCTTGCCATCGGCAAGAAGAAGCTCAAGCCGCAGCACGTCCTGCTGGGCGACCCCATCACCGCCGACGGCAAGGGCGTCCCGAAGGACCTTCCCCTGGCGCTGCATTTCATTGAACTGATGGCGCGCATCGGCGGCGTGCAGCCCGGCGCCAGCCTGGCCCGGGTGCTCGCCCGCCTGCTCAAGGACTGCGACGATAACGGCGTGTGGAGCCCGAAAGGCCTGCGGAGCCTCCCCAAGGCCGCCAGCAAGATGAGCTACCACACCTTCCCGCTGGAGTCGGAGTCCAAGGCCCCGGAATGGAAGCAGGTGGACGTCACGTTCCGCCTGGCGCTGATCGCCAAGGCAATGGGGTGGACCATCGAATACGTGTGAGCCCCCGGGGCGGGCCCCGTGCCCGCCCGCGCCGCCTTGCTCGGACCTGATCCGTAGCGCATACTACTACCCATGGCCGACGTCGATCTCACCCCGTTCGGCTTCACACCGACAGAAAGCAAGGTCTACGAGGTCCTCCTCTCCGGCGGGCCGGGCACCGGCTATGCCATTGCCCGAACTGCGGGACTGGCCCGGGCGAACACCTACAGCGCCCTGGAGGGACTGGTCACCAAGGGAGCGGCCCGAGCCGAGCCGGGTGAGCCTAAGCGATTCCGGGCGGAGCCACCCGCCGGAGTGCTGGCGCGGGTGGCCACCGCGCAGGGGGATGCGCTGGAGCGACTGTCCCGGTCGCTGGACGGCTTCGGGGCGGCCGATTCTCCCGCTATCGTGCAGCTGACCACGCCCCGCGGGGCGCTGCAGCTGCTGACTCAGGAGATTGGCCGGGCGCAGCATTCCGTCTTGCTGGCCGCGCCGACCGAGGCATACCCGCTGCTCGTCCCGGCCCTGCGGCGGGCGGTGAGCGCCGGCCTGAAGACCGAACTGCTCGCGGAGGCTCCCCTGGAGCTACCGTTTACGAAGGTGGAGGGGCTGGCGGAAGAGGTTGCGTGGCCGGGGCTGCCATTGGTCGCAGTGATTGACGAACGCAGCGCCGTCCTTGCGGCGCGGACGGGCACGGAAGTCCACGGGCATTGGAGCAGCGCACCGGCCTTTGTCGCGGCGGCGCGACTCACCTTCGACCGGTTTCGGAACTCGCCATGACTGACGCCCTCAACGACGCCCTCGCCGAACTGCGGCGTGAGTATCTGCTGGACGCACCGGCGCGCCTCGCCGAGCTCCGCAAGGACGCCGCCGCCTTCCGCGTCGCGGAGCCCGATGCGGCGCAATCGCTGGTCGGACGGTTCCATCGGCTGGCTGGCTCAGGGGGCTCGTACGGCTTCCCCGAAATCACCTCGATCGCCCGGGAAGGGGAACGCTGGCTCAAGGACCAGCCCGCGTGCAACGGCGTCAATGCCGCCCGGCTCGACGACCTCATTGACCGGCTCTCCACCTCCTTTGATGCCTCGGCGCGGGAGCTGGGCCTCCCGGAGCGCGGGCCGGCGGTGACCGAGTTTGGCTGGCGCGCCCTGATCGTTGGACCCGACCTGCCGGCGCGTCAGGAGGTGCGGACGGCGCTGGCCACCTCCGGCTTCCTGGTGCGTACCGAGAGCGGCGTGGGCGAGCCGCGGGAAATGAAGCTCAGCGAGCGCCCCGACCTGGTGGTTGTGCTGGAGGATCCCTCGGGACCTGATCCCTATACCGCAGCGGCGGCGTGGTCGGGTGCCGGGCCCGTGCGGCCTCGGTCGATCGTGCTGGTCACCCGCAACGACGTGGCGGACCGGGTGCGCGCCCTGGTCTCGGGCATTGACGCGATCATGGTCCCGGAACGGGTGTCGGTGGACCTGCCCATCTTCGCCAAGACCCTGGCGCGGATCGGCAGCCCGCCACCCCGCGTGCTCCTGGTCGAGGCGGAGCTGGCCCAGGCGGAGACCATCATCCAGTGGCTGGAACAGGTGAATGCCAAGGTAACTCACTGTACCGACGGCATCGCGGCCCGGGAGGCGCTCATCCGCGAGACGCCCGACCTGGTGCTCATGGACACCCGGCTGCCGGGACTGGACGGGCTCTCGCTGGCCCGGCTGGTGCGACAGGACTCGCGCTTCAGCCTCACGCCTATCGTCTTCCTGACGCATCATGACACCGTGGCCGACCAGATCGAAGCCCTCTCGGCCGGCGCCGACCACTTCCTCACCGAGCCGGTGAGCCGGGAGCTGCTGACCCACCTGGTCATCAACCGGGCCGAGCGGGGCCGCCGCCTCCGCGAGATGGTCCACCGGGACGGACTGACTGGCCTGCTCAACCACGCCACCCTCATGGCGGAGCTGGAGCATGCGGTCGAATTTGCCAGGCGCCACGGCGAGAGTTTCGGGTTCCTCATGATTGACGTGGATCATTTCAAGCGGGTCAACGACCGCTACGGACACCTGGCCGGCGATCAGGTCCTGCTGCACGTCGCCCGGATCTTCCAGACCACCGCGCGGGCCAGCGACCTCATCGGGCGCTACGGCGGGGAGGAGTTCGGCATGATCCTGCGACGCACCGACCGTGGCGGGGCCGGTATCCTCGCCCAGAAGCTGCGCACCGCCCTGGCCGAGCAGCCGGCGGTGGTGGGCGCGGGAGAGTCCATCCCGGTACGGGTGTGCATCGGGATCTCGGTGTACCCCGACGATGCCGCGAGCGCCGCCGAGCTGGCCCAGCTGGCCGACGAGGCGCTGTACCGTGCCAAGGCCGGCGGCCGCGACCGGGTGGAGTTCACCAAGGAGATCAAGGCCAAGGCGTCGTAGCGCGGGTGCCGCCGAGGATGACTCACCGTTCGCCCGACGCGCCGACCCGCCTGCTTGATGCCGCCCTCGCCGAATTCGCGGCCCACGGCCTGGCCGGGGCGCGCACCGAGCGGATCGCCCGCCGGGCTTCGGTCAACAAACAGCTGATCCATTACTACTACCGCACCAAGGCTGGCCTCTACACCGCCGTGGTCGGGCACGCCGCCGACGCGGTGGCCAAGGCCCTGAGTCGGGTGCCACTGGTGGGCCTGACCGCGGTGGAGCGGCTCCGCCGGCTGGTACGCGGCCAGTTCGACTTCCTGCTGGGCCATCCCGACCACACTGCCATCCTGCTCGCCGCGAGGGGTGATGGGGACTGGGCTGAGACCGCGATCCGGCCGGTGGCAGACCTGCTCCGTGAAGGCCAGGCGACGGGCTTCTTTCGTGATGACATCGACCCCGATGCCCATGCCCGCCTGGCACTCCTCCTGGCACTGGGATTCTTCTCTGTCCCTGGCGTGACGGCGACCTGGGGCGAGCCGGTGCAGTGGCGGGATCGGACGGCGGACCTGGTGGTGCGAGGGTGCAGTTGGTGAGGTGAAGGGGCAGACCGCGCCGCTCCTGCGAGACGCGGTGACTCGGGCGAATCAACCGGGGGAGAGCAGCAATGGCGACAAACTGGAGGCGGGGGGTCGGTCTGGCAGTCGGCGCCCTGCTGGTCCTGGCGGCAACCGGGCTCGGGACGATCCTTGTCCTGAGTGGGCGTAACCTCGGACGGCGCTATGCGGTCCCCGAAGAGAAGCTCGTCGTGGCGTCGGATTCCGCGACGCTGGAACGGGGGCGGCACCTCGCGACCGCCATCGCCAAGTGCACCGAGTGCCACGGGGAGGATCTTGGCGGCCAGCGGATGGAGATGGGACCGGTGGGCTCGTTCCCAGCCGCCAACCTCACCAGCGGCAAGGGGGGCTTCGGAGGTCTCGCCAAGAGCGACCTCGACTGGGTCGGGGCGGTACGCCACGGGGTGGCCCCTGACGGTCGCTCCCTGGTCTTCATGCCCTCCCAGATGTTTGCGCCGCTGACGGCGGAAGACCTGTCCGCGATCATCGCATACGTCAAGTCGGCGCCGCCGGTCGACCGGGAGCTTGGCCCGCTGAAGCTCGGCCCGATCGGCCGACTGCTGGTCGTGACCCAGACCGAGCGCTGGATCCCCGCGGCGGGCATCAATCACTCGGCTCCGTTCCGGGAACCGGTGGCGGAGTCGGACGGAATCGCGTACGGCCGCTACCTCACCGAGGTCGGCGGCTGTACCTACTGTCACGGGGACGACCTGAAGGGTGGTCTCAAGGAGGGCCCGCCCGGGACGCCGGTCACCGCGGACCTCACCCAGGCTGGCCGGCTGGGGCGCTGGACCGAGACCGATTTTCGCAACGCCCTCCGGACGGGGCTGCGCCCCGATGGCTCCACCATCGATCCGTTCATGCCGTGGCGTGCCGCGGGAGGGATGACCGACGCGGAGATCCGCGCGGTGTGGGAGTATCTGCGGACCCTGTAGGCGTCGCCCCGCCCGGGCGTGGTCGGGGACAGACGAAGGGTCGGGCTCCGCATGGAACCCGACCCTTCGCTTCGTATCCCGAATCGCAGAGTGGCCTAGTGATGATACGCGGCCAGCGGGGCGACGTCCCCCGGCGCCTGGTCGCCGAAGAGCAGGCGCCCTTCGCGGAATGAAGCGCCACGCAGGGCCAGGGCCAGGACCTGGCCGAGGTTCTCCACCGGGTAGATCTCGACGGTCTTGCGGACCTCTTCCGGCAGGTCCTCAAGATCCGGCTCGTTCTTCTTGGGCAGGATGATGCGGGTGATCCCCGCCCGTACCGCGCCCAGCACCTTCTCCTTCACCCCGCCGATCGGAAGCACCTCGCCCCGCAGCGTAATCTCGCCGGTCATGGCGATGTCGTTGCGCACCGGCCGGGCGGAGAGCACGGAGACCAGCGCCGTCGCCATGGTGACGCCGGCGGAAGGGCCGTCCTTGGGGATGGCGCCCGCCGGAACGTGGATGTGAAGGTCACGTTCGCCGAAGGCATCGTCGCGGATGTGGAGCCCCGCGGCGTGAGACCGGGCATAGGTCCACGCCGCCCGGGCGGACTCTTTCATCACGTCTCCCAGCTGGCCGGTGAGCACCAGCTCGCCCTTGCCGCGCATGGTGCTGGCCTCCACGAACATGATGTCGCCGCCGACGGGGGTGTAGAACATTCCCGTGGCCACGCCGATCTGGTCCTCTGTCCCGGCCCGCTCCGGGTGCACCTTGGGGCGGCCGAGGAGGTCGTCCACCAGTTCGCGGCTGATGGCCATCCGCTCGGCCTCCTTGCCGGCGATCTTGCGGGCCACCTTGCGGCAGAGCTTGCCGATCTCCCGCTCCAGCTGGCGCACTCCGGCTTCCCGGGTGTAGCTGGTGATGACCTCGTTGATCGCCTCATCGGCGAAGCTGATCTGCGCCTCCGAGAGGCCGTGCTCCCGGAGCTGCCGGGGAACGAGGTACTTCCGCGCGATCATCAGCTTCTCCCGCTCGGTGTACCCGGCGAAGTCCACGATCTCCATCCGGTCCAGCAGCGGGCCGGGGATGTTCTGGATGAAGTTGGCGGTGCAGATGAACAGGACCTCGCTCAGGTCGAACGGCACCCCGAGGTAGTGGTCCACGAAACTGTCGTTCTGCGCCGGATCGAGCACCTCGAGCAGGGCGCTGGCGGGATCGCCCTGGAAGGACACGCCCAGCTTGTCCACCTCATCGAGCAGGAAGACCGGGTTCTTGGTGCCAGCCTGCTTCATGCCGTGGAGGATGCGTCCCGGCATGGCGCCGACGTAGGTCCGCCGATGGCCGCGGATATCGGCCTCGTCGCGAGCGCCGCCGAGGGAGATCCGAACGTACTTCCGCCCCATGGCCCGGGCGATCGACCGGGCGACGGAGGTCTTGCCTACCCCGGGCGGCCCCACGAAAAGCAGGATCGGCCCTTTGGCTTCCTTTTCCCCGGTCCGCTTCGCGGACTCCGCCGCTGGCGTCGGTTCCGGGGTCGCACTCGACTCGGCGGCGGGGTCCACCGCGGGGGTGCCGGCGGCGGGGGTGGTGGCGTCTGCCACCGTGCCCTCGGCCTCGGCCGCCTGCCTCTCCGTTTCTGCCCTGAGCTGCCGGACGGCCAGGAACTCCAGCACCCGGTCCTTGACGTCGCCCAGGGCGTAGTGATCCTCGTCGAGGATGGTCTGGGCGGTGGGCAGGTCCAGCGACTCCTCGCTGCGGGCGTTCCAGGGCAGCTCGGAGAGGTTGTCGAGGAAGGTGCGGATGACCTGCCCTTCCATGGACTCGCGGCTGATCCGCTCCAGGCGGGTCAGCTCGCGATCGGCCTCCTTGCGGGCCTCTGGTGGCAGGTCGAGGGCCTCCAGCTTGTCCCGCAGTTCCTCGAGGTCGCCCCGCTCGTCGTCCTCGCCCAGCTCCCGGCGGATCTGCTTGAGCTGCTCGCGCAGGAACATCTCCCGCTGGCGCTCGCCCAGCTCCTCCTGGACCTGCGACTTGATGTCCTCCTGGGCATCCAGCACCGAGATCTGCCGCTGCACGTGCACCAGCACCCGGCGAAGCCGCTCCTCCACGGAAAGCGTCTCCAGCAGCGCCTGGCGCTGCGGCGGATTGATGTCGAGATATCCGGCGACCAGGTCGGCGAAACGGCCCGGCTCGTGAACCCCGGCCAGCACCTGCTGGACCACCTCCTCCGGAAGCCCGGACTTCTGTCCCAGCTCCGCGGCCCGGGAGCGGGCCTCCCGGTACAGGGCCACAAAGGCCGCATCTTCCTCGTTCAGCGGCTGCATCTCCTCCGCCTGCCGGACGATGCACTCGAGGTGACCGTTACGCTCGGTGACATGCATGGCGATGCCGCGGTACTCGCCGTGGAGCAGGAGCTGCATCCCGGCCAGACCGCGCTGCATCTGGCCGATCCGGGCCACGGTCCCGATCGTGTAGAGGCCTTCGGCCTCCACCGACTCGGTATTGGCCCGCTGGGACACCGCGAAGATCAGGCGGTCCGGCGTGGCCAGGGCCGCTTCGATGGCCCGCAGGGTCCCGGGGCGCCCTGCGCCGATGGGGGCGGTAATCCCCGGGAACAGAACGACCTCTCGGAGCGGGAGGACGGGCAGGACCAGCCGATCGCTGGGTTCGGACATGTATGGTCACTCCAGACTTCTGGCGTTATGGCAGCAAGGACAACGAACCGGGACTACAGGTGCAGGGCTGGTGCCACGGCATCGCCACCCCACGTGGGGGGAAAGGTAACCCCCAACCTGGCCCCCGACCCCGTCTATGTGACGAGGTGGAACGGGATGGCCCTGCCACCCCGGCGCGCTGGCGGAATACCCTGCCGATCTGTCGCACCGGGGCGGGCCCGGTAGCCGCGAATACAATCCTGAACCTTGTCCCCCCAGTCCTCCGCTGCTAAATCTATGGTGCTCTTCCCCATACGAGATGACCGACCCCACTTCCGCTCTGGCTCCGCGGCTCAGCGACGCACTCGGCACCGCCTTCACAATCGAGGGCGAGATCGGGCGTGGTGGCATGGGCGTGGTCTACCGTGCCCGGGACGAGATGCTCAAGCGCCGGGTGGCCATCAAGGTGCTGCCGCCGGAGCTCGCTTTCCAGCAGGAAATCCGGGCCCGGTTTGCCAGGGAGGCGCAGACCGCCGCCCGGCTGTCGCACCCGCACATCGTCCCGATCTATACGGTCGGTGAAGGCAACGGGCTGGTCTACTTCGTCATGGGGTATGTGGACGGAGAATCCGTCGGCGGGCGGCTCAAGCGGCGGGGCAAGCTGCCGGTGGAAGAGGCCCGGCGGATCATGAAAGAGACCGCGGACGCACTCTCGGCCGCGCACGCCCTCTCGGTCATCCATCGCGACATCAAGCCCGACAACATCCTCCTCGACGGCACGCGGGGGCGGGTCATGGTCACCGACTTCGGCATTGCCAAGGCGATGTCGGGCGGGTCGGGCGGGACCCTGACCAGCGCGGGCGTGGCGATCGGCACGCCGCAGTACATGAGCCCGGAGCAGGCCGCGGGAGAGAAGGATATCGACGGCCGGAGCGATCTGTACTCGCTGGGGATCGTGACCTACCAGATGCTGACGGGCGAGCTGCCGTTCACGGCCCCGTCGGTCGCCGGCATCCTGATGAAGCAGATCACCGACATGCCGCCGTCCATCGCGGTGAAACGGCCGGACTGTCCCGAGGACCTGGCCCTGGCGGTGATGCGCTGCCTGGAGAAGGATCCCGAGAACCGCTGGCCCTCCGCCGACGCGCTGCGGCGAGCGCTCGAGTCCCGCGTCGTCTCTGGCTACCGGCCCACCGGGCAGACCCGGCGTGGACAGGCCGCCGGCGGAGGGAGCGAATCCCCCCGGCGCTCCAGCGCGGGGCTGCCGGTGCCCGTGTCACCACCGCTGGGCCGCCGCTCGTCGGGCCCCCGGCAGGAGGATTGGCGGAACCGGCTGGACCGGCACATGGATCGCGCCAGCCGGCGGATGGAGAAGAAGAAGGACAGCGACACCCCGCTCCCGGTGCCGGATACCGGCGAGCCGATGATCGTCCAGAAGACCCGGGCCCAGTTTGCGCGATGGGCGGCCGTATCCGCCGGCTGCCTGATGATCAACATCGCCACGGGCATCACCGAACCGTGGTTCCTGTTCCCGACCTTCTTCATGGGGTTCGGGATGGCCAACAGCTACTCGCGCCTGTGGCAGGCGGGGTATACCTGGCGGGACGTGGTCAACCGGCCACCCGCCCCCGATGCGCTGCCAGTGCCCGGCGGGAAGGGCGGCCGGTCCTCCCGGGCCCTGCCGGCGCCGAAGGTGGACGAGTACGGCCCGTTGCTGCCGCAGATCATACAGGCGCATACCGACCGGGCCGCGATCCTCAAGCTGCTGGAGCGCATGAGCCCGGCCGAGCGGAACATGCTCCCGGAGGACGTCCCGGGAACGGTGGATGGACTGTACCAGCGCGCCTCGGACCTGGCCAAGACGCTCCATTCGATGGACGCCAACCTCGACCTGCACAGCATCGAGCGGATCGACCAGCGCATCGGGGCGCTGGAGCGGGAGCCCGATGACGAGGAGCGGGGCCGGCGGCTGGTCCTGCTGCAGCGGCAGCGGAAGACCATCGGCGACCTGCGGGACCGCCGGGAGCAGATCGCCAGCCAGCTGGAGAGCTGCATCCTGGCCATGCAGAACGTGCGCTTCGACCTGCTCCGGCTGCGCTCCGCCGACGCCTCATCGGCGCTGGGCGACCTCACCATGGCCACCCAGCAGGCCCGCGCGCTCTCGCGCGATGTGGACAACGCCATTGTGGCGGCCGCCGAAATCCGCGAGGTCCTCGGACGGGAATAGCCGGAGCTTGACCGACCGCCGCGAATCCACGCACGGGGAACGGGCAGTCGTTCCCCGTTTTCCCGTCCATACCCCTCAGGAGCAGCGATGACCATCGGCGGCTGGGGGTGGTATCATCTCGCCTTTTTCTGCCTGTTCCTCCCGTGGGTGGCGGCCCGGAGCGGACGGCGTCTGGCGGCGCAGGGATTCCCGCCCCGGAAGGCCTTCTTCGTTTCGGTGATCGTGCAGCAGGCGATCTTTGCCACGACTTCGCTGATCGTCGCCCACTTTGAATGGATCCCGCTCTTTCCTGCGACCATCCCCTCGCTGATGGAGACCGTGCTGGGCGGCGTGTTCCTGACCGGGTCGGTGGTGGCCATGCGACCGCTGTGGCGCGACGCCGTGGAACGGCGGGAGCCAAGGGTGCAGCTCTCCATGCCGAGCGACGCGACCGAGCGCCGGCTGTGGGTGGGAATCTCCGTCGCGGCGGGGATCGGGGAGGAGCTCAGCTACCGGGGCGTGCTGTACACCCTCCTCCTCCGCCTGGCGGGAGACCCGCTCCTCGCCGCGCTCGCCGCGGCGGCGGTCTTCGGCGCGAGCCACATTGTGCAGGGCTGGAAAGCCGTGGGGATCACGGCGATGTTCGCGCTGGCCGCCCAGGGCCTCACGCTGTACTCGGGTTCACTCTACCTGGCCATGGCCTGGCATGTGGGGTACGACATCATCGCGGGATTCACCTACGGCCGGCTGGGGAGGGAGATGGAGGGGCAGGGTTAGGCGGCTAGTACCCGCCCAGCTCCAGCATCGCCGCCTTGAGGGATCCGACCTGGGGCAGGATGACGTCCTCAAGCTCGGGGGCGTAGGCCACGAAGGTGTCCGTGGCCGCGACCCGCCGGACCGGCGCATCCAGCCACTCGAAGGCTTCGTCGGCGATGCGGGCGGAGATCTCCGCGCCGTAGCCCCACGAGAGGCTGTCCTCGTAGGCGACGATCACCCGGCTGGTCTTGCGGACGGACTCGAAGATGGTCTCCCAGTCCACCGGGTTGAGGGAGCGGAGGTCAATCACTTCCACCGACAGCCCGGTGGCCTCTTCGGCCTCCTTGGCGGCCACCAGCGCCCGCTGCACCACCGCCCCGTACGTCACCACCGTCAGGTCGGCCCCTTCCCGGACCACCTTGGCCTTGCCGAAGGGGATCATGAAGTTGGGGCCGGGATTGGGCGCCTTGTTGTAGGTCTGGCGATAGAGGTGCTTGTGCTCCAGGAAGAGCACCGGGTCCTCGCACCGGATGGCGGTACGGAGCAGGCCGCTGGCGTCGAGCGCAGTGGCCGGGCACACCACCCGGAGGCCCGGCACCCCGGTGAAGATCGCGGCTCCGGTCTGCGAGTGATAGACCGCGCCGCCCTTGAGGTAGCCGCCGTAGGTGACGCGCACCACGACCGGCGAGCTGAAGGTGTTGTTGCTCCGCCACCGCATCAGCGCCAGCTCGTTGCGGAGCTGCATGTACGCGGGCCAGATGTAGTCGAAGAACTGGATCTCCACCACCGGCTTGATGCCGCGGGTGGCCAGCCCGATGGCGCGGCCGACGATATTGGCCTCGGCCAGCGGCGAGTTGTAGACCCGGTCCCCGCCGAAGGCGCGCTGCAGCCCCCAGGTCACCTTGAACACTCCGCCCTTGCCCTTGACCTTCTCGAGGTGCTCCTCCCGGCTCGCGTCGGCAACGTCCTCCCCGAAGACCACGATGCGGGGATCGCGCGCCATCTCGTCCTTCATGCAGGCGTTGAGCAGGTCCACCATGGTGGTCGGGTCACCGCTGAAGCGCGGATCGTCCTCGGTGTCGAACTGTTCCGAGGTCGGGTCCACGTCGGGCGAATAGACGTAGTCGTAGATGGTCTCCGGACCGGGTTGCGGGGCGGCCAGCGCGGTGTCGGTGGCCAGCTGCACCTCCTCCTCCACCTGGAGCCGGATCGCATCCAGTTCGGCCTGGGTGGCAAGACCCTGCTCCAGCAGCCACTTGGGGAACCGGGTCACCGGGTCCCGGCCCGCATCGGCCTCCCGCTCCGCCGTCGGCCGGTAGAGCACTTCGTCGTCCGAGAGAGAATGGCTGTACGGACGGATCACGTGGGCATGCACCAGCGCCGGCCCCTTTCGCGCCCGGCAGTAGTCCACCGCCCGCTGCAGCGCCTCGAAGGACGCCACCGGATCACAGCCGTCCACCTCTTCCACCAGGAGCCCCGGGAAGGAACTGACCAGCTTGGAAATGGACCCGCCGGGCGTGTTCACCTCCACCGGCACCGAGATGGCGTAGCCATTGTCCTCGATGAGGTAGACCACCGGCAGCTTGAGGTTGGTGGCGCTGCTGATGGATTCCCAGAACTCGCCCTCGCTGGTAGTGCCGTCGCCCGAGGAGACGAACACGACCTCGTCGCCGTGCGGACCGGTCACACTGTCGGCCATGCCCTGCACCTTCGAGTACCTGAGCCACGCCTCCGCGCAACCCACCGCCTGCAGAAACTGGGTGCCGGTGGGGCTGGAGGCGCTGACGATGTTCAGGTCCTTGTGCCCGAAGTGGGACGGCATCTGCCGGCCACCGGAATTGGGATCGTCCGCCGCTGCGACCGCCGAGAACAGCATCTCGGTGGCTGTCATACCCAGGCCCAGGCAGAGGGCGCGGTCGCGGTAGTAGGTGTAGAACCAGTCGTAGGCGGGCCGGAACACCTTGGAGGCCGCCGCCAGCACCGCCTCGTGCCCAGCGCCCGAGATCTGGAAGAAGATCTTGTTCTGGCGTTTGAGCTGGATCTCCCGGTCGTCGATGCGGCGGGAGAGCACGATGAGGCGGTAGAGGTCCAGCAGGTCGGCCTTGGAAAGCGTTCGGGCCGTCTTCGGGGTGCTGCGGGTGCGGGTAGCCATACTGGTAATGTCGCAACCGCAGCAGGGTGGCGGTAGAGGCAGGATTGCTCACCATCTCTTGACGGTCGGCCGGGAGCGACGGCGGGCTATTCCGGCTGGCGGAGCGCCTGCCGGGCTTCGGTGATCTGCTCTGCCATGCGACCGGGGGCGATCATCGGGGCGCCCCCGGGACCTCCGCGAGGCGGTCCCACAGGCCCATGGCGGCGAGCACGTCGGGGTCGTTGCGCACGAGGAACTCGTCGGCGGCATCGGGGCCCCAGCGCACCTCGGTGGCGCGATGGCCCAGGATGCGGCCCAGCCGGGCGAGGACGGCCTCGTCGGGCGGGTCCCTGACCGGCAGCCGCGCCTGCGCCCGGGCGACGAAAGGCGCCACCAGCCGGGTGCGCCAGTCGTCCGTGGCGCGGGTCCAGGCGTTCAGGCCGGCGGCATCCTTAGGAAGCATGGCGGCCACGCTGTCGGCGACGGCCTCGACCCAGCCGCTGTCCGCCGCGACGCTGAACCAGGCCGGCAGCACCGCGGAGCGCGGGAGTTCCACATCGGGGACGATCCCGCCCCCGCCGCGCACCATCCGCCCCCGGTCGGTCCGGTAGGTGCCGAGGGTGTCCTGCTCGGCTCCGCTCACGCCGGCAAAGCTGTAGTACTGACCAGCCTTGAGACCCCGGTAGGCGCGCTGGATCACCCGCCCGCTGGGCGTGGCGATACGCCCCACGGTGAGGTAGACCATGTCCTGCTGGGGCGGCAGCATGAACAGGCGCTGCATCAGCGCCTTGCCGAAGGTGCGCCGGCCGAGCACCAGCGCCCGGTCGTGATCCTGGAGCGAGCCGGCGACCGCCTCCGAGGCGCTGGCGCTGCCGCCATCCACCAGGACCAGGAGCGGCAGGTCGCGGAAGGGGCCGTCGCCCTCGGTGTAGATCACCGAACTGGTGCTCTGGCGCCGCCCTTCGATCTTGAACACCACCGCCCGTTTGGGCAGGAAGAGCCCGGCCATGTCCACCGCGGCGCTGACTGCTCCGCCGGGATTCCCCCGCAGGTCGAGGATGTACCGCTTGGCCCCCTTGCCGCGGAGATCCTTGATGGCCCGCTCCACTTCTTCCGCAGCCTTCGGCAGGAACTCCACCACCCGCACGTAGCCGGTGGTCGGGTCGGCCAGGCGGGCGACCGCCACGGCGACCGGCTTGAGCAGATCCAGCTTGACGTTGACCCGCAGGGTGTCCGGTCCGAGCTGCGGACCGCGTTCGAACACCAGGCGGACCTTGCGGCCCTTCTCCCCGAAGAGTCGCTGGGTGGCGTCTGAAGCGGTCAGACCGACCGTGGCGGTGTCGTTGATGCTGAGCAACCGGTCTCCCGCGGCGATGCCGCTGCGCGCCCCCGGGCTGCCCGGATACACCGTCAGTACGGTCAGGCGCCCGTCCACCTCCTCGAAGCTGATCCCCGATCCGCCCAGCGCGCCGCTCTCATAGGCCAGCTCCCGGGCTCCGTCGGCGCGGCGCATGAAGCGGCTATGCGGATCCAGCGAGCCCAGCACACCGTCAATCGCAGCGTGCACCAGCTCGGCGTAGGTCACCGAGTCCACGTAGCTGAGGCGGATCTGGTTGATCAGGCTGGAGAAGGTCTGCAGCTGTTCGTAGGAGGCGCCCTGCGCGCACGCCGGCCGGACTCCGGCACTCGTCAAGAGGAGGAGGAGCAGGAGCCCGGCACGGCGGACGTTCATTGGCCGGCCAGCTGGGTCAGGCGCTCCCGGGCCATCGCGATCTGCCGCTCGTACCGGCTGGGCGCGAGCGTCACGTAGCGGGAGAAGGCCTGGCGGGCCTCGGCGGACTTGCCCAGCTGCTGCGCGGCAATCCCGAGCCAGAACAGCGGGCGCACATCACGGGGATTGAGCTCCAGCGCCTGCTGCAGGCGGGCTTCCGCCTGGGCGAAGTCTCCGGCCTTGCCCAGGGTCACGCCGAGATCCAGCAGCAGGCTCGCGTCGTCGGGGTTGGCGTTGACCGCCCGCAACCGCTCGGTGGCGGCCCGCTCGTAGTCTTTCTGGGCCTCGAAGATATTGGCCAGGCGCACATAGGCCATGTAGGCGCCGATGTCGTTGCTGAGAACCTCCTGGTACAGGACGATCGCGTCGGTGGTCTTCCCGGCGGCATGGAGAATCGTGGCGAGGGTGTAGCGATACTCGTTGGTCCTGAGGGGCACCCGGGTGAGTTCACCCTTGTTTTCCAGGTCCTTCTCAAAGTCCACGTTGCGCTTCATCAGGAGCCGGAAGTGCTCGGTGGCGACCTCGTATTTCCCGATGTGCGCCGCCGCCAGGCCCTTGTACCAGAGGACCGAGTTGGGGATGCGCTGGGCGTAGCGGTCGCCATCGATGGCGCGGATGAGCGCCTCGAAGCGACCGTGACAGTCGGCGTAGCGGCCCTCCTGGCAGTCGGCGAACCCCTGGAAGAACAGCGCCCAGGCCTCTCCCATGTAGCTCTTGACATCGATGAAGTCCGGCTTGGGCGGCGTCACCGCCGCCAGGATCCGGAGGTCCACCAGCGGGTCAATCAGGAAGGCGTGGCGGTACTCCCGATCAGACTGTTCCAGCGCCGCGACCTGGTCCTGGGGGACCCGGTCGTCATAGATCTCGTCCCACAGCCGGGGACGACGGGCGAACGGCAGGTAGGCGAGGGCCAGGCGGGCCTGCGCATGGCGGCTGTCAATGGCCAGCGCCTGCCTGAGGAAACGCTCGGCGTCGTCGTAGCGCTTCTCGCTCCAGTAGCCCAGGGCCATGAGGTAATGAGCGCCCGGATCGGTGGAGTCGCGCTGGACCATGGCCTCCAGATCGCTGATGCTGGCAGAGAGTTTGAGGCGTTGTGCATCCAGCGGCGCCGCGGTCGGCAGCCACAGGATCGACAGCGCAAGCAGGACCGGCAGCCCCCGGGAGCGAATCCGCATACGACCCCCTAGTTCAGCTGAGTGAGCTTCTGTTGCACTTCGGTCCGCTGGCTGTCCCACCGGCTCGGCGCCAGCTCCAGAAACCTCGCGTATGCGGTGCGCGCCTCCTCCCTGGCGCCACGCTGCTCGGCGAGGGCCCCCAGCAGGTACCAGGCCCGGTGGCTGCGGGGATTGGCCGCTACCGCCCGCCGCAGGGTGGCGAGGGCATCGTCCACCTCCCCGGCCCGGGCCAGGGCTTCTCCGAGGTCCGCGACCAGCGAGGGATCTTCGGGATTGGTGGCCACGGCCCGGCGCCGTTCGGCCAGGGAGGCGTTGGTCCGATGCTGGCGCTCGTAGATCTCTGCCAGCCGGACATGGGCGGCGTAGAGCCCCAGGTCGTTGGTCAGGACCTCCTGCAGCAGATCGACGGCCTCCTTGGTCTGGCCACCCATGTCGAGCACGCACGCCAGGGTATAGCGGTAGTGGTTGGCCTGGGAGAAGACCAGGGTAGCGCCGCCGCTGCGCTGTTCGGCGGCGGTGGCGCGCTCCAGCAGCAACCGCAGGTTGCTCACCGCCCGGGGATGATCATTGGCATGAGCCGCCGCCAGGGCCTCGTACCAGAGAAACCAGGAGGCGTACTCCTTGCGGTCGGCGTCCGGCACACCCTTCATGATCTCCTGGAAGAAGCCGTACGCCTTGACGTAGTCTCCCACCCAGAAGCTGCCGTAGCCGTTCATCAGGTAGGTGTAGAACCCCTGCTGTCGCTTCGTTAGCCCCAGGGTGCTGGCCGGTGGAATCATCAGCGCCACGGGCTTGAGATCCACCATCGGGTCGATCAGGAAAGCGCGGCGCCGAAAGGCCCACGCTTCCTCCAGGGGCGCCACCCACTCGGCCGGCACCTTGCCGTCATCCTCCTCGTCCCAGAGCTTGGTGCGCCGTGCGTACGGCAGGTAGGAGAGCGCGAGGTAGGCGGCGGCGGTTTTGGGTTCGATCGCGATGGCCTGCCGCAGGTGCTGCTCGGCGAGGTCGAACTTGCGGTCCAGCCAGTAGCCCAGGGCCACGTCGTACTGGGTGGGGGCGTCGTTGGAATCCTGGGCGGCACGACGGACCAGCTCGTCCATGGGGACGGACAGCCGCACCCGCTGAGCCGACGCGCCAGCGGCGACGGTCAGCAGAAGGGCGACCACCAGGACCTCACGGATCCGGAGCATGCAGGAAGTCACAGGATGCGGGGGCATCCTGAAGATGGGGCGCGGATCCGGGACGCGCCAGAGGGCGCCTGACAGCCCTGGATGAGGTGCCACCCGCCGCCGCCCGCCGGGAAGCCCGGGCGGCCTACTCCGCCCGGAAGACCACCCGGCCCGCGACGACGGTGGCGCCGACCTGGGCCTGATCCAGCGTCTCCGGCGGCACCGAGAAGAGGTCCCGGTCCACCACGACCAGGTCGGCCCGGTAGCCGGGCACGAGCTTCCCCCGGGAGGCCTCGGCGAAGACGCTGTAGGCATTCCCGGCGGTGTAGGCGCGGAGCGCCTCCTCGACCGAGATCTTCTGCTCCGGAATCCAGCCACCGGGGTGCTTCCCGTCGGCGCTGCGGCGGGTCACGGCAGCGTAGATGCCGAGCAGCGGGTCCAGCGGCGCGACGGTCCAGTCGGAGCCGAAGGCGAGCACCACACCGGCATCGCGGAGCGAGCGGAACAGGTAGCTGTCGCTGACCCTGGGGCCGAGCCGCTTGCCGGCCCAGTTGCCGTCGTCAATGATGTGGGCGGGCTGCATCGACGCCACGACACCCAGCTCGGCCATGCGGCGCACATCCTGTTGCCGCAGATGCTGGGCATGCTCGATGCGAAAGCGCCGGTCCCGGGGGCCGTGGGCCCTGGCGACGCTGTCGATGATGTCGAGAACGAGGGCGTTGGCCCGCTCACCGATGGCGTGCACCGCGATCTGCAGGCCGGCGGAATCGGCGCCGCCGATCCGGCTCCTGAGCGAATCCTCCGGCGTGACCAGCAGGCCGCTGCTGGTGGGATCGTCGCTGTAAGGCTCGAAGAACAGCGCCGTGGTGGAGCCCAGCG
The DNA here is from genome assembly GCA_964449145.1 of uncultured Gemmatimonadaceae bacterium. Lineage (GTDB taxonomy): Bacteria > Gemmatimonadota > Gemmatimonadetes > Gemmatimonadales > GWC2-71-9 > JADJOM01. The sequence continues at coordinate 98,561 of CAYUYF010000005.1, read as the reverse complement.
ACCCATCCACGAAGCCCTTCACCCCGGCGAGCCGGAACCAGTCATCTCCGGGACCGCGGGCCTGCAGGCTGTCCGCGACCCGGCGCCAGGCGCTCAGCGACGGGTACAGCGCCACCCGGATGGCCAGCTCCCCCCGCTCGCGGGCGCGGAGCAGGCCGGCCACCTGGGCCCAGTCCACGCTGACCGATCCGACTGCGGTGACGCCGCGGGAGTGCGCGAACTCGCTGGCGCGCCGGAGCGCCGCATCCACCTGGGCCTCGCTGCGGGCCGGCATCGCGTCGTAGACCGGGTCCTGGGCCCGGTCCTTGAGAATCCCGGTGGGTTCGCCGGTGCGCGGATCTCGCACGATGATCCCGCCCGCGATGTCCCGAGTGGCGCGGGTGATCCCCGCCGCCCGGAGCGCCAGTGTGTTGGCCAGGGCCATATGGCCATCGAGCCGGGAGATGAACACCGGATTCCGCGGCGTCACCGAGTCGATCCACGCCCGGGTGGGCAACGGCGCACCGGCCCAGCGCTCGTGGTCCCAATCGCCGCCGATGATCCACTCGCCCGGCGGCCGCTCCAGGGCGAAGGCCTGCAGCCGGCGGATCAGCTCCTCCGGACCTTCGGCGTCGCGGAGGTCCACGCTGGTCAGCTGGAACCCGGCGTCGAGGAAGTGCACGTGGGCGTCCATGAACCCAGGCGCCACCAGTCCGGCGCCGGCGTGGAGCACCTCGGTCTCCTTGCCCACGAGCCGGGCAATCTCGGCGCTGTCCCCGACGGCGATTACCGTGTCGCCGCGGGTGGCCACCGCCTGGGCGAGCGGATGGGCGGAGTCGCCGGTCCAGGTCTTACCGTAGACGACCAAGTCGGCAGGGGGCGGCGAACCGCAACCCGCGAAGACGACGAGCACGTGCAGCCGAAGCGTGAGGCGGCTGATGCGCTGGGCGGCGCTCATGATCCGGGGTGGCGGAGTCGGGCAGCTGGAATCGGACCGCAGGGCGTGGCCGGGGCGGGCGATTCGGCTCACCGGGGCACCCGCTGCGTCAGCAGGTCGCGGAGGTCCAGCAGCACCTCCAGCATGAGCTGGTCGCGCTGATAGCCGGCGTCCAGCTCCTCCATACGGCGGGGCTGGTTCTCTGCCTTGGCGAGGTCGTACTGCTCGCGGTAGGCCGCGTCGAGGTTGTCGAGGATCTGGTCGCGGGAGCGCATGCGGAGTCGGGGTCTGCCGTGGAGGAGTCTGCCGCCAAATGGCGCCGGTGCCGGTCGCCCGTCGCCGGAGGAGAGTGTAGCTTACTGCATCCCTTCACCGCCTGCCACCATGCGCCTGCTCCTCCCCCTGCTGCTCGCCGGTACCACTCTGCTCACGGCCCAGACCAGGCCCCGAGCCCGGGAGCTCGGCATCCCGTTCTCCGGATCGCCGGGAGCCCTCAACGCGATCACCGACGTGGCCGGCGTGACCGTGGGCCACACCACGATCATCCGGGGCGACGGACGGCTGGTGGTCGGGCGGGGTCCGGTCCGCACCGGGGTCACCGCGATCTTCCCGCGAGGCAATCGCTCCAGCGAGCCGGTCATGGCGGCCTGGTGGACGCTCAACGGCAACGGTGAAATGACCGGGACCACCTGGGTGGAGGAGTCGGGGTTCCTCTGGGGCCCGGTGACGATCACCAATACCCTGAGCGTGGGTGTCGTGCACGACGCGGTGATCGAATGGGCCATCGCCAAGAAGTACGACGAGTTCCTCTGGGCGCTGCCGGTGACCGCCGAGACCTGGGACGGCGGGCTCAACGACATCAACGGACTGCACGTCACCAAGGAGCACGCCTTTCAGGCGCTGAACGGGGCCCGCGGCGGGCCGGTCACGGAGGGCAGCGTGGGCGGCGGCACCGGGATGGTCTGCCACTCGTTCAAGGGAGGCATCGGGACGGCGTCGCGGACGCTTGCGGACGAAGCGGGGGGCTTCACCGTGGGCGTGCTGGTCCAGTGCAACTACGGCGGCCGACGGCGGTTGAGCATCGCGGGCGTCCCGGTCGGGCCGCGGCTCACGGGCGCCGAGCAGTGCATCGCCCTGGCCACGCCGCCGTCCGACTGGAAGAAGGACCTGCCTCGCTGCGACGCCCCCGCCAGCGGCGCGGCGGCGGGGGAGCGGCCCGAACTGGGGTCGATCATCGCGATCGTGGCCACCGACGCCCCGCTGCTCCCGCACCAGCTCAAGCGGCTGGCCAAGCGGGTGGGACTCGGCATCGGCCGGATGGGCGGGATCGGGGGAGATTCTTCGGGGGACATTTTCCTCGCCTTTTCCACCGCGAACTCCGGCGCCGCCAGCGGCGACAGCCTGGTCACGCTCCAGATGTGGCCCAACGACCGGATCAACGGACTCTTCGAGGCCACGATTGACGCCACCGAGGAGGCGATCGTCAACGCCATGGTGGCCGCCGAGACGATGACCGGGGCCGACGGATACCGGGTCTACGCCCTGCCGACCGACCAGGTCGTCGCCCTGCTCCGGGCCGCCGGGCGGATTCCGTGAGCGCCCCGGCCAGCCGTCCCGCGGCGTTGATCACCGGTGCGTCCGGGGGCATCGGGCTTGAGCTGGCCCGGCTATGCGCCAAGGGCGGCCACGACCTGATTCTCGTGGCGCGCAACCAGCCCAAGCTGGAGGAGGTGGCGAAGTACCTCTCCGGCATGTACCAGATCCGCGCCGAGGTGATCGCGGCGGACCTCACCGACAGCGAGGCACCCCAGGCCATCATGCAGGAGATCGCGTCCCGGGGCATGGGTGTGGACGTCCTGATCAACAACGCCGGGTTCGGAGACTGGGGCCTCTTCGGGCGGGCGGATCTGGATCGCCAGCTGGACATGATCCAGGTCAACATCACCGCGCTCACGGTGCTGACCCGGCTGGCGCTGCCGGGGATGGTCAGCCGCCACCGGGGGAGGATTCTGAACGTGGCTTCCTCGGCGGGGTTCGTGCCCGGCCCGCTGATGGCGGTGTACTACGCCACCAAGGCGTTCGTGGTCTCGTTCTCCGAGGCGATCAGCAACGAACTCAGGGGCACGGGCATCACCGTCACAGCCTTGTGTCCGGGGCCCACCCGCACCGGCTTCATGGAGCGGGCGGGCATGCGGGGGTCGAATCTCTTCTCCTCGCCCAACGTCATGGCGGTGGAGCCGGTGGCCCTGGCTGGTTACCGCGGCATGATGCGCGGCCAGGTGCTGGTGGTGCCGGGTCTCGCCAACAAGCTGCTGGTCTTCTCCGTCCGGCTGGGGCCGCGGTGGATGGTGCGGAGGATCGCGCGGTGGTTCCAGGAAGGCCGCGCGGGTCACTGAGACCGTCACCCATAACCGGACGTATCCCATGGCGCTTGCCGGCAAGAAGGTCCTGATCTTCGCGGCCAGCTACTACGAGGAGCTGGAGCTGTGGTATCCCAAGATCCGGCTGGAGGAGGAGGGCGTGACCACGATCGTCGCCGGGGTGGGAGAGGCGACCTACCTCGGCAAACGGGGGAGCTACCCCGTGACCGTTGACGCGCACGTCAACGACCTCCAGGCGACCAGCTTCGACGCCCTGGTGATCCCGGGCGGCTACGCCCCCGACATCCTGCGACGCCATGCCAAGGTGCTGACGCTCACCCGCGACATCTTTGCGGCCGGCAAGCCGGTGGCGTTCATTTGTCATGCCGGCTGGGTGCCGATCTCCGCTGGTATCCTGAAGGGAAGGCGGGGCACCAGTGTCACCGCCATCCGGGACGACCTGGTCAATGCCGGCCTGCAGTGGGAGGACGCCCCGGTGGTGGTGGACGGCAACCTGATCAGCTCCCGCACCCCGGCGGACCTCGGGCATTTCATGAAAGCCCTCATCGCGGCGCTGGCCTGAGCGCAACCACCGGCCGCGTTCCTGCCTCAGCGGATTCGACCAGAAAGCTCCCATGTCATTGCACGAGTGCCAGTCCCGCGTGGACCACTGGATCAGCCACTTTGAAGAGGGCTACTTCCACCCGCTGACCAACGTCTGCCGCCTGACGGAGGAGGTGGGCGAACTGGCCCGCGAGGTGAACCACCGCTTCGGCCAGAAGACCAAGAAGACGGAGGAGCCCGAGGGAGACCTCGGCATGGAGATGGCCGACGTGCTGTTCGTGCTGATCTGCATGGCCAACCGCGAGGGCATTGACCTGCAGCAGGCCTTCGACCGCATGATGGATAAGGTCCAGCAGCGCGACGCCGGCCGCTGGACCCGGAAGGACCGCTAGGCCATGGATGAGACCCTCGGGCAGCTGCGCGCCGCGCTCTCGACGCGCTACGACGTGGACCGCCGGATCGGACAGGGCGGCATGGCGACGGTCTACGGCGCCACCGACCTCAAGCACCACCGGCAGGTGGCCATCAAGGTGCTCCGCCCGGAACTCGCCGCCACCATTGGCGCCGGCCGTTTCCTGCAGGAAATCGAGGTCTCCGCCCGCCTGCAGCATCCGCACGTGGTTCCGCTGTACGACTCCGGGGATGCCGGCGGCGTGCTCTACTACGTCATGCCGTTCATTGCCGGCGAGTCGCTCCGCGACCGGCTCACACGGGAAGGGAAGGTCCCGTTCCAGGAGGCGGTCACGCTCACCCGGCAGATCGCCAGCGCGCTGGCCTATGCGCATGAGCAGGGTGTCGTGCACCGGGACATCAAGCCGGAGAACATCCTGCTGTCGGGCGGCCATGCCGTGGTGGCCGATTTCGGCATCGCCCGGGCGCTCAACGCCGCCGCCGCCAATACCACGCAGATGACCGGGCTGGGCCTCGCCATCGGCACTCCGGCCTACATGAGCCCGGAGCAGGCCACCGCCAGCGAGGTGGACGCCCGGAGCGACCAGTACTCGCTGGCCTGTGTCTTCTACGAGATGGTGACCGGCCAGGCGCCATTCGCCGGGTCCACGGTGCAGGCCATGATCACCCAGAGCCTCACCGGACCCCGGCCCCGGCTCAGCAAGGTGACCCGGGCCACGCCTCCCGAGGCGGACGCCCCGGTGGCACGGGCCCTCGCCGCCGACCCGGCCGCCCGCTTCCCCAGCGTGGTGGAGTTCGGCGCCGCGCTGGAGCACGCCGCCGGCGGTGGGAGCGGCGCCATCGCGGAGCGGCGCCGGCTCAAGCGCCTGGCCGTCGGACTTCCGGTCGGTGTGGCGCTGGTGGCGGTCCTTGCGTTCATCTTCGTCCCCCGCGGCGGCGTGGTGGTCAAGGGCGCGGAGTCCATCGCGGTCCTGCCCTTCAACGCCTCCGGGCCCGGTGTCGAGCTGCTGGGCGAGGGGATGGTGGACCTGCTCAGCACCAACTTCAATGCCGTCGGCGGGATCCGGGCAGTGGAGCCGCGCGCCATTCTGGCCCGCTGGAAGCAGGAGGGACAGCCGGCAGACATCCAGGGCGCCCTGACGCTGGCCCGTGGCCTCAAGGCCGGCTCGGTGGTCCTCGGCAGCATCGTGGCCACGGGATCCCGGGTGCGCCTCGCCGCCGATCTCTACGGCGCCGATGGCAAGAGCCTTTCCCAGGCCCAAGTGGACGGGTCCGCCGACTCGGTGCTGCAGCTGGTGGACCAGCTGAGCCTGGAGCTGGTCCGCGACATCTGGCGTTCCAAGGAGCCGGTGCCGTCCCTCCGGGTGAGCGGACTCACCACCAGCTCGCTCGCGGCCATGCGCGAGTACCTCACCGGCGAGCAGTATTACCGCCGCTCCGCGTGGGATTCCGCCGCCGCCGCCTTCGGGCGCGCGGTGGAGCAGGACTCCACCTTTGCCCTGGCCCACTACCGACTGGCCATGTCACTCGGCTGGAAGGGTGGCTACGGCACCCAGCGGGCCGCCGCCGCCAGCGCGGCGGCCGACCGCTTTGCCGACCGGCTCCCGGCCCGGGAGCGCTCCCTGGTGGTGGCCTATCAGCTCTTCTCCCAGGGCCGGCTCGCGGCCGCCGACAGCATGCGTCACTACGTGGCGCTCCATCCTCAGGATGCCGACGGCTGGTATCTGCTGGGAGAGTCGCAGTACCACACCAGGAACCTGACCGGCTTGGATCCGGCTGCGCTCCGGGAACCGTTTGACCGGGTGCTGGCGCTCGATTCCACCCTTACCCCGGCGGCGATTCACCCGCTGGAGATCACCATCGCCTCCCGGGACTCGGTCAACTTCCGCCGCTACCTCGCGGTCATGAAAGCCTCGGCAGATCCGGAGGAAGCCGCCTCATACCAGCTTGCCGGCGATATTGTCTGGCGTGGCATCGTTCCCGACTCCGCGGGCGGCGCGAAGCTGGCTAGACACATGGGAGTCACCTACGCGACCCTCGGGGCGGCCGCGGCAATGCCGAAGGCCAATGGCGACACTATTCTCGCCGCGTACCTTCGCATGGTGGATGGCGTGTTGCGGTCGGCTCCCGATTCGAACCTGCGGACCCAAGGCGAGGCTGGTCGCAGCCTGATCCTGATTACCCTCGGCCGGTTCAAGCTCGCCGAACAAATGAATGACTCGCTGGACCGGATCTCGCCCCAACAAGCCGGGGGCATGCGGCTCATCCCGCACGTGCTCGGGTATGGACCCCCCGACTACGAAGCGGAGTTCATGGCCCAGTTCATGAGAGCGCCGATCAACAACCCTTTCCAGGCAGTCTTTCAGGCGCTGATCCTGCTCAACAGCGGGGAGGGCCAGCGCGCCGGCCGGCTCATCGACAGCCTGGTGCGAGACACCACGAACATGCCTCCGGTCCTCCGCGGCGCCGTGATTGGCGCGCGAGGCATCCGCAAAGTTCAGACGGGTGACACGACGGGCGCAATCGCCGATCTGCGCTACGGGTCGGAGCGGGTGGGCAACGGCATGATGTTCAATGGCGGGGCTCGGCTGCAGCTCGGCGCGGTGCTCGCCGCCCGTCCGGCCACGCGGGACGAGGGCCTCCGCCTGCTGCGCTACGGATTCGACAACGACTTCGGTCTCCAGTCGATCGCGGCCTTCAGCCTTGGCCGAGCCGCAGAGGCGGCCGGACAGCGCGACCTCGCGATCGAGGGGTACAGCAATTTCCTGCGCTGGTGGAACAATGCGGATCCGAGCGTCCAGGGACGAGTGACCGAAGCGAAGGACGCCCTCGTGAGGCTGACGGCGGAAGGGAAATAGCGCTCCCGGCTACTCCCATTCCCTGGGCGTGCTCTGCAGCTCTCCCAGGAGCATCAGGTAGGACTGGTGCCGGCTGGCAGAGATCGACTTCGTGGCGACCGCACCGAGGACCGCGCACCCCGGCTCATGGCTGTGGGAGCAATCGGGATAGCGGCACTCGTCCACCCGGGCGCGGAACTCCGGAAAGCAGTGCGCCAGCTCCCGGGGCTCCAGCCCCCAGAGCCCCACCTCGCTGAATCCGGGCGTGTCCACCAGAAAGCCGCCGTCCCTGAGTGGGACCATCACCGCACTGACCGTGGTGTTGGTGCCCCGACGGATGCGGGCGCTGATTTCGCCGGTCCGGAGTTTGAGCCCGGGCTCGAGCGCATTGAGCAGGCTGGACTTCCCCGCTCCGCTCGGGCCCGTCACCACGCTCTCCTTGTCCTTGAGCGCCCGCTTGAGGTCGGCGAGCCCCGCACCGCTCTTCACACTGGTCTGATACACCGGATAGCCGGCCTGGCGCAGGCCCTCCGCCAGCGCGGTGCCCGGGTCCAGGTCCACCTTGTTGAGGATGACGCCCGCCGGGATCTCGTTGGCCTCGGCCACGACCAGCAGCCGATCGATCAGCTGCGGGATCGGCACCGGGTCGCGGGTGGCCGTCACCACCAGCACCTGGTCAATGTTCGCGGCCACCGGACGGGTGCCCCGCCCCTCGGGCACCCGCCGGGCCAGCAGGCTGGTCCGCTCCTGCACCCCGGCGATGGCAAGGAGCCCCGCCTCCACCTCGGCGTCCAGCGATACCCGGTCGCCGACGACCACCTTCGGTGTGTCCCGCTTGACCTTGCCGCGGAGCACCGCGCGGACTTCGGTCCCGTCGGTGGTGAGTACCCGATACACCGAGCCGTCGCGCTCGAGGACGGTGCCGGTCACCACTCGCCCGGGCTCCGGGCGATGGCGTCGTCGAGCGCCGCCTTCACGTCGTACAGGGAGAGCCCCTTGAGCCGCTGCTCGGCCTCCGCGGGCGTCTGCCCGAAGGCCAGCGCCGGCGACTCCGCGTGGCCGATGGGACGGTCTCCGGCGGGCGACCAGCGCACAAACAGCAGTGAGGCCGCGTAGCGGCCGCGCTCGTCGGGTTCGTCCTCGACAAAGATGCCCACCGAGTACGGCTGGCCATCGCCCCCGCCGAATGCCGCGGCCCGGTCGTGCCGGGCCATGTAGCCACCGAGGGTGAGATCTTCCGTGCTCAACGACTGACCGCTTCCCGGACCACGTTCCCCAGGATGAACGCGATGTTGGCGGGGCGCTCGGCGAGACGGCGCATGAGATAGGGATACCACTGGGTGCCGAAGGGCACGTAGACGCGCATGTTGTACCCGCCCCGGCGGAGCTGGTCCTGCAGGTCCCGCCGGACACCATACAGCATCTGGAACTCGTACCGCGACGGGTCGATGCCGCGTTCCTTGGCGAAGGCCCGGGCCCGCGCGATGATCGCGGCATCGTGTGTGGCCAGGCCGGGGTAGTTGCCCCGCTCCATCAGCCGCTCCATCAGGGTCACGTAATTCCGGTCCACGTCCCCCTTGTCCGGGAAGGCGACCGAAGGAGGCTCGAGATAGGCGCCCTTGCAGAGCCGCACCCGCGCCTTGCGCTCGATCAGCTGATCCACGTCGGCCTCCGACCGGCGCAGGCATGACTGAATCACCACCCCGACGTGGTTGCCGTAGACTGGGTAGAGCCGGTGGTAGAAGAAGTCGAGGGTGCGCTGGGTGTACTCCGAGCTTTCCATGTCCAGGCGGACAAAGCTGTCGTGCGCCTTGGCCTTATCGAGAATCGCCTTCATATTGGCAAAGCACAGATCCTCGCTGATGTCCAGCCCCATCTGGGTGAGCTTCACCGAGACGTTGGAATCGGCGCCCTGCCCGGCGATCTGGTCCAGCATCCGGATGTAGGTCTCGCGTGCCTGCTCGGCGTGCTCGGCGTCGTTGATGCTCTCGCCCAGGAGGTCCAGGGTGGCGGTGATGCTGCGCTTGTTGAGATCGAGGGCCGCCTGGATGGCGCTGCCGACCTCCTCACCCGCCACGAAGCGGCTGGCGAATTTCCGCGCCAGCGGATTCCGCCGCATGAAACTGAACACCTGCTGCCGCTCGGAGAGCCAGAGAAGGCCGGTGCGCATCATGTCGAACGATCCTCGCGTGAAACCAGCTGAACCAGAGGGCGTCAACCTAATCCCCGCGCCTGAGCGGCTCAAGCGATGAATAATGATACAGGTGGGAGGGCGACTCGGCGGCCCCGCGGTTCGGCGGCCCGGTCGCCCGGCGGGCGCCGCAAGGCCACGCCATGACCGGAACGCCGACCTACATCGCGATGTGGTCGGGGCCCAGGAACATCTCGACCGCCATGCTTCGGGCGTGGGAGAACCGGCCCGACACCTGGGTCGTGGACGAGCCGCTGTACGCCCACTACCTGACCCAGGTCACGGTCACCCACCCCGGGGTGGAGGAGGTGATCTCCCACCACGAGACCAACTGGCAGGCCGTGGTCCGGCAGCTTACCGGGCCGGTCCCGGAGAACCGGGCCATCTACTACCAGAAGCACATGGCCCATCACTGGCTGCCGCATCTCAGGGGTGAGTGGGTCCTCCAGCTGACCAATGCCTTCCTGATCCGGCATCCGGCGGAGATGCTTACCTCGCTGGCCGCCAAGATGGGAGTCCCGGCGCTGCCAGACACGGGATTGCCACAGCAGGTGGAGATGTTCGAGATGATCCGGAGCGTCACCGGGCGGACGCCCCCGGTCCTGGATACGGAGGATGTGCTGTCGGATCCGCGCGGCCTGCTGAGCCGCTTCTGCGGGGCCTTGCGCATCCCCTTTGACGAGCGGATGCTGTCCTGGCCGCCAGGCCGGAGATCCACCGACGGTGTCTGGGCCAAGTACTGGTACGACGCGGTGGAGAAGTCCACGGGATTCGAACCCTATGCGCCACGCCCCCGGACGGTCAGCCCCGACCTGGCGCCGCTGCTCAAGGAGTGCCTCCCGCTGTACGAGGCCCTCCGGGCCCACCGGCTGGTGGCCTGAGCGGGCTCCGCGACCCGGCGAGCCAGCAGGAGAGCACGTTCGCACCGGCCCTGGTCAGGCAACGCCCGGGCTGGGCCAGATCCGACCCGTCAGATTGATCGAGGCGCCGCGCACCCTACCAGAGGCTCCCATGCTGCAGACGTTCAACGAGAAAAACCGCGACCTGATCGTCAACATCAACGGTCACCTGGTGCACCGCGACCAGGCGGGGATCAGCCCGTTCGATTCCGCGGTGCAGGGAGGGGACGCGGTGTGGGAGGGCCTCCGGCTGTATCACGGCCGGATCTTCCGGCTGCAGCAGCACCTCGACCGGCTGCGCCACTCGGCCCTGGCGCTCGCGTTCCAGCAGATCCCGCCGCACGAAGCCATCACCGCCGAGATCCGGAAGACCCTCGCCGCCAACCAGATGACCGACGGCGTGCACATCCGGCTGACGCTCACCCGCGGGGTAAAGCTCACCTCGGGCATGGACCCTCGACTGAACCAGGCGGGGCCCACGCTGATTGTCCTGGCGGAGCACAAGCCGCCGGTCTATGCCACCAGCGGGCTCACGCTGGCCACCGCGTCGGTGCGCCGGTTTCCGCCCGACTGCCTCGACCCCAAGATCCATCACTGCAACCTGCTGCAATCCATCCTGGCCAAGATCGAGGCCAACGCCGCCGGCGCCGATGATGCCCTGATGCTCGACACCCGCGGCTTCGTAGCGGAGACCAACGCCACCCACCTCTTCTTTGTCCTCGACGGGCGGCTCCACACCAGTCATACCACCGCCTGTCCCGAGGGGATCACCCGTGCGGCCGTGCTGGAGCTCTGCGAGGAGCACGGCCTGCCCTACCGGGTGCGCGATATCTCCCCGGCCGAGGTGTACCGGGCGGACGAATGCTTCTGCACCGGCACCATGGGGGAACTGGCGGCGGTGACCACGATTGACGGCCGGACGATCGGCGACGGGCGCGTGGGCCCGCTGACGCGCCGACTGACGGAGCTATTCCGGGAACTGACGGCGGCCGAGGGGGAGCTGATGATGCTGAGCAGCTGAGGGGCGTTGCCGCCGGCGCGTCACGGCAGGAACCGCCCCCGGAGCTCCGGGGGAAGCAGGGGACAGGCACCCTCCGGCGTGGCGAAGATCCGCTTCCGCACCCGGGCGATGCCGTCGTATCCCCAGTCCAGCAACCACCGCGGAAAGAGGGACACCAGCCGCGCCAGCGCCCGCCAGCCGCCGCCTAACCGGTCGCCGATTTCCAGCGCGGCGGCGGAACGCACCAGGGTGCGGCCATCGGCGGTCTTGAGGACGATGCTGTCGGGGAATCCGGCCCGCTGATCCTCCGCAAAGGTCGCGGAGAACGTGGGGCCCTGCAGGGGGGCAAAGCGGAATCTGCTGCCATCGATGTCACGGGCCAGCACGAATGTCACGGTATGATGGCAGAGGCCGCAGGCGCCATCGTAGAACAGCAGATCCCGGTCTGGCATGACGGTGAATGTGCCATATCCCCCGCCGCCCGGGCAACTTCGCCCCAGGCGGCACACTCTCGGCTTCCCGGCTATATTGCCGGTATCCATGACAGATAGCCTCCCCCTCGGCGTCCTCGATCTCAGCGATCGCGGCGCAGGTTTCATTCGCCGGCGCCAGTTCAGCTACCTCGCGGAAGACGGGGATTTCTACGTCCCGCCACGCCTGGTGGCGCAGTACGGTCTCCGCACCGGAGACGAGATCTGCGGCACCACCGGCCGCTCGCCCGGCCGGGGCAAGGCCCCGCCGTTAGAGACGGTCACCCTGGTCAACGGCCGCCCACCCGCCGAGGTGCGCCAGCGGCCCAACTTCAACAGCCTCGGCGCCGTTCACCCCGATGCCCCGCTCAAGCTCGACTTCGGCCTGAAGCGCAACGGCCAGCCCGACTACACCAATCGCGTCATTGACCTGCTCTGTCCCTTCGGCAAGGGGCAGCGCGCCCTGATCGTGGCGCCAGCCAAGGCCGGCAAGACCATGGTGCTGCAGTCGGTGGCGGAGGGGGTCTCGCGAAACTACCCCGAGGCCCTCCTGCTCATCCTGCTGGTAGATGAGAGGCCCGAGGAAGTCACCGAGATGGAGATGGTCGGCCACGGTGAGGTGATCGCGTCGAGCTTCGATTTTCCCGCCGAGCGGCACGTGGCGGTCGCGGAACTCACGCTGGAACGGGCCCGGCGGCGGGTGGAACAGGGGCAGGACGTCGTGCTGATCCTCGACTCGATCACCCGGCTGGCGCGGGCCTACAACACCATCGAGCGGGGCACCGGCCGCACCATGACCGGCGGGCTCGACTCGAGCGCCCTGGAAAAACCCAAGCGCTTCCTCGGCAGCGCCCGACGGATAGATGAATCGAGGGGCGGCGGCTCGCTCACGATCATCGGCACGGCGCTGATTGATACCGGCAGCAAGATGGACCAGGTGATCTTCGAGGAGTTCAAGGGCACCGGCAACAGCGAGCTCACCCTGAGCCGCGAGTTGGCCGACCGGCGCATCTTCCCCGCGATTGACCTCAAGATGAGCGGCACCCGCCGCGAGGAGCTGCTGCTGACGCCCAAGCTGCTGGCCGTCTCCCAGACGCTCCGCGGCAGGCTGGCGCCGATGACGCCGGTGGATGCGATGCAGCAGGTGCTGGGACTGATGCGGCGGCACCCGAGCAATGACGCGCTGACGGAGTAGGCGGTCGAAGCGCTTCAGTCAGGCACCCCAGTCGAGTGGACTTTCCCATGAAGACCGTGGCTGAGCCAGACGTCCTGGCGGGACTGATTGAACGGCTGGCACGCCTCACCCCCGGGACCACCCGCCGCTGGGGCACACTGTCCGCTCACGAGATGTTGTGTCACCTCGGGGACGCGACCGCGAGCGTCCTCGGACGCCCGGGGGGCCCACCGGCCCCGCCTCGGCGGATCCGCAAGTGGCTGGGCCTCTACACCGCCCTGCCCTGGCCCCACGACATGCGGACCCCGCCGAGCGTTGACCCGCGGTTGGGGGGCACCCGGCCCAGCACATTCGAAGCCGACCGGGCTCGCGCCATCGCAGGCCTGCGGGCGCTGGCCGGCGCCGCTCCCGACGCGCTTCCCCGTGGTCACGGCCGCTTCGGCCACATGACACCCCGCGACTGGCAGCGCTGGGCCTACCGGCATACCGACCACCACCTGCGACAGTTCGGACTCTGAGGTCCGCGCCAACTCAGCGCCAGGAGAACGGCCATGGACGAGATCCAGATTCGGGTGTCTGCACCCGCCTCGGGCATCATGCTGGGGAAGTGCCTCGTCGTCCTGGTGGCCGGCACCGCTTTCGGCTGGCTGCTGGCTGGCCAGGCCGCGGAGGCTGTGGCGCGGGGAAAGGCGCTGACCAAGGCGGCCTACCTCGCCGACTTCGAGAGCTACCGCGCCGGCCTGCTCAACAGCGACTCGGGAATCGCCGTCTACGTGCCGGTGTGTATCGCCCTGCTGGCCATCGTGTTCGGGTTGTATGAACTGCTCGGGCGGGGACTGGCCTGGGTGCTGGCACACCCGGCGGTGCAGGCATACTGGCGCCAGTTGACCGTCACGGGGTCTGAATCGCCGGGGCAGTGAGCACCCTTCCCCCGTGGGTGTTTCGTGAGGGATCCGCTCGGAAAGCGAGCCCGCACCGTCGGTACCGACCGATTATCGCCCTCCACCGGACCAGGGGGGTGGAAAACAGCAGGAACACTGTGTTTTCACTACAATGGCCGCATAATTTATCGGCCACCGACCCCCCCATGCCTGTCCAGCGACTTCCCCCCTCCCGGAGCACCGAGGCTGCCGCCATCCTGGCAGCGGCGTTCTTCGACTACCCCGTCATGCGGTTCGTATTGGGGCAGGCGGGAGACTACCCCCGGCGGCTCCACACCCTGATCGGGTTCTTCGTGGCCGCCCGGGTCCTCCGGGAGGACCTGGTGCTGGGCGTGGCGGATGAAAACGAGCACCTCGCCGCGGTGGCGCTCGTCAGCCTCCCGGGGGAGCGGCCCACTCCCGACGCCCTGGCCCACAGGCGGGAGGCGGTCTGGCAGGAACTCGGGAGCGCCGAACGGACCCGGTATGACGCCTTTGGAGAGGCCAGCCGGCGGTTCGACCTCGAAGCGCCCCACCATCACCTCAACATGATCGGCGTCCACCCCGCCCACGCCGGCACCGGCCTGGCCCGCGTCCTTCTGGAGCACGTCCACAAGCTGGCCGACCGTGACGCCGGCTCCCGTGGCGTCACCCTGAGTACCGAGGCGCCGCGCAACGTGGCGCTGTATGAACGCTTCGGGTATCAGCGTCGCGGTTACGCCCGGGTGGCACCGGAACTGGAGACCTGGTCCTTCTTCCGTCCCGCCCGCGCGTGATCCTGCTGCTGCGAATTTTCGCGCCGGCACCTGATGCTGCCGCCGCCGGCCAAACCGGCCGGCGCTTGCTCGATGTTCTCGCCGTGTTCTCCCCTGCGCCGGTGGAGTCACCACGCCAGTACTGGAAAGTCCCGGAGTGGTACGAGCACACCCTCCGTCTCTCACCCGGGAACGAGCTCGGGTTCGATGCCGTGCTGGAGCTGGGCGCTGGAGGCTGGAGCCACGTGGTGCGGGACGGCGAGTGTTCTGCGGTCTGGAACCCTGTTCCGGGGAGTCGCTTCCCGCTCGCCGAGGCGACCTGGGCGGAGGTGCTGCTGAATCACCTGGAGCCGCCGGCGGAGGATTGAACCGGCGGACCTGGCGCCATTACTCGCCGCGAGCCCGCCCGCCAGTGTATTTTCGGTCCGCTCCGCGGGCTGGCCTCCTGTCGGCCCGGCTGTAACCCCACCCCTCGGTATCATGGCAGACACCCCCAAACGAAAGACCCGGTTCAAGGACGCCTGGGCCGAAGCCTGGCAGATCGTGGTCCGGCATCGCCGGGGGCTGGCGGTCGGGCTGGTCCTCATCCTGGTCAACCGCGCGGCGGCGCTGGTGCTGCCCGCGTCCACCAAGTACGTCATCGACGAAATCATCGGAAACCGCCGGGGCGACCTGATGGTCCTGCTGGCCCTGGCCGCCGGCGGCGCCACCCTGGTTCAGGCGGTGACCGACTTCGCCCTGTCCCAGGTGCTGGGGGTGGCGGCCCAGCGCGCGGTCACCGACATGCGGCGTGCGGTGCAGGAGCACGTAGCCCGTCTGCCCGTCAGCTACTTCGACTCCACCAAGACCGGCGTCCTCATCTCCCGGATCATGACCGACGCGGAAGGGATTCGGAACCTGGTCGGCACCGGCCTGGCGCAGCTGGTCGGCGGGACCCTGACCGCGGTGGTCGCGGTTGGCGTCCTGTTCTGGCTCAACTGGCAGTTGACGACCATCACCATTGTGGTGCTGCTGGTCTTCGGCGGCGGGCTGGCCTACGCCTTCATGCGGCTCAGGCCCCTGTTCCGCGAACGCGGCAAGATCAACGCCGACGTCACCGGCCGCCTGACGGAGACGCTCGGCGGCATCCGGGTGGTCAAGGCGTACACCGCCGAGCGGCGCGAGGCGTTTGTGTTCACCAAAGGAGCCCACCGGCTCTTCCGGAACGTGGCCCAGGCCATCACCGGCGTGTCCGCCGTCGGGGCATTCGCGACCGTCACCATCGGCGCCGTGGGGGTGCTGATCCTGGTGATCGGCGGCCGGGCGGTGCTGGCCGGCACCATGACCGTCGGCGATCTCTTCATGTACGTCGTCTTCACCGGCCTGATGGCGGCGCCCATGATCCAGATCGCGTCCATCGGCACCCAGATCACTGAGGCGCTGGCCGGCCTCGACCGGATCCGGGAAATCCGGCTCATGACCACCGAGGACCAGCAGGACGCCACCCGGGCGCCGGTCCCCGAGCTCCGGGGGGATGTGGCGTTCGAGCATGTCCACTTCGAGTACACCCCGGGCACACCGGTCCTCAAGGACATTTCGTTCACCGCCCCGGCCGGCTGCACCACGGCACTGGTGGGATCCAGCGGATCCGGCAAGAGCACGCTGATCAGCCTGGTGATGACCTTCAACCATCCCGGCGCGGGGACGATTCTGGTGGACGGGAACGACCTGGGCACCCTCAGCCTGCACGACTACCGGCGCCATCTCGGCGTGGTGCTGCAGGACAATTTCCTGTTCGACGGCACGATCATCGAGAATATCCGCTTCTCCCGGCCGCTGGCGACCCGGGACGAGGTGGTGGCGGTGGCCCGCGTCGCCCACTGCGACGATTTCGTTTCCGGGTTCGAGCAGGGCTACGACACGGTGGTGGGGGAGCGCGGGGTGAAGCTGTCCGGCGGCCAGCGGCAGCGGATCGCCATCGCGCGGGCGATCCTGGCCAACCCCCGCATCCTCATCCTCGACGAGGCGACCAGCAGCCTGGACAGCGAGAGCGAGGCGCAGATCCAGGACGGGCTGCGGGCACTCCGGCGGGGGCGTACCACCTTCGTCATTGCGCACCGGCTCTCGACGATCGTGAGCGCCGACCAGATCCTGGTGCTGGAAGAGGGCCGCATCGTGGAGCGCGGCACCCACGCCGAGCTGCTCGCGCTGGACGGCCGCTACCGGCAGCTCTATGACCGGCAGTACCAGATCGAGCGGGACCGGTTCATCAATCCCGGAGAGGACTTCACCCCCGAGCCCGAGGCGCCGGAGCCGGCGGCGGCCCGGGCCAGGCCAACCGCGCTGTAGCGCCGCCTAGTCCAGCCGCATCACCCGGAGCAGCTCGGCAAAGCGCGGGTCCTGCCGGATGGGATCGAAGAGCGGCTCCACCTTGAGGTACACCAGCCAGCCGCGTCGCTCACGGCGGGCCTGCGCCAGCGCAGCAAACGCACCGTCGTAATCCTCCAGCGCGAGCGCCAGCTTTGCCTGGTCGGTGGGTGATACGTAGCGCCGGCCCTTGAATTCCGCGAAGGTGCCGGCGATCGCCTCCGCTTCCGCCCGCCGACCCTGGAGGCAGAGCACCCGGCCCAGCCCGGCCAGGGCGTGGGTCTCCTCGGGCCCCAGCAGCAGCGCCTCCCGCAGCGCCGCCTCAGCCTCCGCCAATCGTCCGTGGGCTTCCCGCGCCAGCGCGAGCGCGACGTAGGTCTCCAGCGCCTCGGGGTTCATGACGAGCGCCCGCTCCAGGGTCCGAACCGCCAGGGCGGGCTGCCGGGCCACGATCTGCAGCCACCCCAGTCCGCGGTGGATCGAGATGGAGGCGGGGTCGAGTTCCACCGCCCGGCTCGCCTCGGGCAGCGCCTCGGCCATCCGCCCCATCGCCGCGAGGTACCAGGCATGCCACTGCCGCGCGGTGGCGTAGCGCGGGTTCAGTTCAATCGCCCGGCGGAATTCCCGGCCGGCGCGGTCCCAGTCCCAGTCGTGGATGAAGGTCACCCATGCGAGCGAGGTGTGGGCCTCGGCCACGCCATCATCAATGGAGATGGCCTTCTCCGCGAGGGCGCGGGCCTTTGCCATCCCCGCCGCCACGGGGGCCGCCCGGTAGTCCACATGCAGCGCGTAGCCGTCGGCGAGGCCGGCGTAGGCCAGGGCGTAGTCGGGGTCCACGGCGATGGCCTGCTCGAAGAACCGGATGGCGCTGCTCACACCGTCGGCGGTGCGCTGGTTCCAGGCGTAGCGGCCCTTGAGGTACAAGTTGTAGGCCGCCACGCTGGTCGTACCATGGTGACGATCCGGTTCGCGCAGGCCGACCGCGAGTTCTTCCCTGAGCCGCGCGACGATTGCTCCCGCCAGCTGGTCCTGCAGGGCGAAGACGTCGCGATCCTCCGCATCGTAGCGGTCCGACCAGATGAGCCGCCCGTGGGTCACGTCGGTGAGCTGGGCCGTCACCCGGAGCCGAGTGCCCGCCTTGCGCACCGACCCCTCGAGGATCGAGGACACGCCGAGCAGCTGCCCTGCCTGACGCACGTCGGCCACCCGGCCCTTGAGGGCAAAGGAAGAACTGCGCGAGGCCACGGTGAGTCCCGGCACCTGGGCCAGCGCATTGATCAGCTCCTCGGTCATGCCGTCGGCAAAGTATTCACTCTCGGGATTGGCGGTGGCGTTGACGAACGGCAGCACCGCGATACTGCGGCCCTGGGGCGCCGCCGCCGGGGCGGGCAGGCCGCTCAGCGGCGTGACCAGCGCCTCCGCGAACTCCGCCAGCGTGGCGTAGCGCTCACCGGGTTCCTTGGCGAGCGCCCGCAGGACCGCCCACTGCACCGCCAGGGGCAGTTCCGGCCGGAGCGCCGTGAGCGGAGCCACCGGCTCGGAGGCGTGCCGCGCCATGGTAGCCCGGGCACCGGTGCCCGCGAACGGTGGCTGCCCGGCCAGCATCTCGTACAGCACGCAGGCCAGGCTGTATTGATCGCTCCGCCCGTCCACCGAGGGATCGGCGCTGGCCTGCTCGGGGCTCATGTAGGCGGGGGTGCCGATCGCGATGCCGGGCTCGGTGACGGTATCGGTGTCGCAGGTCTCGCACAAGCCGCGCGCCACCCCGAAATCGGCGATCACCGGCTCGCCTTCGTGCAGCAGGATGTTTTCGGGCTTGATGTCGCGATGCACCACCTGTCGCCGGTGGGCATAATCCAGCGCGTGGGCCACCGACCGGATCAGCCGGAGCGCCTGCTCCACCGGCAGCATGCGATCCTGCTGCAACCGGGTCCGCAGCGATTCACCGGAGAGGCGGGGCATGACATAGTAGAGCAATTCGGCGGACCGGTCCGCTGCCTCTCCCGCGGCCACGGTCCCTGAATCGTACAGCGGCAGGATGTGCGGGTGGGTGAGTGTGGCGGCGTAACGGATCTCCCGCAGGAACCGATCCGCCGCCTCCTGCTCCGCCACCAGGCCGGGGTTCACCACCTTGATCGCCACCTCGCGGTCGTGCCGCAGGTCGCGTGCGGCGTAGACGATGGCCATCCCGCCGCGTCCCAGCGGCTCCCCGATCTGGTAGCGACCGGCGAGGCCCGCCTGCAGCGCGGGCAACGGGTTGAAGGGCGCGGACTGGCTGTCGCGGCTCACAGCATGGAAGGTATTGCGGCGCGCGGTGGGGGGAAGCGTTCGAGGCCGGGGGGCGACGCAAGCTCCCGAGCCTTGCCTTCAGACCACGGGGTGACGCCGCCGGAGGGCGCGGTCGCTGCGATAGGTGGCAAGGAACGCCCACGGCGCATGCGCCGCGCCCCACAGCTCCGCCAGCAGGAGCGGCATCGGCAGCAGCTCCCGGCGGCGGAACCGGCGGTATACCCGGCCCACCAGCCAGCTCAGCCAGATCCGAAGAGCGTACCACACCGTGGTACGGCGGGGAATCGCGCCCCGCCCGAAAATCGTGAGGAGGTAGACCCCAAAGGCCCGGCCGTTGTCGTAGTGCTGACGCCAGAGCGCGTCGAGTTCCCGCCGGTGGTGGTGGCGGAGCAGCGCCGCCGGTTCGTAGCGGATGACCGCCCCGGCCATGAGCGCCCGGTGCAACATGTCGAGGTCACCGCCGCCGTTGGAGGGCGTCCCCACATCCAGGGCGGTGTCGAACCCGCCCAGCCGCTGCAGAAGATCGCGCCGGAAGGCCATGTTGGCGCCGACGCCCAGATGGTGCGTGCCGATCAGGTCCCGTGGGGCCAGCGTCGCGGGATCCCACTCCAGGGGGGTGGTCCCCTTCCCCATCCCGCCATAGCACAGCTCGAACAGCACCTCCGCCTCGGTGTCGAGCGCGCCCGGGATCACCAGGCCGGTGACGGCGCCGACCGCCGGGTCCTCGAAGCCGGCGGCGATCCCGGTGAGCCACTGGGGATCCACCTCGGTGTCATCGTCGGTGTAGGCGATGACGCCGTAGCGTGCCTCGGCGAGGCCGCGGTTGCGGGCCCAGTCGAGGCCTGGCCGGTCCTCCCGCACGTATCGCACCCCGGCGGCCGCAGCCACCCGCTGGGTGGCATCGGTCCGGGGGGCGTTGTCCACCACGATGACTTCATAGGATGAGAACACGAGCCTCGACAAGGCATCGAGGCAGCACTGCAGCTGATCGGCGCGGTCCCGGGTGCATACCACCACGCTGATGCTGGGCTGGCGCGAAGGCAGTCGCGGTGGCAGGGCATCGAGGAGGACCGCCCGGAGCCTCGGGCCGCGCAGCCGCTGGTGCGCCAGGACTTCGATCTCCTCCGCGGCGACAGCGTCCCTGTTGCCACCGAGGGTGATCCAGCCGAGCGGAACGCCATGGCGACGAAGCAGGAGCCGGATGCCGCCGAAGCCCCGGCAATCCGGCAGCGGCGGGACGCCGTCGGCGACCTCGAGTTGGGCCACTCGGATCGGCAGCGGGAGGTCGGGAAAGGGAGAGGGCATGGGGTGGTTCAGTCGCCGAGCTTGGTGATGAAGGTCGTCAGATCGTCGTCGCCGGTGATCTCGACCCGCGGCAACGCCATCGGAGGATCCGCGAAACTGGCGTGCGCCGGGCGGCAGGTGAATCCCGCCTGGAACCCGCACGCGCTGACCAGATGTTCGATGACCGGGTCGGTGTCGCCATAGGGGTAGGCGAACGTCGTGACCGGATGCCCCAGCTCCAGCGACAGCGTCTGGCGGCAGGCCAGGGCGTCCCGGACGATCTCCTCCGCAACCAGAGCGGTCAGTGGCCGGTGGCTGGCGGAGTGGGCGCCGAACTCGGCCCCCTCCGAGGCCAGCCGCTTCACCTGATCCCACCCCATCAGGTGCATGGGGTCACCGTGGGCCGCATCCCAGACGTTCGTGCCGCCCACGTGGCTGGTCACCAGAAAGACCAGCGCGCCGAATCCATGGCGCTGGAGCATCGGCCAGGCCGTCTCGTCGAAGTCCCGGTAGCCGTCATCGAACGTGAGCAGCACCGAGCGCGACCGCAGCGGACGGCGGGTGCGGGCAGCCGCCAGCCACTCCCCCGCCGTCACCGACGAGAAGCCCGCTTCCTTCAGGTAGCGTAGCTGGGCGTCGAACTGCTCGGGCCGCACCCGGTAACGCGCCGTGGCGGCCGGTCCCTCGCTGGCAATGCTGTGATACATGAGAATCGGGAGCGTGGTGCGGCCGGGGCCACCACCCGAGGACACGGCCCGGCGGCTGGGGCCGGCCTTGAACCGGGCGGCCACGTGCGGTGCAGGCGGATCGTGGGTGGCACGCTCCACGACGGGCGGCGGATCGGCGGCGGCGGATGCCTCCTCACGGCGCCTCAGGAGCTGGACCCGATACGCATCCGTCCTGAGTTCGCGAACGAGCTGCAGGCCGGGGATCGCGGCGAGCGTCTCCCCGATGACGCGTGCACCGTAGGGAAGATCCCAGTCGAAACCGGGAAGATCCGGATCGTCCACCTGCAGGTTGGCGTGGGCCAGCAGGAGGTGACCGCCGGGAGCGAGGGCCGCCGCCAGCTTCTCCCCGGCCGCGCGCAGGGTGGCCAGGTTCTCGAGGAAGTACAACACCTCGCTGCAGACGATGAGGTCGCACCTGTCGGGCAGCGCGTCATGAACCAGGTCCAGCAGCTCGAACCGCACGTTGTCCGCGGGACAGGCCGCGGCCGCCCGATGAAGGGCGACCTGCGAAAAATCCGTCGCGACCAACTGCTCCACCCGTGGCGCCAGCAGCCGCGTGAACCGGCCCTCGGCGCAGGCCAGCTCCAGCGCCCGGCCAATGTGACCCGCGGGGATCAGCGAGATCGTCTGCTGGTACTTGAGCTGCTCGTAGGGTGTCTCATAACTCCACGGATCGGCGCCCCCGGCGAAGATCGCCTCGAAGTGGTGCCGGTCGTGCTGGCGGCCAGGGGCAGCGTGCTCCCCCGATGCCGTAGCGGTGCCGCCGAACGGCGGCACCACAGGACGGCACAACAGCTCCGGCAGGTACTCGACACGCCCCGGCTGTCCCGCCAGCCCCCGAGCCCTGACGGCGGGTGGACCGATGACATCGGCGGCGGCCTCCAGCTCAGGCCTCACGGCGGATGGCAGACTGGCCCGGCGGTCGGCGGGGAGGTTCACCATCCCGGGGGCGTGGCGTGCCAGGAACAGGCCCGGCCCCTCGTGAGCCACAACGGCGACCACACCGGGCCAGGCGGGCACCAGCCGCTCGGCGGCAGGCTCGGGGATACACTCGAAAGCCGTCCCCGCCGGGTCCGGCCGGGTACGCTCCGCCAACTCCGCGAGCCGAGGCCGGATCCTTCCGCCGGTGAACGGCCGTCCGAGAACGGCCTCCCGTACCACCACCCGGCACAGCTCGAACCCGGCTTCCGTGGTGATGGCAGCCCGAAGCCTCACGGGACTGATCAGGCCGTCGTGGCTCTCGATCGGCACCAGCCCCATTGGGACGCCGCCGGCCCGCACCTCCACCAGCGCCAGAGCCCCCGTGCGCCAGGGTGGCAACTCCGCGCTGATCTCCACCACCGGATCGGCGGGAAGGGCGATGGGCGCCGAGGCCCCGGGATCCATCGCGCCGCAGCCGGTATAGAAGTCGTCCGACGGCACGCCGGGCGCGCCCCAGACCTCCTGCAGCAGCAGCGTCCAGCCGACCAGGTCATGGAGCGCCCCGGGCGCCACCACCTCGGCATCGGGCATCGCAGTCATGAGCGGCACGCCAGCCAGCAACAGCGAGAGCCCGTCCGGCGTCCGGGCCCACTCGAGCTCCGCGTACTTCGTCGCGGTGAAGAATGCTCCCAGGATGGGCCAGGCGTGCGCGGCAGCGATGGCATCGGCCAGCACCCGGGCGGATACTGTTCCATCGATCACCGGCAGCAGCACCGAGCCGATGCGTTCTCCGTGCACCAGGACATTGCAGTGCAGGCGCTCCACCCCCGCCGGCGCCGTGATGGCCTCGATCGGCTCCGTGACCTCTACCGCAGTGGCCAGGGTGCTCCCACGCCTGAAGAGACCACCCTGCCGCGAGACATCCAGCGTGAGTTGCTCGAGGACCAGCATGGTCCGGCGTTTCAGGCGCCAGCATCCTGACTGTCGTTCGAGCACGTCCAGAAACGCCGCCAGCTCATCCGCCACCCGGGGCCACAATTCATCCCAGGCATCCACGCCGCGCGCATGGGAACAAGGCAGGGCGCGGAAGAGATCGGTGGCGATGTACGATGGATGGAGGTCCGCGGGGGAGGCCCCCTGCAGGGACTCGAGGACCCACCCGGCCGGGGTCCCGCGTCCGATCAGCAGCCCGGCCACCCAGGGTGCAAAACGAAGCCGGGCGGCCGACAAACCGGCGTACGCCGCACCCTCGGCGTGCGTGGGCCCCGGCACCCTCGCGTCCCGGCCGTGCCCGCGCGCAATGACCGTCAGCGCGTCCCGCATCAGGCGGTCGGTGGCAGTCGACGCGGAGTGCGGCAGCATGCGGTAGTGCGCCACCTTCTCCGTCAGGCGGGCAAAGCGAGCCCCGGACCGCGCCACCCGCTGCCACAGGTCCCAGTCCTCACAGGTCTCGAGCGCCGGGTCGAACCCGCCGACCCGCTCGGCCAGCTCGCGGCGGAAGAGGCAGACATGAATGGGAAACGCGCAGTGCTCGGCAAAGGCCGGGAACAGGTCGGCCTGGGGCGGACCGAACTCGGTGGCCATGATCACACCACGCGACGTCACTCGTGCCCACGCGCCGTGAACAGCGTCCACCTTGCCTCCCGCCGCGACCTGTCCCAGTCGCTCCAACGCGTGCGGCAACAGCCAGTCGTCCGCGTCAAGGAACAGGACCCACGGATGGCCGGGCACCGCGAGTCCCGCGTTGCGGGCCGCCCCAGCACCCTGCTGCGCCTGCCGGATCAGCCGGATCCGGGGATCTCTCGCCGCCATGCGCTCGACCATCTCTGCGGTCTCGTCGGTAGAGCCGTCATCCACCACGACCGCTTCCCATGAAGCGTGCGTCTGCCGTTCGAGGGAAGCGAGGGCCTCGGTGATTGTGGTGGCGGCGTTGTGGGCGGCCATGACGACCGAGACCGGCGGCGGCCCTGCAGAGATGGATGGTGGCCCGGGCGCCTGAAGCCGCATGGCCGCGGGATGCCCGACGACCGACATCGAAGACAGCACCGAGATGAGTTCATGCGGCAGCAGCGTCCCCAGTTCGGCGCGGAGATGCCCCGCCCGGAGCCGCTCCGCCCCCGGCCGGGCGGGGATAGACCCGATGTCCAGGGATCCGAAGCGAATCCATGCCCCCGCCGGCCGCGCCGCCTCGATGGCGCGCTCAGCCTCCGCCAGGCCTTCCGCCAGGTCAATGGTCGGGGCTGGCGGCGGCGCGGGCATGCGCCCGTGGCACTCGCGCGCCAGGGCCGCCAGTCCCGAGCGGCCTCCCACGGCGTCCGCGACGCCGCGCCAGTACCAGCCATACATCACGCCAGCCTGCACCTTCCGCCAGGTCCCCCGCAGGTGCAGCCGCTCGAGAGCCGGGAGCAGGCTCGAGAGGCCCCGGGTCAGGATCGCTGCCATCCAGGGGGCAGAAAGCGCCGATCGCCGGAGCAGGCCGAGCGGATGCCACAGTGGCAACTCTCCCCAGGAGAGCCGCAGCCCCGGCCACAGCGCCGGATGCCGCCGGGCCAGGCCCACGTCCGCGATGCCCTCGGCACGCTTGCGGCGGATCAGCCGTTGGAGATCCCGGAGCTCGTGATGCCAACCACCGGCCGCCGGGAGGAACATCACCCGTGCGCCCGCCTGGATCAGCCGCAGGCCCAGCTCGCCGTCTTCCCGGCAGAGCAACTCCACATCGAAGCCGCCGACCGACCGGAACAGCGCCGCCGGCACTGAGAGGTTGGCGCCGAAGACCTCGTCGTAGCTGAAGCGATGCCCCGGCTGCCGCATCCGGGCGAACTGCCCCTCCCACCAGTCCCAGGCGGCGATGGTATCGAGATCGGCATCCGCTGGACGGACCGGCAGCGGCGGCCCGATGGCCACCGCCGGCTCACCGGCCTCCGTGTGGGCGCGGTAGTGTTCGGCTAGGAGCGCGGGGCCGGGCTCGATATCGTCGTCGAGAAACACCAGCAGGCGGCCGATGGCGTGAGCGGCGCCAAGGTTGCGGGCGGTTGCGGCGCCCCGGCCCGGCGTCTGTTCCAGCACCCGGACGGAGAACGGGAGCGGTTCGGCGCGCGCCACGGCCACAGTGTCGTCGCTGCAGCCATCGGCCACCACCACCACCTCGAAGCGATCGAGCGGAAAGCTGCCGCCCCTGAGCGCCCGCAGCAGCCGCAGCAGCGATGCCGAGCGATTGTGGGTGGGTGTGACGACGCTGATCTCTGGACCGGAGGGGACCGCGCTCATCCGGGACCCTTCTCCCGGGCCAGGACGGCCCGACGCGCGGCTCGGTACGCCCACGGGCCCGCGGCGCAGCCCCGCAGCTCGGCCAGCACCAGCTGCAGGGGAGCATGACCCGGACGGCGAACCAGCGACCGCCACAGCCCGGCCAGCTGCCACCGGAGCCAGCCGAAGGCCAGCAGCGGCGCACGGACCTCGCCGTGGTGGACGAGGTGCTTGGTGAGGTGGGCGTAGACCCCCACCCCGTAGCCGTAGATCGTGTCGCGCAGGCCGGCCCAGTCGCGACGGTGGCGGTGCCGGCTCAGCGCGGTGGGCTGGTAGACAATCGAGTAGCCCGCGGTGAGGATCCGGGTGAACATGTCGTGGTCGCCCCCGGAGCGGCTGGGCGTGCCGGCGTCCAGCGCCTCATCGAACTCGCCGACCAGCTCCAGCACCTCCCGCCGGAGCGCCATGTTCACCCCGGCCCCGATCCGGGCCACCAGGAAGGGGTTGTGACTGGTCCCCTCGAAGACCTTCCGCGTGAACCCCCGGCCAAATCCGTTGGTCCGCTCGAACCACTCCTGGGCCTCGGTCTCGAGTTCCAGCGGCAGCGTCAGGCCCGTGGCGCAGAGGGTGCGCCGGTCCTCGAAGCACTGCACCAGGCCGCGCAGCCATCCGCGATCCGGCATCGCATCATCGTCGGTGAAGGCAACGATGCCATGGCGGGCCTCCCGCAGGGCTCGATTGCGCGCGACATCCAGCCCGGGCCGGTCCTCGCGCACGTAGCGTACACCCGGCGCGCTGTCTACCACACGCCGGGTCTCGTCGGTGCGCGACGCGCTGTCCACCACCATCACCTCCTGGCCGTCATCCGGCAGCAGCCGGAGCGCCGACAGGCAGCGGGTCAGGTCCTCCGGCCGGTCGCGGGTGCAGATGGCGACCGTGGCCGGGACCATCGGTCCCTGCAGGATGGGGGTCCACTCGAGATAGTCGTACAGCCACTGCTCCAGGAGCGGTCCGCCCGCCTGCTCCACGAACGCCTCACGGAGCCGCACCCCGGACACGCGGCCGTGGCGCACGTCGAGACTGGCCTGCCCGACCGGCCGGCCGGCCCAGCGGAAGAGCACAAACACCTGCTGATACCGGCCCGGCACGGCCAGTTCGGCCGGCAGCCGCTCGGCGTCGAGATCGAGGATCGCGGTAGGCACGGGAGAGATTCGTCAGGCGGGGGACAGCACGACCACGTCCTGGGCTCCGACCCACGCATCGAACGCGCCGGACCAGTACCCCGGCAGCGGCTCCCGGGCCAGCCGGAGCCCGGCGTCGAGCGCCAGACGTTCCACCAGCGACCATCGGTAGGCGGTCATGCGTTCGGGATCGGCCGGCTCCACCGTCGCGAAGTCGCCGCCGTGCCCGCCGTAGGCGTGACTGAACTCGAACCGGGCGTTGTCAAACCCATGGCGCCGTGTCCGCGCAGGGAGGTAGTGATCCAGCAGGAAGAAGCTGAACACCGCCCGCCCGCCGGGCTCCAGCACCCTGGCGGTTTCCCGGAAATAGTGCGCCGCGTTCTCCGGCACCATGTGGGTGAACACCGAGGCGGCGAACACCATGTCGCATGAATGATCGGCCGCGGGAAAGCGGTACTCGGAGGCTGGCGTCGTGCCCCGTGGGTTGTAGAAGCTGTTACGCACGTCCGCCCAGATGAACTCGAAATTGGGATGGACGGCATGGAAGGTCCGTTCCAGGTATTCGATCTTCTCCCGCTCGATGTCGAACCCTGCGTAACGCCCCTCGCGCAGGATGTACCGCAGGGCGAACGCCACCCGGCCCTGGCCGCAGCCGATCTCGAGCACCCGGCTGGTGCACGCCAGCCCACCATAGGCCCGGAGCAGCATGCTCCATTCCTCCCCCCAGCGGAACCACTCTTCCAGCACCCCGATCCCCTCGGCGGCCATGCGCGTGAGGGACGGCAGGAGCCTGGGGTCATACGACACCCAGTCGGGCCAGGGCTGGTCCCGTGGGGGCATCAGCGGGAATCCTCCCGGCTCACCTGAATCACGGGATTCATCTGCACCGTGCCGTGAAAGTCGGGACCGCCCCGCACCTCCACGGCCCCTCCCGGTCCGGCGGCAAGCTGGCGTCCGGCCATGCGGTTCCACACGAAGCTCTCCAGGGGATAGATCCCCGGCGGCACGTTGAGCTGCAGTTCGAGCCGCACGGTGTAGCGACCACTCGCGGGCAGCTCCTCGCCCAGCGCCAGCGCGCTGGTCTCGAAGACCGGGTCGCCGCCGTGGCTGGAGCGGAGACGGATACCTACGCTTTCTGAGGCCGCGGTGCCGCGATCGGACACGGCGCAATGCAGGCTGGCCACCAGCCGTCCCCCGGAAGGGACCGGGCCGGCCGGTTCGAGCTGCAACCGGTGGATGCCGATCGCCGTCACCGGATTCTCCGGCGGCGGCGCCACGCCTTCCCCGCCCACATACGCGGTGATGCACTTCTCGGGCGTCCCCTGCCGGATCACCGTCCCCTGTGACAGCAGGATCGCCTGGTTGCACAGCCTGGCGATCGTCTCCAGCTGGTGGGACACCACCACCACCGGGATGTCCCCGCGCACCAGCTCCGAGATCCGGTCCACCGCCTTGCGCTGGAAGGCGGCATCCCCGACCGCCAGCGCCTCGTCGATGATGAGCACTTCGGGATCGAGGTGTGCGGCAATCGAGAACCCCAGCCGCGTGTGCATGCCGCTGGAGTAGCGCTTGACCGGCGTGTCGAGAAACCACTCGACACCCGAGAAGGCCACGATTTCATCGAACTTCCGCACGATCTCCCGGCGCGACATCCCCATGATGGCGCCCTGCAGGAAGATGTTCTCCCGGCCGGTCAGGTCGGGATGGAACCCCGCCGCGACCTCGATCAGGACCCCGACCCGTCCCTGGATCCGGCAGTGGCCGTGGGTGGGGCGCAGGATCTGGGTGAGCAGCTTGAGGATGGTGGACTTGCCCGCCCCGTTGGGGCCGATGAGGCCCAGGGCATCCCCGGCGCCGAGCTGGAAGCTCACGTCCCGGACGGCCCAGAACTCCCCCTCGTCGAGCTGGCCGCCCGCACGCCGCCGCCGGAAAGCCCGGGTGGCGAGCGCGGGGATGAAGTCCCGCAGGCGGTTATGGATCTCGCCGGAGCGGAACTTCTTCCACACCCCGCCGAACTCGACCCGTCCGCTGCTCATCGGGCCTCAGACATACTCAGCGAACACCGCTTCGGCTCGGTGGAAGAGCACGGCGCTCACCGTCAGCAGCCCCCCTGCCCAGAGCGCCGCATACACCAGGTAGAAGGGCGTCCAGATGAGCATGTCTCCAGCGGCCGAGGCCAGCGGCAGGAAGAGGTTGTGACCTTCGACGATGGACAGCCTGAGCCCCTCGAGCACCGGCGACAGGGGATTGAGCATCATCAGCTTCGCGCCGGCGGCGCCGAAGTTGGCGGCGTTGAAGAACACCGGCGTGAAGAAGATGCCGAACGAGAGCACCATCTGCACCAGGTGCTTGGCATCCCGGAAGAAGACATTGGCGCAGCTGCCGAGCAGCACCGCGCCGGTCGTGATCATGACCAGCGCCAGCACGAGGGGTACCGCCCAGAAGAACCCGGCCGAGAAGTGGACACCGAAGAACGGCAGCGTGAAGACCAGCGCCAAGGTCCCGATCGCGGCGTCCACCAGTTGGGTCAGGACCGACGCCAGGGGCAGGATCTCGCGCGGGAAATAGGTCTTCGTCACCAGCGAGAGGTTGGCGGTGATGCTCGCGGTCCCGAAGGCCATGGCCCCCACGAAGAACGCCCACGCCAGCGACTTGACCGCAATGCCCGCCATGATCACATCGTTGGGCGCCTCGCCGTACAGCCGCCCGAAAGCGAGCCGCAGGATCCAGCCCGACAGCAGCAGCACCAGCGGGGTCAGGATGGCCCAAAGGACCCCCATGGCGGCCTGTTTGTAACGGATGCGGATGTCCCGCAGGGTCAGCTCGACCAGCAGTTCGCGGTAATGCACCAGGTCGCGCGCAATGGCGCCCAGATCCAAGAGCATCGAGCGGGTCGGTCCGGCCGTGAGCGGCGGTGGCAGTGCGCTGGCCGACGCGTCCTGTGCAGAACGGTTCATGAACTCATGCCCCGGACTGGGGCTTTTTGGGACAACCAGCGGGAGCACCTGCCACTGGGGAGTGCCTAGCAAAAGGCACGGAATGGGCCACAGTATTCAGGGCCGGGGGCCGCGTATCCGGGCACAGATACTGCGCCCCCGGAAGGCTGTCAGCCGACCCGCACCGGGGCAGTCGCTTAAGTTGTTGTTGCCGCACAAAGAACACGCAGGGAACCTTTGGCGCCTTGATGCAACGGCGCAACATAGTGCGGAGATGATACCTCATTCCCGGTGTGCACCGCAGGAACGCCACGATGGCTGACCACCCGCCCCCCGGCCCCGACACAACTTCCCCGTCGAAGCTTCAAACCCTGCCGGTCATGGGAACGGGGGAGCGCGTAGCCTTTGTGGCGCTCACCGCCCTGGCCGGAACGGCAATGCTGGCCCTCCTGGGGCGCTGGGTCATGATGGGGCAACGCGAGCACCTCGGAACCACTCGCGCCGCCTTCGGAATCGCCACTCTGCTGCTCGTCTTCCACCTCGGCTCGTGGTTCTCCCGGTGGCTGTTGCTGTGGCGGATGCGGCGCCCCGTTCCCATGGCGGCCGCACCGGGGGTCCGGGTCGCGGTGGTGACGACTTTCGTGCCTCACGCCGAGCCGCCTGGGATGCTGGCGCAATCGCTGCAGGCGATGGTCGCGATGGACTACCCTCACGACACCTGGGTGCTCGACGAAGGCGACAGTCCCGAGGTCGCGGCGCTGTGCGCGCGGCTCGGCGCACGGCACTACACCCGGAAGGGCCGGCCGGAGTTCCAGTCCGACGCCGGCCCGTACGCCAGCGAGACGAAGTACGGCAACTACAACGCCTGGCTCACCGAGATCGGCTACGACCGGTACGACGTGCTGGCCGCCTTTGATCCGGACCACATCCCGGAGCCGATCTTCCTGGAGCGGGTGCTGGGCTACTTCCGCGACCCCGACGTCGGCTACGTCCAGGCGCCGCAATGCTACTACAACCAGGACGCCAGCTTCATCGCCCGCGGGGCCGCGGAGGAAAGCTACACCTACTACGCGAGCCACCAGATGGCGAGCTTCGGCATGGGCCAGCCGATCCTGGTGGGCAGCCACAACGCACAGCGGATCACGGCGCTCAAGGAAGTCGGAGGCTTCGCCGCACACGACGCTGACGACCTGCTGATCACCCTGCGCTATCGCGCCAAGGGCTGGCGCGGCGTCTACGTGCCTGAGATCCTGGTGCTGGGCACGACGCCGGTTGATTGGCGCGGTTATCTCCGTCAGCAGGTTCGGTGGACCAAGAGCGTCATCGACCTCAAGCTGCGGGTCCTGCCTCACATGGTTCGTCATTTGCCGCCGGTCGAACGGTTCCTGAGCCTCTTCCATGGCGCCTATTACCTGCGGGCGTTCGCGATACCGGTCACCTACCTGCTGCTCGCCTTTCTGCTGATGCGCGGGACGCATCCCCTCTGGCTGCGCGCGCTCCCGATGGAGCTACTGACCGGCCTGGTCATGCTGCTGGGCTCGATCGGCCTCTTCCGGAGGCGTTTCTCGCTCGATCCGGTCGGTGAGGGCGGACTGCACTGGCGGGCCAGCCTGCTCCAGTTTGCGAAGTGGCCCTACCAGTGTCTCGCCACCTGGCGGGCGATGTGGAAGCCGAACTCGGCCTACGCACTCACGATCAAGCTCATGCCCATCAGCCAGCGGCGCCTGACTCTCTGGCCGCACTGGCTGATCGCCGAGGGGATGGCAGTGGCCGTGGCCGTCGGTCTGGAACGCGATGCCGCGCCGACTCTCGCTACCGCCGCGGGGGCGGTGATCCTCGGGTCTATTGTGATCGCCGCCCTGGAGTTCCGGGCCATGCCTCCGCCGTGGGAGCCGCATCTCTACCCCGATCGCCGGGTTCGGATGCGCGATGTCATCGGGCCGATGCGCCAGCCGGTCCAGACCCCACTGGTCGAGATGCCGTCGGCCGGGATCTCATCCGCTATCGTGGCTCACCAGGAGCAGTGATTCGATTGCCCCACGGCGCGGCATCGTAGGCCAGGATCGCTGCACAGGCCGGATGGGAAACCGGCTCCCCAGCCGCCGGCAGCCGCAGCAGCACCGACGTGGCCCCCCAACTCCGCACCAGGTCCAGCTCCCCGCACATCGCATACAGCGGCCCCACCAGCACCCACTCATCCACCTTCAGATGGCTCAGGAAGACGTAGTCCGCACCGTGGGCGCCGAGGTAGGCGCGCAGGTCGGGGACCTGCCCGGCGATCACCGGGTAGGCCGGGACCACCTGCCGGCCCGTATAGTAGAAGAACGCCCCCTCCTTGGTGGCCAGTACCCGGGCCGTGTCAGGAATCGACTGGGAGATAAAGGCGGTCGCCTCGTGGAAGGCGCGCTCGGCGGGATCATGACAGGCGTTACCCGGAAGGGCCGTGACCCGGCGACAGGCCGCCCGGGTTTCGACCTGGCGCACCGTCCTCGGCAGCGCGCCTGCCAGCATGATCGCGGCGAGCAGGACGGTCACGGCGTACGCCGGCACCCTGGGCGCGCGCGCGGACAGCCACCGTCCCGCCGTCCGGGTGCCCCAGAACACCGCCAGCAGGATGAACGGCAGCAGCGGCGCCAGATACCGGGGCAGCCGGTAAGGCCAGACCGCGAGGAGCAAGCTGTGGGCGGCGAGCGTCGCCACCGCGATCCCCCACCAGCGGCTAACTCCCCAGAGGCCGAGCAGGGTGAATGCACCCAGCAGGATATGCCAGGCCACTCCATCCAGCCGGGTTCCCGCGAGCGTGGGAACGCCGAGCGTGGTCAGCAGCCCCCGGCCGTAGCTGGGGATGTTGTCGCGCAGTCGTTGGCCCAGCGTAGCGACCAATCCGGGGGTACCGGCGCCAGGCGCCATCCCTGTCGCCGGGGTGACCGGGGCGCCGCTGTCCGGCGCGCCATGGTCGGCGGGCCCGGGGGCCACAGCCTGCGGCAAATCCTCCGCGCGCGGCTCCACCACCACCGGCCGGTAGGTGGCATCCGCCACGTATGAGCGTCCCGGCAGCTGCCTCGGCGCGATCACCGTCCAGGCCAGCCAGGTCCCGACCGTCAGTCCCGCCACCAACCCCAGCCCGGCGACCGCCCGCCAGCGCCGCTCGGCCAGCCACCACAGGCCGATGCCCGCGAGCAGCGCCACCCCCACCGAGCGGGTCAGCGCGGCCCCGATGGCTGCGGCCACCGCCCAGCGCTCGGCCCGGTGGTCCGGCCCCGGGCGGGCGAGGAGCCAGAGCGACCCGGCAGTCAGCACCATGAAGAGCGGCTCACTCCGGAAGCCGCCGGCGAGATCCAGCAGCAGTGGGTCGATCGCCAGAAACGTGAGACCCATCAGCGCCACCAGCGGATCCTGCCGCCTGACGACATCAAACACCAGCGCCAGTCCAGTGACCGAGAGGATGATGTTCGCCACCACGAACAGCGCGGGTCGTTCGCCCCCGATCACCCCCAGGATCGCCAGAAAGGCCGGGTACCCCGGTGGGTACTGGGACTGGGCGGGAGCGCCGACGTAGAACAGGTCCGCGTAGCCCCACTCCCGGAGCGAGCGGGCAAGCAGCAGGTAGACGGCGTCGTCGTTGCCGGTGCCGACCCCGGGCGCGGCAAGGTACCAGGCCAGCGCCGCGTGCAGAGTCAGCAGGCCGGCGGCGAGCGCCCAGACGACGGTCCGGTCCGTCAGCCGTGAGGGCTCGGATGAGGTCCCTCTGGCTGGACCGGCGGATTGGACAGGCGTCACGGGCTCAGAAGTGGGAATACGGGCGCACGCGGTTCAGGACCAGGAGCGCCCGGGCGCGCATCAGGCGATTCTCGCTGGCCACGGCTGCCTGCAGCGCCGGAATCGCGCGATCTCCGACACGAGTGAGGGCGTTGCCAGCGGATTCCGCCACGAGCGCCGAGGAATCACCCAGTGCACGGACCAAGAGGGGAATCGCAGCCGCACCCGATTCGCCCAGGAGAGCCACCCGGGTCGCGGCGTCGACTCGCTCCAGCTCTCCGCCATACCGCAGTGCCCGTAACTCCGCAAGCAGGATGACCCTCCCCGACGGGACGATCTGGGTCAGGGCCCAGTCGGCCATGTTGGCGGTTGCATCATCGCTGCCGGCGAGCTGCTGGATGAGGGCCGGGACGGCCGATCGTGCCTCCGGTCCGATGAGTCCCAGCCCATAGCACCCGGCCCTGCGGGCGCTGGGGGACGGCTCGGCCAGCACCGCGGTCAAGACCGGCACGGCGGCGGCCCCCGCCTGGGCCAGCCAGTCCGCCGCCTGATTGGATACCTCCGGCCGGGGGTCACGAATCGCCTCACCCAGCTGCGATAGTGCTGCAGGATCGGTCGCCGCCCGGGCGCCGATCTGTGCGAGTTCGGCCACCACCGCAGCGCTCACCTCCCCGGCGGCCGGCCCGGAATCCTCTGCGGCCGGCGTGGCGTCTCCGGCGCCTGGACGGCAGCCGAGGAGGACACCGAGCGGCAGCGAGGAAACCAGCGCCAGCGCGAACAGCACCGTGCCTGGAAAGCGGGTGCCGGGAGGGGACCGGTGAGGGAGCGTCACAGCGCAAACATAGCGACGGGGCGGAATTCGGCGACCGCGCGTGGGCAACGCTCTCCCGGCCGGCCCGAAGAAGGAGCTTCGTCCT
The DNA here is from genome assembly GCA_964449145.1 of uncultured Gemmatimonadaceae bacterium. Classification (GTDB taxonomy): domain Bacteria; phylum Gemmatimonadota; class Gemmatimonadetes; order Gemmatimonadales; family GWC2-71-9; genus JADJOM01. Next base: position 64,457 of record CAYUYF010000005.1, on the reverse strand, counting down.
ACCGCCGAGATGGAGTGGGCTTCACCGCCGGCTGCTCTTCCGGGGCGGACCGCTTCCACACCACAGCGCCGTCCGCACTGCGGACTTCGGTCACTACCGCCGCCTCCTCCCGGTACCCACCCAGCATCACATCCGCCTGCCCGAAGAACCGGCGGGCGGCGTCGTCACCCGAGCGACGCCAGGGCAGCCTCCGCGCAACCGGGGCCTTGATGTTCCAGCCGGTGATGATCGGCGCGCCGCCTCGGAGCCGGGAGAAGTCCAGCGACCCGCCAGCCGCGCCGGAGGTCACCCAGTGCCAGAGCCCCGTGTACTGGTATTCGAGCCGGTGCAGGTGGCCGCTGCGGCGGTCCAGCCAGAGGGTGCCCTCGATATCCGGGACGGGGCGGCCGCGAATCGGAGAGAATCCCACCCCGAGCAGCCAGCGCTCGGTTGCCCCCGGAGCCACCAGCCGGAAGCAGTGCGTCTCCAGGAAGGCATCGCTGAAGAAGACCGCCACGTCGGGCCCGTAATACACCGGGCCCTCCAGCGTGTCGCGCGGCTGCACGAAGCCCAACAGCGCCAGACTCTCGGCTGGCTGGCTGGTGACCGGCCAGGCGCCCTGGCCCAGGCTGGGGAGCAACTCCAGGTTGTTGACCCGGCCGGCGGCATCGAGCCGGCGCCGGGTGATGGAGACGTGGTAGTCGAGGTCACGCCGCCCGCCCCCGAGCAGGCCCAGCGAGGTGCGCGCCTGATCCCACAGCAGCGCCACCCGCCGGTCGGCCTCCGGGGTGGCTCGGCAGGCGTTCGAGCCTTCGACGGCGATGTCATCGAGCAGCACCGGCGATACCGGTACCGTGAGGACGACCTGCCGCTCTCCGTCGTTCACCGTGAACAGGCTGTCGGCACTCCACGGCCGGAACCCGATCCGCAGCACCCGGAGCCGGTACCGGCCGGGACGCACCTCACCCACCAGGAAGCGGCCGAGGTCGTCCGTGACCGCGCTGCCCTCGATCCGGGACGAGTCGAGGAGCTGTACCAGACCGCCGGCAACCGGGCGCTGGGACAGCTCCTCGAGAACACTGCCACGGACGGACTGCGCCATGGCTGGTGATGTCAGGCAAGCCAGGAGCGCCGCCACCCACCCGACTCGACCGCGCCGGCGGCGAGCAGTCCCGGCCGCCCTAGCCGTAAAACTTCGCCCCGCTTCCGGCCATCCGCACCAGCGTCTCGCACGGGGTGAAGCGCTCGCCGAACTTCCCTTCCAGCTCCCGGAGGACCTCCACCACCTTGCCGGCGCCGAGGTCGTCGAGGTAGCGGAGCGGGCCGCCCCGAAATGGCGGATACCCGATGCCGAAGATGGCGCCGATATCGCCATCCCTCGGCGAGCGGACCACCCCCTCTCCCATGGCCATCGCCGCCTCGTTCAGCATGCTGTAGACCAGCCGCTGTTCCACCAGGGTGGTTGAGCCGGGCGCCCGAGGCCGGATGCCGAGCAGGTCGTAGACTTTCTCATCGGGGCCGGTCCGCTGGTTCTTGTGGTAGAGGTAGAACCCGCGCCCGTTCTTGCGGCCCATGCGCTTGTCTTCCAGGAGCTTCTCAATGAGCGGCGAGGGCTTGAGCCGGTCGCCGAAGGCGGCGTGCATCACCTTGCTCGCCTTGGCGCCTACATCGAGGCCCACCTCGTCCAGCAGGGTCACCGGTCCCACCGGGAAGCCGAACTTCACCGCCACCCGGTCGATCACCTCCATCGGTATCGCTTCGCCCAGGAGGTACCCCGACTCGTTGAGGTAGGGTGTGAGGATGCGATTGACCCAGAAGCCGGGATGATCCCGCACCACGATGACCGTCTTCCCCAGCTTGCGGCCGAACTGCACCGCGGTGGCGATCGTCTCCGGCGAGGTCTGGTCGGTGGGAATGACCTCCAGCAGCGGCATCCGGTCCACCGGGGAGAAGAAGTGCATGCCCAGCACCTGCCCCGGCCGGCGAGACTCGGCCGCGATGTCGCCGATGGGAATCGTGGAGGTATTGGTGGCAAAGATCGCGTCCGGGGGCGTGGCGGCTTCGGTATCCGCCAGCACCTTCCGCTTCAGCGCCAGATCCTCGAACACCGCCTCGATCACCAGGCTGGTGCGCTGGAACCCGGCGTAGTCGGTGCCGCCGGAGAGCAGTGCCGAGGTCCGCTCGAACTCCGGCTTGGTCATCCGCCGCCGCTTGACCCGACCGGTGAGGATGTCGGTGGCGGACTTGAGCCCCTTCCCCACCCGCACCAGGTCGGTGTCCTTGAGCCGGGTATCCACCCCCGCCTGGCTGACCGCCGTCCCGGCGATGCCCGCCCCCATGAATCCTGAACCGATCACCGCCAGCCGCTCCACCGGCCGCGGCTGGGCGGCGACGCCGGGCGGGAGCCCATCGTCCTTCTTGAGAGCGTTGGTGGCGAAGAAGATCCCGATCAGCTTGCGCGAGACATCGGTGGCGGCCAGCTCGCCGAACAGGCGATGCTCCACCTGGTAGCCGGTCGCGGCACCCTGTTCGAGTCCCGCCCTCACCGCGTCCAGCGCCGACAACGGTGCGGGATAGTTGCCTCCGGTCTTCTTGAGCGTGTCCTTCCGCGCCTTGCGATAGACGATGCGCCGTCCGATCGCGGTGCGGTCGAGAAAGCCGGCGATCAGCCCGCCCTTGGGCTTGCGGCTGAGTCTTGGCCAGGGCGAGCCGGGACCCGCCAGCCGTTCCGCCGCCTTGAGCGCAGTGTCGAGCAGGATGCTCTGCGGCACCAGCTCATCCGCCATGCCCAGCTTGAACGCCTTGAGCGCCGGCTCGGTCTTGCCCGGCATGATGATCCCGAGCGCCGCCGACAGCCCGATGAGCCGCGGCAGGCGCTGGCAGCCGCCGGCACCCGGCAGCAGGCCGAGCTGCACCTCCGGCAGCCCCAGCTGGGTCTTGGGATGGTCGGAGATCACCCGCCAGTCGCAGGCCAGCACCAGCTCGAGCCCCCCGCCCACGCAGGCGCCGTGGACGGCGGCCACGACCGGCTTGGGGAAGTCGTCCAGCATCTGGATCATCTCCTGCCCCTCGCGCGAGAGCCGCTCGAACTCCTCGCGGGCGGAGAGCCGGGTGAACTCCTCGATGTCCGCGCCGGCGATGAAGTTGTCCGGCTTGCCGCTGATCAGGACCACCGCCTTCACTGAGGCGTCATCGCGCAGCCGGGGAAAGACCTGCTCGAACTCCGCCTTGACGGCCGCGTTGAGCTTGTTGACCGGCTCGCCGGGGAGATCCAGCGTGAGGACGGCCGTGGCGCCGTGGAGAGTCGTGGTGAGTGCGGGCATGGCGGACTTCACTTCGGTGACAGGATTGGCTGATCGGTCATCATCCGTGCCCCGCTAGCCGTCTCTGCGACGCGGACAACGGATGACGGATAGCGGATAACGGACCACGGAAGACAGATGGCAGATCACGGCTCCTCCTACACTCGCTCCAGCACCATCGCGAACCCCATGCCGCCCTGGGCGCAGATGGAGATCAGGCCGAACTGGACATCCCGCAGGACCATCTCGTTGGCCAGGGTGGTGGCGATGCGGGCGCCGGTGGCGCCGAACGGGTGGCCGATGGCAATCGAGCCGCCATGGACGTTGGTGCGGTCCCAGTCCACCTCTCCCACCGGCTCGGCCCGGCCCAGCTTCCGGGCCCAGTCGCGGGAGGCCCAGGCCTGGACGTTGGAGAGCACCTGCGCGGCGAAGGCCTCGTGGATTTCCACCAGCCCCAGTTCCTTCCAGGTGATCCCGGCGCGGTCCAGCGCCCTGGGGACGGCGTGGGCAGGCCCCATGAGCAGCTGCCAGCCCGGGTCCACCGCGGCCACCGCGTAGCTGCGCACCGCCACCAGCGGCCGGTAGCCGAGGGCGCGGGCCTTGTCCTCGTTCATGAGCAGGACCGCCGCGGCGCCGTCCGTGAGGGGCGAGCTGTTGCCGGCCGTCACCGAGCCGTAGCGCCGGTCGAAGACCGGCTTGAGCCCGGCCAGCGCTGCTTCGGAGGTGTCGCCGCGAATCAGGTTGTCGGTGGTGACGACCTCGTCCATGTTGCGGCCGCCGAACCACGGCGCGATCTCGGTGGCGAAGCGCCCGCTGGCGGTCGCCTGCGCGGCGCGCTGGTGCGACAGGAGCGCCAGCTTGTCTTGCGCCGCGCGCGAGATCCCGTTCTCCTTCGCCATCTTCTCGGCGGACTGCCCCATCGATTCCCCGGTGGACGGCTCGGCGATGGCCGGGGCCACCGGGGCCAGGTCCCGGAGCCGCACCTTGGCAAAGGTGCCCAGCCGCTGCCCAAGCGTCTTGGCCTTGCTGGCCTCCACCAGGAGCTGGGAGAATCGCCGGGAGTGGAGAATCGGGATGTCGGACAGCGACTCCACCCCGCCGGCGAGGACCACGTCCGCATGGCCAAGGGTGATCTGGTCCGCCGCGTTGCTGATGGCCTGGCCGGCGGAGGCACAGGCCCGGTTGAGCGAATAGGCCGGGATGTTGCGCGGCAGCTGTGGCAACAGGCTCACTTCGCGGGCCACGTTGGGCGCCAGCACCGACGGGATCACCTGGCCGAAGATGACTTCATCCAGTTCCTTGCCGTCGAGCGCGGTGCGCTGCAGCAGTTCCTGAGCGGCCCGGCGCGCCAGTTGCACCGCTGACGCGTCCTTGAGGACCGTTCCGCTCCGGGCGAACGGCGTGCGAATTCCGGCGATGATGACGGGACGACGGGTGGGCATTGATGTACTTTCGACGGTGTCGGATGGACCGGGCGCCCGGCCTGGCGCGCGCTGCGGAAACGCCCGCTAGGGTCCCTTCCGGGCGACGATGGACGCGACCGCGCGCACCTTGTTGGCGTCCACGGGTTCAAAGACCTCGCGGCCATGCAGGATTTCCAGCGGCGCGGCGAGGGTGGCGAGTTCTCCCGGAGCCAGCAGATGCGCATCCTTGGAGGGACCCCAGCCCAGGCTTCGCTGCCACGAAAGATAGGTTTCCATGAACAGCAGACCACCCGGAGCCAGCAGCCCGCGCAGCGCCGGCATGCGGCTGCGGTCAAGATAGTTGAATAGCATGACCACATCAAAACTCCCGAAGTCGGGCCAGTCGCCCTCGAGGTCCACCGAGCGGAACTCCACCGCGACCCCGAGCCGGCTCGCCGCCTCACGGCCGGTTTCCAGTTTGGTGTCTTCCGCGTCCACCGCGGTGACCGTGGCTCCCCACTGGGCCGCCCGCAGCGCGTGGCGTCCCTCGCCGCAGGCCAGATCCAGCACCGTCATCCCCGGCCGGAACAGGTAATCATGCCACACGAGCCACGGACTGGGGCGGGGGATGTACAGGACGGGCGGGGGAGCACCACGCGTGAGATCTGGCATCGGTCCTCATTGGAGCAGCTGGCCCGGACACCCGCCGACCTGCTCGTGATCGGCGCCGGGATCACCGGCGCCGGTATCGCCCGCGATGCCGCCATGCGCGGTCTCCGGACGATCGTGGTGGATCAGCATGACATCGCCTGGGGCACCAGCTCCCGCTCCAGCCGCCTGATCCATGGCGGCTTGCGCTACCTCGAGGAGGGCGACTTCGGCCTGGTCTTCGAGGCGCTGCGCGAGCGGAAGATCCTGCTCGGCATCGCGCCCCATCTGGTGCAGCCGCTGCCGTTCGTCTTCCCGGTGCACCGTGGAGACCGGGTCCCCTTGTGGAAGCTGTGGGCCGGAATCTGGCTCTATGACCTGCTGGCAGCCTTCCGGAATGTGCGGTGGCATCGGTTGCTCGGCAAGCGTGGCGTCTTGCAGGCCGAGCCGATGGTCCGGGAACGGGGGCTCGTGGGCGGGGTGCGGTACTACGATGCGCAGTGCGACGATGCACGGCTCACCCTCGCCACGATCCGATCCGCCCTGACGCACGGCGCCCGTGTCACCACCCATGCCCGGGTGACCGACCTGCTCCGGGCCGACGGCCGCATTCACGGGGTCCGGCTGGAGGACCAGCTCACCGGCGCCAGCGCGGACGTGCAGGCCCGCATCGTCGTCAATGCCACGGGCCCCTGGTGCGACCGCCTGCGCCGGATGGAAGATCCCGCTGCCCAGCCCCTGCTCCGCACCACCAAGGGCGCCCACGTCATCGTGCGCCGCTCTCGGTTGGGTCACGAGGCGGCCATCACCCTCACCAGCCCGATTGACGGGCGGGTGATGTTCGTGCTGCCTTGGGGCGACTTCTCCTACATCGGCACCACCGACACCGACTCCGCGGAAGATCCCGACCGGGTGGAGGCCTCGGCCGAGGACGTGGTCTACCTGCTCCGCTCCGCCAACGCCGCCTTCCCCAACGCCCGGCTCAGCGAGGCCGACGTCCTCGCCACGTGGGCCGGGCTCCGGGCGCTCATCGCCAACGGCAACGCCCTGGGCGCCTCCCAGGTCTCCCGCGAGCATCTGATCGGCGAAGGGCCCGGAGGCATGCTCACCATCGCCGGCGGCAAGCTCACCACCTACCGGAAGATGGCCGCCGAGCTGGTGGACCAGGTGACCGAGCGGTTGCACCGCCTCGATGGCCGGCCCCGGGGGCCTCAGGCGGCCACCGACGAAGAGCCACTCCCCGGTGGTGAAGTGGCCGACCTCGAGCCGCTGGGGACGCCGGGCCTGGAGCTGGGACTTTCCATTGATACCGTGAGTCACCTGACCCGGCTCTACGGCAGCGAGTGCGCCGCGATCTTCAACCTGGTGCGAGAAAGGCGGACACTGGCGCAGCCGCTGCACCCAGAGCATCCCGCCATCGAAGCCCAGGTGATTCACGCCGCCCGCCGGGAGCTGGCCATGCGGGTGGAAGATGTGCTGGTGCGTCGGCTGCACCTCTACTACGAGACCGCGGACCAGGGCCGCATCGCGGCCCATCGGGTGGCGGAGCTGATGGGAGAGGAGCTGGGGTGGGACGGCCAAGTGGTGGAGCGGGAAGCGGCGCGATACCTGGACCTCCTCGGAAGCTAGTCAGCGCCCTGGCCAGCGAGCCTACCGCACCACCACCGAGCCCCGCATCCCCGTGTTGGGCGTCCCGTGATCGGTACAGTAGAATCGATAAGTCCCGCCGCTCCCGAAGGTGAGGGGGCCGTAGATCAGCGGGCCGTCGAAGAGGCTCGAGTCGGCGGGGTAGCTCGCGGGCAGGCTGGTGAAGGCGGGAGAGCCGGTGGAGACGACGTTATGCTGGGCCGAGCCCACCGGGAAGTCCCAGGTCACCGTCCCCCCGATGGCGACGGTATCCACCTGAGGATCGAAGCGCGAGTTGATCACCCGGATCACAATGTCCGTGGGCAGCGCCCGGGCTGTGGCACTGAAGCTCAGCGGCGAGCCGCTGGGCACCGCCGCGCTCGCTGCGATCGTCACGGCGCCGGCCGAGCCACCGAGCGTCACCATGACCTGCGCGGCGCCGTTGGCGGTGGGCGTGGACGCCGCGGAGAGCTGGGCGCTGCCCTGGGTGACCTGCCATGCGACCGCCATGCCGGACACCCCGTTGTTGAACTGGTCGTGCACCCGCACGGTGAGCGGCTGCGCCAGCGGCAGCCCCACGTCGTTGGCCTGCAGGTCGCCGCTGAGCTTGAGCATGACGACCGGCGGCCCGCCAAGCGCCGTCGCCGAGAAAGTCACCGGAGAGCCGGTCGCCCCGGCGAGCGCCGCGGTGGCGGCCTTGGCGCCGGTGGTGGTGTTGAGCGTCCAGCTGGTTGCGGCGAGACCGGCGGCGTCTGTGGCACTGGACGCCGGACTGACCGAACCCGCCGCCGTGCTCCAGCCGACCGTTTCTCCCGCCGCTGGCTGCCCGTCTCGGGTTACCAGCACCATCAGCGGGACGGGCAGGGTCTGGCCCACGGTGTCACTCTGCTGGTCGCCGCTTCCGGCGGGGGCTTTCGTGATGACCGGAGCCGACGGCCCGGTGTCCGTCCCGCCCCCACCGCCGCCCCCGCAGGCCGCCAGCAGCACCACGGCCGTGAGACGGTGTGCCGCGGCGAAGTGCCGCGGAAGCAAGACGGGCGGGAGCATCGCGCCCCCGCCCGTCCCGCTCACCGTTCGCCGATGGATCAGGCCCAGCCCGGTCATGGCAGCACGAAGATCTGCCCGCCCATGCCGGTGTTGGTCGTGGCGCTAGCCGTCGTGCCGTGGGTGGAGCAGTAGTAGCCGTAGGTGCCGGCCGAGTTGAACGTGAACTGGTGGCTGGCCGGGGCATCGAAGAAATCCACCCCGCTGGTGCCGCTGCCGGGACTGACCGGGGTGCCCTTGTTGGTGAACGAAGTCGCACCGGTGCTGATGACGTTGTGATCCACGGAGTTGGCCGCCCAGGTCCAGGTGATCGTCCCGCCGACCCGGATGGAGTCGGCGCGGGGGAGGAACTGGTTCCCGGCGCTCACGATCACGGTGCTCTGCAGCGGTGGCGGCGGGTTACTGTCCGTGCTGCCACCGCCACAAGCCACTCCGCCCGCCACGATCACCGCCAGCGCCATCGCGCCCCGCACCAATACGGACATTAGCCATCCCGGTCAAAAGGTTGTCGTGAACTACTACTGCACGATGATGCGGCCGGTCATGTTCGAGCCGTGCACCGCGCACTCGTACATATACGTGCCCGGCGTGGCGAACGTCAGGGTGTAGCTGGCGCCGATGCCCTGCAGGTTGCCGCTGCTGGTGAAGCTCGGGGAACCCACCGACGCAACGGTGTGCAGGGAGCCGCCGTTGAGCCAGTAGACCGCCTCGCCGGCCTGCACCGTGTCCACCGCCGGGTTCTGAGTGCTGTTCCGCGCGCTCCTGAAGAGGACACCGGGACCCACGTTGACCTGTCGTGAGGCGGCGATCACCGTGAGCCCGAAGACGGCCGGATTGAGGGCCCCGGCGGTGCTTGCCTGAACGGTGCCGGCACCGCCGGTGCCGCCGGCCGAGACCGTCATCGTCGCGATGCCCTGCGCATTGGTCGAGGAGGTCGCACCATCGAGGACCAGCGGCCCACTGCCGACCGTCCAGTTGATGGTGGCCCCTGTGACTCCGTTGTTGAGCCGGTCTCCCACCTTGGCAGCGAGCGAGATCGCAAAGGGCGCGTTGAGCAGCGCGCTCTGGCCGTCTCCAGCCGTCCCGGCGATCTGCGCCGCCTGACCGGCGGTGGCCGTGGCCGTGAAGGTCACCGGCGAGCCGCCCGCATTGGCCAGAGTGGCGCGCGCCGACTGCGCCCCGAGGACATCCCCGAGCGTCCAGTTGGTCGTCGCGACGCCGTCGAGGCCGGTGACGCTGCTCGTCGGCGACACCGTGCCGCCCCCGGAGAATGCCGACCAGGCGACCGTCGCGCCATCCTTCGCCAGCCCGTCCTCCTCAACCTCGGCCCGCAGCTGCATGGTCAGCGGCGCGCCGATGGTGTCGGTCTGCGCGTCCCCGCTCGGCGTGGCCATGGCGATCGTGGTCGCCGGATTGTTGCCTCCACCGCCATCACCCCCGCCGCCACACGCCCCAAGCACGCCCATCATCGCTGCCAGCGCTGCTCCCTGCACGAAACGCGTCCGCATGCCGCCCCCCTGGGTGCATCGAGGATCTCGAGTGTCGTGTCAATCCTACGGGTTCGCCACCATGAAGCAAGGGGCCTCATGCCGGGCGTCGAGCCACCCGGGAACCCAGCGATGAGTTGCCGTCACGCGGCATCTGTTATCTTTTGAGGCGCCCCGTGTTACGGGTGTGACCCAGCTCACGAAAGGCAGTGGTGGATCCGTGGACGTGAACATGTTCGAGACCGCCAACGCCGGCTTCGCCCAGATCATGTATGAGGCGTACCTGCGCGATCCCGCCTCGGTCTCGGAAGAGTGGCGCCAGTTCTTCGCCACCGGCGCCGCCGGCCTGGGGCCGGAATTCGAGGGCAACGGACACCCATCCGTCGGCTCCGCGACTCGGCAGCCCGGCGACTCGGCCGTTGCATCGGGGACGGTGTCGGACCCGGTCCCCTCCGCCACGCCAGCGACCGCGGCGCGTGCAGCCGCGACACCGGCTCCCCGGGCGGCAGCGCCGCCTTCCGGCGCCACGCCCATCACCGGACCCGCCGCCCGGCTCGTCAGCAACATGAACGACAGCCGGTCCATCCCCACCGCCACCTCGTTTCGTGAACTGCCGGTCTCGCTGCTTGAGGCCCGCCGCCGCGAGCTCAACAGCGCCCTCCGTGCCGGCGGCCGCAGCGAAAAGGTGTCGTTCACCCATCTGATCGGGCATGCCATCGCCCGGGCCGCCGAGCGGCTGCCGGCCATGACCGCCGCGTACCTGGAGGTGGACGGCACCCCGTACCGGGTAGAAACTGGCGCCGTGAACCTCGGTATTGCCGTGGACGTGGAGCGCAAGGACGGTAGCCGCGGCCTGGTCGTGCCGGTGATCCGCGATGCCCAGGCCAAGAGCTTTGCCGAATTCCACGCCACCTACGAGTCACTGGTAGAACGGGCCCGCGGCAACAAGCTGCTGCCGGACGCCTTCGCCGGCGCCACGATGACCCTCACCAATCCGGGCGGAATCGGGACCGTGGCCTCCGTACCCCGCCTCATGCCCGGCCAGGGGTGCATCATCGCGGTGGGCGCCATCACCTATCCCGCCGCCTTTGCCGATCTCTCCGACGACCGGCTCCGGGAACTCGGCATCGCCAAGGTCATGACCGCGACCAGCACCTACGACCATCGGGTGATCCAGGGCGCGGAGTCCGGGGAGTTCCTCCGGACCCTGGACAACCTGCTCCAGGGCGACGACCGCTTCTATGAAGACGCTTTCGCCAGCCTGGGGCTCACCGCCCAGGCCGCGCCGGAGGCGCCCGAAGGCGCGGCACAGCGGGGCATTCGCCCCTCCGCCAGCCCGGTCCGGGAAGGGCAGGCGGACCTCTATCACGTGGCGGCCGCGATGGCCCTAGTCAAGGCGCATCGCACCCACGGTCACCTGGCCGCCCGGCTCGATCCCCTGGGCAGCGAGCCGATCGGCGACCCGGCGCTGGACCCCACGCCGCTTGGCCTGACCCCGGAAGTCATGGTGGCCATCCCCAAGGCCGTGCTGCGGATCTCCGCCCCCGGCGACTCTCTCGCGGAGGCGCTGCCCCGGCTGCATGAGGCCTACTGCGGCACCATGGCCTACGAGCTGGAGCACATCTCCAACCACGGCGAGCGGGTCTGGTTCCGCCAGATGATCGAGACCGGCGAGCACCGCAAGCCGCTGTCGAGCGAAGAGCAGCACTGGCTGTACCGGCGGTTGATCGACGTGGAGGCCTTCGAACGATTCCTGCACAAGGCCTACCTGGGGCAGAAGCGGTTCTCGATCGAAGGCGTGGATATGCTGGTGCCAATGCTGGACATGCTGATCGAGCTGTCCAGCCAGCAGGGCGCCCGGGACGTGGTCATCGGAATGGCCCACCGGGGCCGGCTCAACGTGCTCGCCCATACCGTGGGCCGGCCGTACGAGAGCATCTTTGCGGAGTTCGAGGGCGCCCGGCATATCAAGGGAGATGCCCTTACCCCGGAGGACGGCACCGGCGACGTCAAGTACCATCACGGCGCGGAGGGAGCCTACCGGACCCGGGCCGACAAGGTCGTGAAGGTCACGCTCTCCCCCAATCCCAGCCATCTGGAGTTCGTGGGTCCGGTGGTGGATGGTCGCGCCCGGGCGGAACAGACCACCCGCAAGGGCCGCGAGCCGCACCAGGACCCGAGCACGGCGGTGCCGGTGATCATCCATGGCGATGCCGCGTTCATCGGGCAGGGCGTCGTGAGCGAGACCCTGAACCTCGGCGCCCTCAAGGGGTACCGCACCGGCGGCACCATTCACATCATCACCAACAACCAGGTCGGCTTCACAACCGACATGATCGACAGCCGGTCCACCCGCCACGCCAGCGACCTCGCCAAGGGGTTCGACATCCCGATCATCCACGTCAACGCCGATGACGCCGAGGCCTGCCTCTCGGCGGTACGGCTGTCGCTGATGTACCGGGAGAAGTTCCACGAGGACGTGCTGATTGATCTGGTGGGCTACCGCCGCCACGGCCACAACGAAGGGGACGAGCCGGCCTACACCCAGCCCCGCATGTACGAGCGCATCCGGAGCCTCCCCACCGTCCGGCAGCAGTACGCCGAGTTGCTGGCCCGCCGGGGTGAACTGACGGCCGAAGCCGGCGCAGAGGCGTATGAAGCGGGGTATCAGCGCCTGGTGGACCTCCAGCAGGCGTTCAAGGCCAGCATGGGCGCGCCACGCCCGGCCGAAACCGAACGCCGGGTCTCAGACCGCTCGTCGGGGATTGAACCGGAGACGGCCGTGCCGGAGGAACTGCTCCGGTCGCTGAATGAACAGCTGCTGGCCCTCCCGGAAGGCTTTACCGCCAACCAGAAACTGATGAAGCAGCTGGATCGGCGGCGGTCGGTGCTGGGCCCCGACGGCGGGATCGAATGGGCCCACGCCGAGGCGCTCGCGCTGGCCTCGCTGCTGGTGGAGGGTGTGCCCATCCGGCTCACCGGTCAGGACACCGAGCGCGGCACGTTCAGCCAGCGCCATCTGGTGCTGCACGACAGCGAGACGGGAACCAAGTACGCCCCGATTCGCAATCTGGCCGGCGCGCAGGCCACGATCGAGCTGCACAACAGCCCGCTCTCCGAGCTGGCCACCCTGGGGTTCGAGTACGGCTACAGCGCCGCCGCGCCCGAGACCCTGGTGCTCTGGGAGGCCCAGTTCGGCGATTTCGTCAATGGCGCCCAGATCATCGTGGACCAGTTCATGGTGTCCGGGCTGTCCAAGTGGGGCCTCACCACCCGCCTGACCCTGCTGCTGCCGCACGGCTACGAGGGTCAGGGCCCGGAGCACTCCAGCGCCAGGCTGGAGCGCTTCCTGCAGCTCTGCGCCGAGGGGAACATTCGCGTCGTCAACCCGACCACTCCGGCGCAGTATTTCCACCTGTTGCGCCGCCAGGCCAAGCGGAGCCGCCAGCGGCCGCTGGTCATCATGACGCCGAAGAGTCTGCTGCGCCTGCCACAGGCCACCAGCCAGCTGGCCGATCTCCACTCCGGCCGGTTCCTGGCCGTCCTGGACGACGCCATCGCGGCGGAACATCGCGACCAGGTCCGGCGCATGGTGCTCTGCTCAGGCAAGGTGTTCTACGAACTGCTGGGCGGCCTCGCCGGGGCGGATCGCTCCCGCATCGCGGTGGTCCGTCTGGAGCAGCTGTACAGCTTTCCGGAAGAAGAACTGGTCGCCCTGTTCCAGAGCTATCCTTCGCTCACCGAACTGGTGTGGGCGCAGGAGGAGCCGCGCAACATGGGTGCCTGGAGCTTCGTGGAACCCCGGCTGCGGGCCCTCCTGCCGGGCGGGGCAAGGATCTGCTACGCCGGCCGGCCCGAGCGAGCCAGCCCCGCCGAAGGCTATCCCGGCGCGCACGCGGCGGAGCAGAAGCGCATCGTCGAGGAGGCCCTCGGCTAGGCCGCGCTGGGCGACTGCCGGCAAGAAAACAGAGGGTGAGATCTTTCGATCTCACCCTCGCGTCTTTTGCCGCCCGGCAGATGCTGCAGCCTACTGGTGGCCGTTCTCCAGATGCGGCACGAATGTCGGCCGGTTGGACGGCAGGAAGTTCCGCTCCGAGGTCTGCCGGATCATGTCCTTGACCCAGTCGGAGAGATGCTCACCGTAGTGCAGCAGGAACACCCCGCGAGACCGCTTCTGGGCGATGAAGGCGATGAACGGGGTATCGGCCTTGGCGGAGTTGCATGGCTGGCAGGCGATGACCAGGTTGTCCGGCCGGTCGTAGGCCGTCTGGCCCTTCCGGGGATAAACATGGTCGAGGGTAGTGCGGTCTTCCGGGATCTCGCTGCCACAGTAGGCGCAGATGGAGCCGTACTGGTTGAGGAGCCACTGCCGATGGGCATCCATCGACCGGCGACCCAGGTTGCGTGAACGGGTGGGCGTGGAAGACGTGGGACGGCGATTTGTTCGCGACAAAACTTGTTCCTTCAGGTACAGGGTCGAGCGATAGGGATCAGGGGAACCCTCCGCGGTTGGGTGGTACGTATCAAATCTAGACACCCGCCCCTCGCCTGACTAGGGGGAACCACCGGTCACCCTGCCGGGGCGGTGTTCTGCCTTTGTAGCAAGGAACGGGCGCGGAGGTTCCCCACCTCAGTTCTTGGGCCTGAGCTCCCCTCCCAGTCGGGCCGCGCTCCAGGCCAACAGGAACGCGAATCCAGCAGCCAGCACAGGAATGAGCCACCCCGGCACCCCCAGCAAGCCGCCGAGCCGGTCGAGCAACCGGCCCAGCGACCCATCCCGGTCCGCGGCGAGAATCATCCCCAGCCAGGCCAGGCCGGCGGCGGTTCCGACCAGGGCCGCAGCAAGGTCGCGGAGGAACAGCCCGCAGAACAGCGCCGCCACGATCACCGCCCACCACCCCGCGATCCAGGTTCCGGCGGCGAATACCGCCGCCGCGACGATCACCAGCGCGGCGCGCCTCATGGCAGCGGCTCCAGTCGCAGCGTGGACCGCACCGTGGGGAGATCCTCCGGTCGGCGGGGGAAGCGGAGCGTGTCCAGGGCCCCGTCGCGCCAGCGGGCCAGCCGGTCCAGGTAGCGGGTGCTCGCCGGGTTGCCGGACTGCCCGCCGGGGTAGGTCCCCCACCCGCGGACCTCGGGGCCGAGCTCGACAACCATCCGCCAGCTGGCCCCGAAGACATCGCCTTCACTGAGCGGGCTGATCGTCCCCAGCCCGCCCTGCACTGGGATGTCGAGAGCCGAAAATGACGGGATCCGCAGGAGGTGATAGATGCTCATGCTCCGCACCCGGCTCCAGCGCCAGCCACCGCCGTCGGGTGGACCATGCTCGCGCTGCATCTGTCCGTCCGCCACCAGGAGCGCCGCGGCCAGCAGATCGTCCCGCGTTTCCCGGACCTCGGGTGTGCGCCGGTCGTCCCACCACCGGTTGGTGGAGTCCGCCAGCAGCGCCCAGACCATTGCCAGCGCGGGACGCCGGCGGGTGGGCGCCAGCTCATCCCAGAGGCGACTCTGCAATTCGCTCACGGCGGCCTCGAACAGCACCGCGCGGGTATTGTCCACCGTGTACCGGCCGTCCCATTCCGCCAACCGCGCCGCGGCCTGCTGCAGGGAATCGTGGGCCGGAAACTTCCTGGCCGCGGCAAGAAACGCCGGCATCAGCCGCTGGGCCGCGGCGCTCGCGGGATCGGTCTGGAAGCGCCGCATGTCGTCCACCGTCACCTGGCTGTCCCCGCGGAGGAGCGTGTTGATGCGGAGCGCCCGCCAGGGGGAGTACCAGTTGGCCCCGAGATAGCGCGGCCTGACCGTGGGATCCACCGGTTGCTGGTTGGCGGAGACGAGGTAGCCCTGCGCCGGATTCACCGCCTGCGGCCACTCCGCCACTGGCCAGTCGCCCTGCCAGTCGCTGGCGGAGGTGTCACCCCGAAGCAGGAGATCGCCCCGATCCCCCGGGCGGATCGGGAACCGTCCGGTGGAGCGGATGCCGATCGAGCCGGAGCGGTCGGCCACGGCCATGTTCTGGGGGATCGCCAGCCAGCCGGTCATGATCTCGAGCCATTCCGTCACGTTTCGGGCGGCGGTCGCCCGGGTCAGCCACTCCAGTCCGCTCGGCGACTCCAGCATCGTCCAGCGCAGTGACTGCCAGCGGCCATCGGGCAGGCGGGAGAGTGGTCCCCGATGGGTGAAGCGCACAGTGTCCGCCCGCAGCAGTTCGCCCCGGGGACCCAGGTAGCGCTCCTCTCGCAGTCCGAGCCGGCGCCAGTCACCGTCCACCCGGTATCGCGTTGGTGCGGTCTCGACGTCGACCACCTCGAGGTAGCGATCCTGCAGGTCCGCCTCGACGTTGGTGAAGCTCCAGGCGATATCGCGATTGAACCCCAGCACGATGCCGGGCGCTCCGGGAATCGTGACGCCGTAGACGTCGAGCGAGTCCTGCACCACGAGGTGCGCCTCGTACCAGATCGCCGGGAGCGAGAGTTCCAGGTGGGGATCGCCGGCGAGGAGCGCGTGGCCGGTGGCGGAGCGAGCCGGCGACACGACCCAGTTGTTGGAGCCCAGGGCATCGGAGGGACCTGACCTGGAGGAGGCAGACAGAGAGTCGCCGCCAACGGCCAGCGGCACGGACTCATCCGTCGGCGCCGGAATGCGCGGATGCACCTCCCTCGGCGCCCGCAGGCCATTGGGCTGGATCGGTTCCTGGATCGGACTGACGCGGGGGTACAGCGCGTCTGCGGCGGCGGGTCCCACCGCCCTGCCGGCGGCGGCTTTCCGCTCTTCGAGATCGCTCTGGGTGAGGGTGTATCCCATCCGGTTGAGCAGATGGAAGCTGTTGATGGGCATCCAGCGCACAGGCCGTCGGCCCAGCAGCTGATATTCGATGGGGACACCCCCGCCACCGATCTCCGCAATCCGCGCATTGACGCCGGCGGCGTAGGCCTCGACCAACCCCCGGCTCCTGGACGACGGCACCGCCTCCGCCAGCCGGGCCTCCGCGGCCGCCGGCATCCCGAGCCCGCGCGTCTCCCGGTCCAGCGGCAGCGCCCGAGCCCCGAGCAATTCGGTCAGCGTGCCGGCGCCGGCGCGGGCCTGCACGTCCATCTGGAACAGCCGGTCCCGCGCCACGACGTACCCCAGCGCACGCACCACGTCGGATTCATTCGCGGCGAAGATGTGCGGCACGCCCCGCTCGTCGTAGCGAACCTCGACCGCCGCACGGAGCCCCGGAATCCTCCCCACGCTCGCCGCCGGAAGCTCGGCGTCCCGCGCGACGCTCCAGATCCCTCTGCGGGGTTCCAGCAACGGACCGAGGCGCGGCAAACCGGCCGGCGTCGCGATGCTCAGGCCGCCCAACACCACGAGCACCAGGAGCGCGGCGATGGCGCCCCCGGCGGGACGGCTCATGGGTGGTAGCGCCCCTTGAGGAGGCGGCCCCATTTCCAGTTGATAGGATGCACTTTGGTCGCCGGGCCCTCGGCGTTCACCAGCGGATAGCCCTCGTTGGCCCAGCGGAACAGGCCACCGTCGAGGTTCGAGACCCGGGTGAAACCCTCCGCCATCAGGGCCGGGGCGATCCCGGCGCCGAGCACGCCGGGGCCGTCGTAGATGACGATCGGCGTCTCGCGGCTGACCACCCTGAGCGGGCTGATGTCCGGCTCGGTGGGATCGAGCTGCACCGCCCCGTCGATGTGGCTCAGGGAAAACTGCTCATCGGGACGGGCGTCCACCAGCAGTGGCGGCGGCCGGTTGGGATCGGCGAGCCAACGGACCAGCTCGGCGGGCGACACGTGGCGGGCGTCGGTGAACTTGGCGCGCACCGCCTGCCTGAGCAGCAGCCCGCCGAGCGGGCTGCCGTCCCACAGCAAGCCGCCGAGCAGGGCGACGACCGCGCCAAAGAAGAGGTAGGTGCGGCCGGTGAAGCGGCGCTTGGACTTGCTGGCAGAAGACATGGGTGCTCTGCGGCAGGGTTAGGGACCGGCGGCCAGTCGCTGGGTGCAGGCTCCAAGCTACGCACCTCACACGGCTTGTGGGAGGTTTGCAACCGGCCCTGAAAAACGGGCCCCGCCAGCGCACCTGGGGGGCCAGCGGGGCCGGAAGCGGCGGGGAGAACGCTCCGCCTAGCGGCCCCGGCCACCCCCGCCGCGGCCGCTGCGATCGTCCAGCTTGCGGGTCTTGGCCAGAACGGCCGCCTGCTTGGCGGCGATCCGGATCATCCGCTCGGGGCTCTCCGCCTTGGGAATCTGGCGCGGTGGGCCGGCGGTAAAGACCACCTTGCCCTCCTGAGTCTCCGGCGTCAGGGGCCGGCCGGTGGTCAGCTCGAAGCAGCCGAGCACGTTTTCACCGGCGCCCTGGGCCGCCTTGACCCGCTCCGCCAGCGCATCGCGGCCGGGCAGGCCCTCCAGGGTGGCGGGTGGGGTGCCGAACGGGGTGATCGGCTGCACCAGAATGGCCACCTTGGCGCCGCTCAGGGAGCCAGCGACCCGCACCTCCTTGCCACCAACATCCTGGGCCCAGCGAGTGGCTTCCCGCTCTGCGGGGGAGGGCGGCGCGGCCTGACCGGCCGCCTGGGACTTCGGCGCGCTGGCCTGCTTGCGCTGTTCCTGGTTCCGCTTGATGGCCTTCAGGTATTCGGGTTCGTCAGACACGGTCGTTTCTCCACGGGCAACAGTCAGGATTCGGGAAGGCCAAGATAGTCGGACGGCCGGGAGGCGGAAAGGCGGGCGCGTACTTGCGCGGCCGTCAGCGGCGATCCGGGGCCCCCTGCTCCCCCGCCGGCGGCGGCCAGACCTCGCAGTGCATCCCGCGTTCGCTGTAGACCACGCAGAAGGCGCCCCGCCGACCCCAGCGACTCCGCCAGGCGGACATGACCGCGCGATCGCCAGGACTGAAGCGGTTGACCGGGATCTCCGAGTCGGTTGACCGCACATGGGTGTGCACCGTGCCGATCCACCGCGGCGGCGCGCAGGCGGCGAGCGACTCTTCGGCGCTGGCGGTGAGCGAATCGGTGGCCGCCACCGCCAGCGCCTGCACCAGCGTGACGCGGACCGTATCCGGCGCCACCGCTCCCTGCAGGCAGGCCACCTGCTCCCGCCGCAGCGCGGCACTGCGCTGCCACAGCGCGTGAAGGCTGTCGCCCACACCCGGGGCCAGGGCCCAGTGCGGCTGCGCCGGAGCCTGGGCGCCGAGCGGCGCGGCTGCCAGCAGGAGGGGAAGCAGGATCGCGCGCATCAGGTCCCGAGCCTGGTCACCATCGCCCACAGTCCATAGAACAGCACCAGCGTGTCAGCCCATCCCACCACCGACCAGCGGAGAAAGAGCCGGCGGATCTGCTCCGGGTCAGTGGCCCGTTCCAGCCGGAGCTGGTCCGGCAGCAGCACCACCAGCCAGACGATGGTCCCCAGGCCAAGCGCCACGATGCCATGCATCAGCCACGGGGTGTCGAGCCATGGCAGCCCCGAACGCACCACCATCTGGATACCGGTGAAGGTGAGCAGGATGCCGCCGCCCACGGTGAAGATCAGGTCGGTCCACAGGATCGCCCGGGCCACCGGCCGGAAGCTGAAGCTGCCGGTACGCCACACCCGGTAGAGGTAGAGCGACCAGACTCCGGTCACCGTGACGTTGCCGACCAGCAGCACCGCCCCGATCACGTGCAACGCCTTGAAGGCCTCGTAGTCAGCCATTGCGGTGCTCGAACGGCCCCGGCACGGTCCCCATAGCGTGACGCACGCGATCCAGTCGCTTGTTCACCGAGAGCCGGCCCGGCAGGAGCACCCGGAACTCCGTGAGCTGCTCGTCCCCCAGCCGGCAGTCCACCTCGGCGAGCGCCAGCTGCATCCGCTGCTCGATCTCCAGGGCGAGCTGGCGGCGCTGCTCCCGCCGGCGGGCCCCTCCGGCCGGGTCCGGCGCCGGGGCGGCCCACGGGGCCCCGACCCATACGAATGCCTCCGGAAGCTGCTCGCTGATATAGGCATAGCGGAGAGCCACCGGTACGATCCGCACCCCCGGCGCGGCCAGCGCCAGCTCGGCGGCACCCCGCTCGGTGGCGGTGACCGCTTCCCCCGCCGACCGGCGCCGGCCCTGCGGGAACACCCACAGGCTGCTGTGATCGCGCCAGAGACAGCCGGCCGCGCTGACCAGGTCGGCATAGGCGGCCGGCGCGGAGTCCCGGTGCATCGGCAGGGCGCCGACCCACTTGAACACCCAGTAGCGATCGAGGTGGGTTGCTTCCATCAGGATGTTGAAATGGAGCCCGAGGTGCCGGGAGAGGAGCACCGCGAGGAAGCCGTCCCACCAGTTGGTGTGGTTGGCCACGAAGAGCAACCGCCGGACGGTGCCGCCCGGCTCGTCCTCAAGGGCGGCACCACCGAGGTGGACCGCTGCGAAGTGGCTCGCGGTCAGCCGGCGGGTGTAGCGGGCAAAGGCCGCGGCTGCGAGAGGATGCGGCGGAGCGGTCACCCGGGAATCAGCCACCGCCAGCCGCGCCCGCCTCCGCTGGCTTGGCGCTACGCGGTGACCGCCGGATCCGTTCGCGCATCATGGCCCGCCCCAGAATCACCAGTTTGCGGGTGAAGGGCACGTACGCCCGGCCCCGAAAGACATCGTAACCCCGCTCCTCGATCTGGTCGAGGATCCCGGCATAGGTACGCTGCATCAGGCGAACCGTCAGTCGCGACCCATCGTCAGGGAAGAGCGGCACGACCGCGTCTGCGGCATCAAAGTACTGCCGCGCGCGGCGCACCTGGAAGGCGAGGAAGTCCCGCAGCGCCGGGGTCAGTTGGCGGGCTTCGAGATCGGCGCGGGAGAGTCCCCACGCCGCCAGTTCATCGGTGGGGAGGTAGAGCCGGCCGCTGTCGAGGTCCTCGCCCACGTCCCGCAGGACATTGGTCAGCTGCATGGCAACCCCGAGCCCCACGCCGAGGTGGTCGAACTCGTCGGCCCGCGCGCCCAGCACTGGCCCAAGCATGAGCCCGACTCCGCCCGCCACCTGGCGGCAATAGGTGTGCAGGGTGGCAAAGTCGGCCATCGCGACCGGGCCCAGATCGGTGGCCACACCCTCCAGCAGATCCAGCAACGGCGGCAGCGGCACCGGGTGGCCCTGCAGGGTATCGAACAGCGCCAGCCAGCGCGGGGCGTCGGGCCGGTCGCCACCGTGCATGCGCCGCACCAGCCCGGCCAGCCGCTGCAGCTCCGCCCGCACCTCCTCCGCGGGGCGGTCGCCGCGCAGGTCCACGAGGTTGTCCGCGTGGCGGCAGTAGTCATAGATCGCAAAGACTGCCTTGCGCTTCCTCGGCGGCAGGAAGCGGCTGGCAAAGTAGAAGCTCTTGGCCCACTCGGCCGTCACCGCCTCCGCCTGACGATAACTCGCCTCGAGCGCGGCGGTCACCGGGCCGGGATCTCCCCGGCGATCCGCTCGGCCACGCACTCCGCCGAGATGAGCACCATCGGCACGCCGCAGCCGGGATGGGTGCTCTGGCCCACGAAGAAGAGGTTCTGGTACCGGGCATGCCGGTTATGGGGCCGGAAGTAGCCGATCTGCGAGAGGCCGTGCGCCAGCCCGAAGGCTTCGCCGCGGAGGTTACCGTAGCGGGCAGTGAAGTCCGCGGGCGTCACCAGCCTGCGAGTCACGATGTGCCGCCGGAGGTCCGTCAGTCCGAACGCTTCCATGCGCTCCAGGGTCTGCTGCTCCACCCGAGGGCCCTGCACGCTCCAGTCGATGGGCCGGGAGGGATCCTGGCTCGGTGCCAGCACCAGCACGAACAGGTTCTCGCAGCCGGGCGGCGCCTGGGTCGGGTCGGTGCGCGTGGTCGCGACCACGTAAAACGGCGAATCCGCGGGCATCTGCCTCTGCGTGAACAACTCGTCGCAGACTGAACGCAGATCGCGGGAAACCACCAGGTTGTGGTGCAGCAGCTGGGGATAGGTCCGATTGACCCCTAGGTAGAGCAGGACCGCCGAACAGCTGAAGTCCAGCTTGTCGATTCCCGGATACGGTTCCCCGAGCAGGGTGTCGTAGGTGTAGGGCAGGTCCGCGTTGGCCACCACGACGTCGGCGGTGAGCCGCTGGCCATCCGCCGCGCGGGCGCCAATGATGCGGTCTGCCGCCTTCTCAAACGCCACCACCGGCGTGTCATAGCGGTACTCGACGCCCAGTTCTCCGCCCAGGCGCTCCAGTGCCCGGGCCAGCTGGTGCATGCCGCCCATCGGATAATGAATCCCGCCCGCCATCTCGGCGTGCGCCAGCAGGCTGTAGATGCCGAGGGAGTCGAACGGCGACAGGCCGAGGTAGAGCGACTGAAAGGTCAGTGCCTCCTGCAGCCGCGGGTCCCGGAAGTACCGCCGCACCAGCGCCTGCAAGTCTCCCAGCGCCCGGGCACCGAAGCGAAACCCCAGGCCGCCGACCCGAAGCATGGCCTGGGGCCGGTGCATGTTTCGGCTGATGAACTCGACGCCCCGCTGGTACAGCTCCCCCGTGTCGGCGATGAACTGCAGCGCCCGGCTCCGGCATCCCGGCTCGAGCTGCTCCAGGTTGTCCAGCAGCCGGTTGAGCGTGCTACTCATCTCGAGGGTGGAGCCGTCGGCGAAGTGCAGGCGGTAGTAGGGATCGCACTGCACCAGGGTGAGGTAATCCTCCAACCGCCGGCCCACATCCTGGAACAGCTTGTGCCAGCATTCGGTCATGAGCACCATCGAGGGCCCGGTGTCGAAGGTGAAGCCCTCCGACCGCCAGACCCCGGCCCGGCCGCCCGGAACGTCGTGCTTCTCCACCACCGTGACGCGGTATCCGGCGTGCGCCAGCCGGACCGCCGCGGCCAATCCGCCCAACCCCGCCCCGACCACCAGGGCCGTGGTGGGCTCGCGCTTGCTGGCGCCGCGCCTGCCGCGCTCATCGGTGTCTGCCCGAATGGGCGCGAGCACTGGGCTCATCGGTGCGCCCCCGGCGCCCGCGCCGTCCGACCGCCCGGCGAGGGAATCACGTCCATGCCCACCTTGAGCCCCGCCCGCTTGAGCCGGGCCCGGTTGTCTTCCGCTCCATGGCCACCCATCACGACCAGGGTACTGGGCGGGAGAAGGCGGGGCAGCCGACGGAGTTCTCCCAGCCGGCTCGATACGTTCTGGGGATCGGCCCCCGAAAGCGCCACCACCCCCGGCACCAGGGTCCACGCAGCGTCCACCAGGTCCTTCAACGGCAGGTCCGCACCCAGATAGCGCACCCGCCACCCCTGGAGCTGCAACGCGATGAGGGTCACCAGGAACCCCCACTCGTGCCGCTCTCCCGGCAGGCATGAGGCCAGGAGCACCGGACCCTGTGGCGGGGAAGAGGCCAGTTCAGCCTTGAGCTGCTGCACGACCACTTCACTGGCGAGGTGTTCCGCCGCGACGGTCACCTTACCGAGGGCCCACAAGTCTCCGACCACTTCGCCGAACGGCAGGATGATCTCCCTCCCGAATTCCACGCCGGGGTGGCGCCGGCGCAGCTCTGCCAGCAGCCGCTCCAGGCGATCCCGGTCCAGCCGCTTGACCGCATCCACCAGCTGCACCAGCGGCGAGCCCTCGGTGGCCTTTCCCTCGGCGCGCGCCAGCACCGACTCGCGCGGCTCCCGGACCAGGTCTCCGATGCGCTCGCCGGCGGCGCACAGGCGGGCAAAGGCGCGCAACAGCGCCACCTGTTCGCTGGAATAGGTGCGGTAGCGATTGGCCTGACGGGAGGGACGGACGACCTCGTGCCGGCGCTCCCAGGCGCGCAGCCGCGCCGCGGCCAGGCCGGTGAGCTGGGCGACTTCGTGGATCTCGTAGGTGCGGTTCACAGCGATGCCAGTCATGGGGTCATGGGCCGGGGTGGATGCCCACCTTGGACTTGTTCAATGTTCTCAGTAATAACCATGAACAATACTAATACCCCCTCACACCCCCGCGCCAGCACCCGTTACTTTTGGCAGTCCTTTCCGGA
Source organism: uncultured Gemmatimonadaceae bacterium (assembly GCA_964449145.1). Classification (GTDB taxonomy): domain Bacteria; phylum Gemmatimonadota; class Gemmatimonadetes; order Gemmatimonadales; family GWC2-71-9; genus JADJOM01. The sequence continues at coordinate 41,023 of CAYUYF010000005.1, read as the reverse complement.
GCCTCTGCCCTGACTGCTGCCGCCACCGCATTCCGCCCGGCTGGCCCATCGCTTTCCCCCGACGCCGCCTGGCGCACCATCAACAGCCTTCGGGTGCTGGCGATGGATGCGGTGGAACGGGCGCAATCGGGTCACCCCGGCACTCCCATGGCCCTCGCCCCGGCGGCGTGGGTGCTGTGGGACCGCTTTCATCGATTCGACCCGGCGGCGCCGGACTGGGCCGATCGGGACCGCTTCGTGCTCTCCTGCGGCCACGCGTCGATGCTCCAGTACGGCCTGCTCCACCTCTCCGGCTATCCCCTCTCTCTCGACGACATCAAGAGCTTCCGCCAATGGGGCTCGCGGACGGCTGGCCATCCGGAACGCGGCCATGCCGCCGGGGTGGAGACCACTACCGGCCCCCTGGGCCAGGGTGTGGGGAACGCCGTCGGGATGGCCATCGCCGAGCGGTACCTCGCCGACCGGTTCAACCGGCCCGGATTCGAGGTGGTGCACCACCGCACCTGGGCATTGGTCAGCGACGGCGATTTGATGGAGGGAGTGGCGAGCGAGGCCGCCTCGATCGCCGGGCATTTGGGGCTGAGCAAGCTGACGCTGGTCTACGACGACAACCACATCACGATTGACGGCGACACGGCCCTCACCTTCACCGAGGACGTCGGCCGACGTTTCGAGGCGTACGGCTGGCGCGTGGAGCGGGTGGCGGACGGGAACGACCTCGGCGCCATCGGCGCCGCCCTGGAGGCCGCGACCGCCGAGCCAGCGCGGCCCACCCTCGTGATTCTCCGGACGATCATCGCCGATCCCGCCCCCACCAAGCGCAACACCGCCGCCGCCCACGGAGCGCCCCTGGGCAAGGACGAAGTCGCCCGGACCCGCGAGGTGCTGGCGTGGCCCGCCGAGCCGTTCCATGTGGCCGCCGAGGCCGCCGAGTGGCGCACGCACTGCCTGACACGGGGCGCCGATGCCCGCGCCCGGTGGACGGCCTTGTTCGCCGGCTACCGAAAGCAGTTCCCGGACCTCGCCGCCGAATTCGACGCATGGCAGGCCGGCACGCTGCCGGCCGGCTGGGATGCGGACTTGCCGGGCTTCGCCCCGACCGACGGGCAGCTAGCCACCCGGCAGGCGTCGGCCAGGACGCTGAACGCCCTCGCCGCCAGGCTGCCCAACCTGATCGGCGGCTCCGCCGACCTGGCCGAGAGCACCGGCGCCGACATCAAGGGCGGCGGCAGCTTCTCGGCGGCGAAGGTGGGCCGCAACTTCCACTGGGGTGTGCGGGAGCATGGGATGGCCGCCTGCCTCAACGGGATGGCGGCCCACGGCGGGGTGCGGCCCTTCGGCAGCACCTTCCTGATCTTCTCCGACTACTGCAAGCCGTCCATCCGGCTCTCGGCGCTCATGGGGCTCCCGGTGATCTACATCGGCACCCATGATTCGGTCGGTCTGGGCGAGGACGGCCCGACCCATCAGCCGATCGAACAACTGGCGATGCTCCGGGCGACCCCCAACGTCACGGTGCTCCGGCCCGCCGACGCCAACGAGACCGTCGAGGCCTGGAAGACAGCCATGCGGCGGACCGACGGCCCGGTCGTGATGGCCCTGTCGCGCCAGAAGCTGCCGATCCTGGATCGCAGCCGGCTGGCCCCGGCCAGCGGGGCGGCACAGGGAGGGTACGTGCTGCTGGATGCGCCGAGCGGTGGCCCGGAGGCGATTGTCATCGCGACCGGGGCGGAGGTGCATGTGGCGCTGACGGCGGTGGAGGAGCTGCAACAGGAGGGGGTGCGGGTGCGGCTGGTGTCCCTGCCCTCATGGGAACTCTTCCAGGCCCAGCCAGCCGAGTACCGTGACGCGGTGCTTCCCCCGGCGGTGCGTGCCCGGGTCTCCCTCGAAGCCGCCAGTACCTTCGGCTGGCACCGCTGGGTGGGCGACGGGGGCCGGGCCCTCGGCATCGATCATTTCGGCGCGTCGGCTCCCGCCGACCGGCTATTTCAGGAGTTCGGGATCACCGCGGAAGCGGTGCGCTCGGCGGTACGCCAAACGCTCGGACGGCAGCAATAACCATGACCACCAATCCACTGATCCGCCTGGGCAAGCTGGGCCAGAGCCCCTGGTACGATTTCATCACCCGGGACCTGGTCACCTCGGGCGAGCTGGCGCGGCTGATCGCGGAGGATGGTCTCCGCGGCATGACCACCAACCCGACGATCTTCGAGAAGGCGATCGCGGGCAGCGCGCTCTACGACGACGATATCCGCCGCCTGGCCGCGGAGGGCCGCCGGCCGGCGGAGATCTTCGAGGCGCTGGCGGTGGAGGATGTCGCGGCCGCGTGCGACCTCTTCCTGCCGGTGTACCAGGAGAGCGGCGGCCTGGACGGGCTAGTCTCGATGGAGGTCTCCCCCACGCTGGCCCGGGACACCACCGGCACCATCGCGGAGGCGGAGCGGCTGTGGACCCGCATCGCGCGGCCCAACGTGATGATCAAGATCCCCGGCACTCGGGAAGGCCTGCCGGCGATCACCCGCTGCCTGGCCGACGGGCTGAACGTCAACGTCACCCTGCTGTTCTCGGTTGAGCGCTACCGGGAGGTGGTGGCGGCCTTCTTTGCCGGACTGGAGCAGCGCGCGGCTGGCGGAAAGTCGCTGGCGGGCATTGCCTCCGTGGCCTCGTTCTTCGTCTCGCGCCTGGACGGGAAGATTGACCCGCCGCTGGCGGCCTGGGCGGCGGCCACACCGTCGGCACCGCCCGCGGCAAGCCTCCGCGCGCGGGCGGCGATCGCCAACGCCGCCGCGGCCTATCGCGCCTTCGAGGAGCTGTTTGCCACCGCCACCTGGCGGGCCCTCGCCGCCAAGGGGGCCATGGTCCAGCGTCCGCTGTGGGCTTCGACCAGCACCAAGGACCCCGCGCTGCCTGACACCCATTACGTGGAGGCACTGATCGCGCCCCACACCGTCAACACGCTGCCCCCAGTCACCTTTGCCGCCTATCGGGACCACGGCCAGCCCGCGCTCCGCATGGCCGAGGAAATTGCCAGGGCCGGTCCGCTGCTGGAGATCCTCTCCACGGCAGGCATCGATCTCGCCATGGTCACCCGGACACTGGAGGCCGAGGGAGTGGCGTCGTTCGCCGCCTCCTTCGAATCCCTGCTGACCGTCATCGAGCGCAAGGCGGCGGCGCTGGTCGGCTGACCCGCTCGGGCGGGGCGCCCGCCTGCCCACCACCGTGGCGGCCCGACCGGGCCGCCCTCCGCACACTGTCTTCAACCCTGGTTCCCCATGCTCGCCTATCTGCGGCGCTTGACCCTGACCCACTGGATCTTCATCGGTATGGGCGCGGGGATCCTGGTCGGGTGGCTCCTCCCCGGGTTCGCCGCGGAGCTCAAGCCGCTCTCGACGATCTTCCTCCGGATGATCAAGTCCATCGTCGTGCCGATCATCTTCGGGACGCTGGTGGTGGGGATCGCCGGCCACGGCGACGACCTCAAGCGCATCGGCCGGCTGGCGGGGAAGTCGCTGCTCTATTTCTGGTTCATGACATTCATCGCCCTGGCCATCGGCCTGACGGCCGGCAACCTCAGCCGGCCCGGCGTGGGTGTCATCCTGCCGCCGCCCGACCCGAACACCGCCATCCCGCAGGCGGCGCCGACGACCTTCGGCGGCTTCATGAACCACATCGTCCCCCAGAGCTTCTTCGAGGCGGCCGCCAACAATGAGGTCCTGCAGGTGGTCTTCTGGGCCACCCTGTTCGGCATCGCCCTGACCCAGGTGCAGGGCAAGCCGAAGGAGATGATGCTGGGCCTGACCGAGGGTATCGCCGAGGTGACGTTCAAGCTCGTGGCGATCATCATGAAATACGCGCCGATCGGCATCGGGGCGGCCATGGCGGTGACGGTGAGTCACAGCGGGATCGAGGTGGTGCTCAACCTCGCCAAGCTGGTCCTGACGCTCTACGTCGCCCTGATCTTCTTCGCGCTGGTGGCCCTGCTCCCAATGGCGCTGTACGCGCGGATCCCCCTCCGCGGCTTCCTCCGGGCGGTGAAGGATCCGGCGGTGATCGCCTTTACCACCACCAGCTCCGACGCGGCGCTGCCGCTGGCCATGGAGCGGATGATCGAATTCGGCGTGCCGCGCCGGATCGTGGCCTTTGTGATGCCGACCGGCTACTCGTTCAACCTCGACGGCTCGACCCTCTACCTCGGGGTGGCCTCGCTGTTCGTGGCCCAGGCCGCCGGCGTGGACCTGACCCTGGGCCAGCAGCTGTTCATGATGCTCACCCTGCTCATCACCTCGAAGGGAATCGCCGCCGTGCCGCGCGCCTCGCTCGTGGTGCTCTCCGGGGTGCTCACTTCGTTCGGCCTCCCGCTGGAGGGCGTGGCCGTGATCCTGGGCGTGGATGAGCTCATGGACATGGCGCGGACCATGGTGAATCTGGTCGGTAACTGCCTCGCCACCGCGGTCATGGCCCGCTGGGAAGGGGAATGGGGCAACGAAGAACCGGTGGTCGGTTGAGCGGTGCAACCTTTGGGGTCCCTCGGCCGTCCTTATCACGTCTTTCACTCCAGGAACTGACCAGTCATGTGGCTTAGTCTCGCAGCGGTCTCGCTCCTTGCCCCGGCCATCCCGTCGGCGCCGACCCCGATCGGCAACGTCCGCTATGAAGTGACCTTTACCCGGGAGACGGCGGCCGAGCGGAGCCTCGGGGTGGCCATGCGGTTTACCGTGGCCGGTCCCGGCGAGGTGCTGCTCTCGCTGCCCAGCTGGACCCCGGGCGCGTACGAGATCACCAACTTTGCCCGCTGGGTCTCGGCGTTTGAGGCCATGGGAAGCGGCAAGGCGCTCACCTGGGACAAGCTCGACTATGACACCTGGCGGGTCCGCCCCACGGCGGCCGGGGAGGTCGAGGTTCGGTTCGCCTTCCACGCCGACTCGCTGGACAACGCCATGGCGTGGAGCCGCGACGAGTTCGCCTTCTTCAACGGGACCAACGTCTTTCTGTACCCCGAGGGGGCCAGTCTCGCCTTTCCCGCCAGCGTGACCATCAAGACCGAGAACGACTGGCGCGTGGCCACCGGCATGCAGGCGGGCCGGACGCCCGGCACCTATCAGGAGAGCAACTACCACGACCTGGTCGACATGCCCTTCTTTGTCGGGCGGTTCGACTACGACAGCGCGCTGGTCGATGGTGTGCAGGCCCGCCTGGCCACCTATCCCGCCGGGATCCTGCAGGGCGCCGCCCGCAGCGCCTTCTGGGACGACTACCGCAAGCTGTTCGCCCCCCAGGCGGCGGTCTTCGGCGAGATGCCCTTCAAGCACTACACCACGCTGATCGTCTACGACTCTGCCTTCGGCGGCGGCTCGGCCCTGGAGCACCAGAACAGCCACGTGGGCATCTACACGACCGCCGGCATCGGGCAGAGCTGGATCCCGTCCATCACCGCCCACGAGATGATCCACGCGTGGAATGTGAAGCGGCTCCGCCCGGCGGAGATGTTCCCCTACCGGTACGACGTGGCGCAGCCCACCACCTGGCTCTGGGTGAGCGAGGGGATCACCGACTATTACGCCGACCTGGTGCTCCTCCGGGCCGGCATCGCCGATTCGGCCGACTTCCTGGAGACGACCGTCAACAAGATACGGTCCGTCGGGCAGCTGCCGCCGGTGGCGCTGGAGGATGCTTCACTGTCCACCTGGATCCACCCGAGCGATGGCACCGGCTACGTCTACTACGACAAGGGCTCGCTGGCGGGGCTGCTGCTGGACATCATGATCCGTGACGGCAGCGACAACGCCCGCTCCCTGGACGACGTGATGCGGGAGATGTACCGCACCACGTACAAGGCGGGCCGCGGCTTCAGCGGCCGGGACTGGTGGGCAGCGGTCAGCCGGGCGGCGGGCGGCAGGAACTTCAGTGCGTTCGAGCGCTGCTGCGTCGATGGGCGGGAGCCGTATCCCTATGACAGCGTCCTCCCGCTGGCAGGCCTCCGCCTGGAGACCGACAGCATGAAGGTGCCGCGGCTGGGCATCAACGCCGGTCAGGACTCGATCGGCGTGCGGATCATCGCCGTGCAGCCGGGCAGCGCCGCCGCGGAGGCGGGCCTGCTGGCGGGGGACATCCTGCTGGAAGTTGGCGGGATCTCCACGACCGCACCGGATGTCTTCGACCAGTTCCGGGTCCGCTACGGGGACCGGGAGGGGGGGGAGCTGCCATTCAAGGTCCGGCGTGGCGACCAGGACCTGGTCCTGACCGGGCGGGTGCGCTTCGCCGTGGTCAGGCAGGAGCGGCTGACCCTCGACCCGGCCGCCGGGGCCAGGGCGATGCGGGTTCGGCACGGCTTGTTCAGCGGCACCACCCGCTAACGGCTGCCCAGGCGCAACGGGCGGGGTACGGCGAGCAACGCCGCGCCCCGCCCGGTTTCGTTTTCAGGCTGGTTGGATATTTTCAACGCCATGCGGCGCACCCAGGACATCATCGACCAGCTCTCCCGGATCCAGAACGGTGATCCCTGGTACGGGGACCCCATCGCGCGCATCCTCAGGGACATCTCCCACGAGGAGGCGGCCGCCCACCCGATCCCCGGAGCCCATTCCATCTGGGAGCTGGTGCTGCACCTCGGGAGCTGGATCGACGAGGTCTCCCGGCGGCTCGACAGCGGGGTGGCGCGGGAACCCGCAGCGGGGGACTGGCCCGAGGTGCCGCCACCGACGGCGACGCGCTGGCGGGAGGCCCTGGCGGCGCTCGCCCAGGCACAGACCACCGTGCGGCAGCGGCTCGACACCCTGCCGGAGAGCCGACTCGACGAAGTGGTCGGGGATGCCCGGAACCCGGCGCTCGGAACCGGCGTGACCTACCTGGTCATGCTGCACGGGCTGCTGCAGCACAACACCTATCACCTCGGCCAGATCGCGCTACTCCGCAAGGCGCTCCGCCAGGGCTAGCGCCGACGCCAGCTCGAGCGGCCGCGGTTGGGGGAGCAGCCCCAGACCCCGGGCCGCCCGGCCCAAAACTTCCTCACGGGTCATCCCGCCGGCGCGCAACTCCCGGATGCCGGTGTCTCCGTCGGCCTTGCTGAGCTTGGCGCCCGAGGGCTTGACCAGCAGCGGGTGATGCAGAAAGGCGGGCGGGTGCTCCCGTCCCAGCATCCGCGCCAGCCGCAATTGCCGGCCGGTGGATTCCAGCAGGTCCTCGCCCCGGATGATCAGATCGATACCCTGCTGCTGATCGTCCACGACCACGCAGAACTGATAGGTCCAGTTGCCCAGCCGGTCACGCAGCAGCAGATCGCCGCACTGACGGGCCGGCTCCTGACGGCAGGAACCCAGCCGCAGGTCCGCGAACTCCTCCATGCCCGGCGCGATGCCGACCCGAAGCCCGCGGCCCGGGCCGGGCTCCAGGCCACGGTCCCGGCAGCGGCCGCCGTAGGCCCGCGCCGCCGACCCATCCGGCGCGGAAGCGTCGGTCTTCCGGGAGCAGTCGCAGGCGTAGAGAGTGTGCCCCCGCGCGCGCAGGCTCTCCACCGCGGCGGCGTAGGCCGCCCCACCGTCACTCTGCCGGTACGGCGACCTACCCGCCCGCAGACTCGGGATGGATGGAAGGTCGGGGACGAGCCCAAGCCATTCCAGGTCCTCCAGCAGCGCGGCCTCGTACTCCGGCCGGCACCGCTGCCGGTCGTGATCTTCGATCCGCAGGACCACCTCGGCACCCCGCGCGCGGGCCACCCCCCAGACCACAATCGCGTTGGCGACGTGGCCCAGGTGCAGATAACCGGTGGGAGCTGGGGCGAACCGAGTGCGCATGAATGAGCGGGCGCCCGGGAACCGGCGCCATGCTCCAATATCGCCCGGCCGCACCGCGAATCGCGAGCGACGGGCCCGCCAGCAGCGGCATCGGCCGGCCTTCGAGCGAAGCGGCCCTAGGGCGCGCCGCTGATGTAGAGGTGGTCCATCCAGATGTTGTCGGCCTGGGTGCGGACTCCGCTGGAACCGCCCCAGGTCGGATTCCAGTCGTACCACTGAAACAGGTTGGTGTTGTTGAGGGTGAGATACACCATGTCGGTCCACTGGTGGATCAGCACTCCGTCCAGCCAGATGTGCAGCTGGCCGTCCGGCAGTCCAGGGGCGGAATTGACCTCCAGCAGCACTTCCACCTGATGCCAGAGCCCGGTACCGAGCTGGGCCTCGGCGGTATTCCGGTTTGGCGCCAGGCTCCGGTCTACGACGCCCTGCTGCTCGAACCTGAGCTCCATGCCCGTCATCACCGACGTGATGCCCGTTCCCTTGAGGAGCAGGAAACTCTGGTTGCGCGCGAGGTGGGCTGGCTGGCCATAGCCGAAGAAGCCGAACTTGGTGCCCACCGGGTTGTTCTGGTAGCCGGCACCCACCCCCGCCATGACCCACTGACTGAGATAGACCCGTCGGTACTGACTGGGGTTCGATTGGGTCCCACTCCAGCCCGCAAGGCTGGTTGGTGCCCGCCCGCTGAGGGTCGAGGCCAGGAATTCGGTCCGCAGCACACCCGGCGAGTCGAGGAGCAGGTTGGTCGCCGGCTCCAGCGCCATTCCGGCGCCGCTGTACATCCAGTTGCCGCTCCAGCCGCTGACGGGACCGTATGCGGTGGCGGGAATCCGATCCATGAAGGCCTCCGCGATGACCTGGAATCCTGCCGGTTCGTGCACCCGGCTCTTGCTGGTCGCGGGGTCCGGGACCGGAAGCGAGTCTGTAGGGGTCGGGGGATTGGCGGTGGTATCGGGTGGTACGGCGCTGGTGTCGGGTGGGGCGGTGCTATCGACGGGGACCGCGGCGGTATCGGCTGGCAAGGCGATCGGTCGGGGCCCCGATGTCTCGGCGCTGCAGGCGGCAAGAGCGACCATAGAGGCGGCAAGCACTGTCATCACGAGGGGAAACGCCAGCGGAATACCGAAGGGACAAAATCGGCGCACTTGCGGCACTTTTCTACGGAACAACTGGTCGGCAGCGTACGATCCCGCTCCACACTTCGGTGCGGCTTGCGTCTGTGTCCCCGGACGGGCCATGTTCCGTTATCAACCCGTCCGGCCACACCACCTCCCTGGCGGCGACGTGCGCGGGACCAGCACGTTGCGCGCCATTCAAGATCGTCGGCGGTCAGCGGCATCGACCCTTGTGATTTGCATCGGCGCGGTGGCTGGAAAACGGCGATCTCGTGAGATGAGTCACACGCCTTTGGCGACGGTCGTTCGGTTCCGCGCATTCTGCAGCAGCACGAGCAGCCGGGCCCGGCCGCACGAATCCTGGGTGCCGCTGCGTGCCTCGCGGTGACTTGCACGACGATTGGCATTTCTCAGAATCATGAGTCGCGCAGACCGCGACGACCGGGCCCGGACATCGCGGGGCGCCTCAGCCCTTGGGAGGTGGCGCATCCCGGGAACGAATTCCGCTTCTCCTTTCTTGAGGGTGGACATGGGGCTCTCGCCAGCACCAGTGAACGACTCCCGCCCAGGAGCGGGGCCCGGGTCCTTCGAGACCGAGGCACTGCCCTGGCTGGCGGCGGTGCGCCAGTACGCCCTGCGCCTGAGCGGCTCTGCCGCCGACGCCGACGATCTGGTCCAGACCACATTCCTGAACGCCTGGAAGAGCTGGCACACCTTCAAGCCGGGAAGCGATGCCCGGCGCTGGCTATTTGCCATCTGCCGGAACGCCTTCTTGCGCAGCCGCCAGCTGGCCGCCCGAGTCGTCACCCTGGAGGACCCGGAGCTGGAGTCGCTCGCGGCCGCCACACCCGTGACCGGGGACGCCGGCGCCGCCGCGCTCCGGAGGCTGGAGTCGCTCGACCTTCCGCAGGCGATCGACGACGCCATGGGGACGCTCAATCCCCAGTTCCGGGAGGCGGTGTTGCTGGTAGATGTGGAGGGGCGCGACTATGAAGAAGCCGCCGCAGAAGCGGGAGTACCGGTCGGCACCATCCGGTCCCGCCTTTACCGGGGACGCCGATTGCTGCAGGAACAGCTGCTCGGCCATGCGACCGACCTGGGCCTGAGGACTGCCAAGGAGCCCGTATGAGCAACCATCGTGACCACGCCCATCCTTCCGATTGCACCGACGCGCTCAAGGAGCTGTACGCCTGTTTGGACGGCTGCCTCGACCCGGACCGACGGCGGGCCATCGAGGCCCACGTCGAGAAGTGCCACTGCTGCCTGCAGGCTTTTCAGTTTGAGGCCAGGATGCTCGCGGCCATCAAGGCACCGTGCGCCGAGGATGCCGCGGTAGCTCAGCTGCGCCAGAAGGTGCTTCAGGCCCTCAGGGATCAGGGATTTGAACCCAAAGGCATCGCCGGTCAGGCCTAGTGCTTCAACACACTGTCAAACAATAACTTACGGTCTTGGAAGATCAGCTACCGACAACACGGGCCAGCCCCCTGGGCTGGCCGTTTTTCGTGAGAGCTTGATATACCTATGGGGGGTATATATTATACCCCCACCCTGTATAGGAGTCCTCAATGTCAGTCGACCAAATCGTTGTGCTCGTTGCCGGGATCTTTGGCATCGCGGCGGTCAACTGGTGGTTCTTTGCTCACCGCCGCCCGGCGCACTCCGCCAGCGGAGGGGACGGCATCCAGGAGCTGACCGTGATCGTTGACGGTGGCTACTCACCCGCCGCGCTCCTGGCTCGGGCCGGCACGCCGTTGCGTCTCACCTTCGACCGCAAGGACACCTCCAGTTGCAGCGAGGAGGTGGTGCTGCCGGACTTCGGCGTCCGCCGCTTCCTCCCTACCGGCACCAGGACATCCATCGAGCTCCCCGCGCCCGCCGCGGGGGAGTACGAGTTCACCTGCGGCATGGGGATGCTGCGTGGTACCCTGACCGTCGAGCCATCCCGGGAGAACTGACCCATGTCGGCTGGCACCGAGACCCCGCGCCCCGCCCGGACCCGCGCGGTGACCATCAACGTCGAAGGCATGACCTGTGCCTCCTGTTCGGGGCGGGTGCAGCGGGCATTGGAGCAGGCCAGCGGCGTCGCCGAGGCGTCCGTGAATCTCATGCTCAAGAACGCCACGGTGCAGTACGATCCGGCGGCAACCTCCCCGACTCAGCTCACCGAGGTCATCCAGGATACCGGGTACGGCGCCACCCTGCCGCCGCCGCAACAGACGGCCTTTGAGGAGCAGGAGGCGAGGGACGCGGCGCAGGCGGCGGAATTCGTCGAACTCCGCGGCAAGGCGATCGTGAGCGGAATCGCGGGCATCGTCGCCATGGTGCTCTCCATGCCGCTCATGGCCCCGGTCGGTGGGGGACACGGGCACGCCGAGGTGGCGGACCCCTTCATGCGCTGGGCGATGGAGACCCTGACCCCCGGACTCTCGGCGGCGGCGCCGTGGCTCTACGCCATCGCCCGTCCGGTCCTGGCCTGGGGCCTGCTGGGATTGACCGTCGTGATCATGGCCTGGGCCGGCCGGCACTTCTACGTGCGGGCCTGGGCCGCGTTCCGGCATCACGCCGCCGACATGAACACGCTGATCGCCGTGGGCACCGGGGCGGCGTTTCTCTACTCGGCCCTGGCCACGGCCGTCCCGGGATATTTCATCTCCCGCGGCGTGACCCCGGACGTCTACTTCGAGGCGGTGATCATCATCATCGCCTTGATCCTGACCGGCAACGCCTTCGAGGCTCGCGCCAAGCGGAACACCGCCCAGGCGCTCCGGGGTCTCGTGGCCCTGCAACCGAACCAGGCGAGAGTGATCCGCGACGGCCAGGAACTGGACCTGCCGATCGAGTCGGTGCGCCCCGGGGAGGTAATCCAGGTCCGTCCCGGCGAGCGGGTGCCGGTGGATGGTGAGATCCTGTCCGGGGCCAGTGCCGTGGATGAATCGATGATCACGGGAGAATCGCTGCCGGTCGCCAAGGGCGCCGGCGACCGGGTCATCGGCGGGACCATCAACGCCACCGGAGGGTTCCGCTACCGGGCCACCACGCTCGGGGCCGACAGCGTGCTCGCAAGGATCGTGCAGTTGATGCGCGACGCCCAGGGCTCCCGGGCCCCGATCCAGCGCCTGGCCGACCGGATCAGCGCGATCTTCGTCCCGGCGGTGATCAGCATTGCGATCGCGACCTTCGTCACCTGGTACCTCGCCGCCGGCTCGGCGCCGGCGGTGCGTGCCTTCGCCGCCAGCGTCGCGGTGCTGATCATCGCCTGCCCCTGCGCCATGGGACTGGCCGTCCCGACGGCCGTCATGGTGGCCACGGGCAAGGGCGCGTCGCTCGGCATCCTGATCAAGGGTGGGGAGGCGCTGCAGCGCGCCGCCCGACTGGACACGGTGGTGCTGGACAAGACCGGCACCATCACCGAAGGCCGTCCCACGGTGACCGACGTGATGCTGTCCAGCCCACCCACTCCGGCCGCGCCTGACACCGATGCCCTGCTCCGGCACGTCGGTGCCCTGGAGACCGCCAGTGAGCATCCCCTGGCCGGTGCCCTCGTGGCGGCCGCGAGGGCCCGGCTCGGCGACCTCCCTGCGGTCGAGCAGTTCCAGTCCGTCAGCGGCAAGGGCGCGGCGGGGATTGTGGACGGGGCGCTGGTGGCAGCGGGCAATGCAGCTCTGCTGGCCGACTACGGACTCGATCCGGTGGCGCTGGCTGGCACGGCCGACCAGCTGGCCCGGCAGGGAAAGACCCTGGTCTACGTGGCCGTCAACGGCCGGGTGGCGGGCCTGATCGCCGTGGCCGATCCGCTCAAGGCCGGCAGTCCGGCGGCGGTCACCGCCCTGCAGCGCCTCGGCCTGGACGTCGTGATGCTCACCGGCGACAACGAACGCACCGCGGGAGCGGTGGCGGCGGCCGCGGGCATCCCGCGGGTGGTGGCGGGGGTCCTGCCGGAGGGGAAGGTGGCGGAGATCGTCCGGCTGCAGGCTCGCGGCCGGGTGGTGGCCATGGTGGGCGACGGCATCAACGACGCCCCGGCGCTGGCCCGGGCCGACGTGGGTATCGCGATCGGCACCGGCACCGACGTGGCGGCCGAGGCGGGCGACGTGGTGCTCATGCGCGGCGATCTCGCGAGCGTGGTCCAGGCGATCGTCCTGTCGCGCCGCACCATGCGCACCATGCGGCAGAACCTGTTCTGGGCCTTCATTTACAACGTGGTCGGAATTCCCGTGGCGGCGGGGGTGCTCTATCCCGTCACCGGCCTGCTCCTGAGCCCGGTCCTCGCCAGTGCGGCGATGGCGTTCAGTTCGGTGAGCGTGGTCGCCAACAGCCTCAGATTGCGCCGGGCCCGGCTGGGCCCGGCCAGCGCCTGACTCAAGCCCGGGAGGAACAGCTCATGGCACCCCAGCCGGAACCCCAGGCAGCGCCGCAGGGCGCTCATACCACCTGTGCCTGCGACAGCGAGGGCCGACGGGCCAAGGGGGTGGACCCCGACATCAAGGCGCGTAACCAGAAACGGTTGCGGCGGATCGAGGGACAGGTCCGCGGCCTGCACCGGATGGTGGAGGAAGACCGCTACTGTGCGGACATCCTGGTCCAGCTGGCCTCGGTGCAGGAGGCCCTGCGCGCGGTGGGGCGGGAGCTGATGCGGAACCACCTGAAGCACTGCACTGCGGTCGCGATGCGGGCCGGCGGCAGCGAGGCGGAGGCGATGACCGATGAGATCATCGACCTCATGTACAAGCACCTGCGCTAGGCGGGGCTGCGCCGGGCGATGACCGATTCCACGCCCACACCTGCCTTGATGGTCTGGGCGACCACGGAGAACAGCTCGGTCATTTCAAGCAGCCGGGCCAGCTGGGTCTCGGGCGCGTCGCTATCCACCACGAAGCCGAGCCGAACGGCGGTCAGCCCCACGGGCGTCTCCCGGCTCATCCCCAGCGTGCCACGCGCATCCCAGTCACCCTCGGCGCGCACCGTCCCGCCCAGGATCGGGATGGCCATCGCGGTCGCCGTTGCCTGCAGGGTTGCGCCAGCGCAGGCCACCAGCGCCTCCAGCAGCAGCTCCGCGGAGCTGGGAAGGGCGCCGTCGCCACCCGTAGCTGCATGCAGCCCCACCTTGTTGCCCTTGGAGCGGGTGATGGTGCACGCGACCTCACCTGGAGCGAGGCGCGCCTCCGCCGACGAGGTGACCCGGGCGGCGGCCGGGTTGTCCTGGTAACGCTGCTTGAGCGGGACCTGGACCGCGCGAAGTTTGTCGCTGGTGGCCATAATGATCTGCTGGCAAGGGGTAGAGGATGCTGCAGCCTGAGGCGGGAAACGGCAAGGGCTCCCATATTGAGAGCCCTTCCCTAGAGAGGCGCCGACCGGAGTCGAACCGGTGATGGAGGTTTTGCAGACCTCTGCCTTACCACTTGGCTACGGCGCCGGGGGACAGGAAGCTAGGCCGCCGCAAGGGGTTGCGCAACTCGATCGCAGCCCTCCAGCGTGAGGCTGGACGGCCTGGGCGCGCACTGGTGGATGACCCGGATTCCCCGCCTGGGGAACCGTTCTCCCGGCCGAAACGTTCAGGAATCGCCATGCTCTCTCCCGCGCTGGCCAGCTGGGTCGTTCGCCTGCTGCTGGCCTACTTGTTCATCGGCGTTGTGTTCGCCGCCCCGTTCGCGTGGCGCTGGGTCGCTCGGCTGGATCCGGTCGCGGCGCACGGAACGCTCGGGTTCCGGCTGCTCATCCTGCCGGGTGCCGTGCTGCTGTGGCCCCACCTTGCACGCCGCCTGCTCCACGGCGGGGGAGAGCCGCCGGCGGCCGATAATCCCTTCCTGGGGCGGCCACGGTGATCCGCCGGCTGCGGGACTGGCACCGCCGGGTGGTGACGCTGCTCATCCTGGCGCTGCCGATAGCCTACGCCGCGATCGTGGCCCGCCGCCCGCCGGCCCGGGAAAGCGCCGCACCGATTCTGCCTGACCTCCGCGGCCGGGTCCCGAACGGCCCGGACTTTCTGTTGCTGGCGGAGCCCGGCATCCGGGCCCTTCTCCTGGCCATGCCAGGCTCCTCGCCGGACGCCTTGTTGATCGTGCCCGACGGGGACCCGGCCATCCCCGACCTGCTGGCGTACTGGTCTCCCACGGCGGGCGATGGGCGCGCGCTGCCGGCCGACGCCATGCTGATCGGTGCGCTCCGGGGGCGCCAGCAGGTGCTGCCCCTGCCGGAGCCGGGCCAGCGGCCGGGCGGCTACATCATCCTCTACAGCCTGGTGCGCGATGAGATCCTTGCCGCGGTGCAGCTGCCGGGGGCGGCGTGAGCGCGGCCTACAAGTCGGTCAACTGGAACCGGCAGAAGTACATCTACGACGGCCTGCTGGCAGCGGGGCTCGCGTTGTATCTCACGGTGTTCACCAGCGTCAGCTTCTACACCCAGCCCGAAACCACGCTGGAGACGGTGCTCATTCGGGGCCTGGGTACGGCCGGCCTGCTGCTGTTGCACTTCATTCTGGTCATCGGGCCGCTGGCCCGGCTGGACGAGCGTTTCTCCCCGCTGCTCTACAACCGCCGCCACCTGGGCGTCGTGATGTGTCTGCTGGGGCTGGGGCATGGGTTGTTCGCGCTGGTCCAGTTCCACGCCCTCGGAGACGTGAACCCGCTGGTGAGCCTGCTCACCGCCACGGCCGACGCGACCAGCGTTCGCCGCTTCCCGTTCGAGCTGCTCGGAGCGGGCGCCCTGCTGATCCTGCTCCTGATGGCGGCCACCAGTCATGACTTCTGGCTTGCCAACCTGAGCGGCCCGCGGTGGAAGCGGCTGCACATGCTGGTCTATCCCGCCTACGCCCTGCTGGTGCTGCACGTGGCGCTGGGGACGCTGCAGGCGGAGTCGAGCCCCGTGCCCCCCCTGCTCCTGGGCGCCGGGCTGGTGACGGTGCTCGGCCTGCACGCCGCCGCCGGCTGGCGGGAACGCGGCCGCGACCGCATGGAACTGGCGGGACAGGACCAGCCCTTCGTGGAGGTCTGCGGAGTGGACGAGATCCGCGAGGGCCGGGCCAAGATGGCGGTGGTGGGCGGGGAGCGGATCGCGGTGTTCCGCTACGACGGCAAAGTTTCCTGCGTCTCGAGCGTCTGCCAGCACCAGAATGGGCCCCTCGCCGAAGGCCGCATCGTGGACGGATGCATCACCTGTCCGTGGCACGGCTACCAGTACCGGCCCGACAGCGGCAGCTCGCCGCCGCCGTTCACCGAGCGGATCCCGACTTTCAACGTGCAGGTGCGCGAGGGCCGTGTCCTGGTGGATCCACGACCCAACGCCCCGGGCACCCGCGTGGAGCCGGCGCGGATCGCCGTGGCCGCCCCGGCCGGCGACGCGGCGCCGTTCTACGTCGGCTACCACCCGAAGGCCCCGGAGCGGTACGCGCAGGTTGTCAGGCTGGCGGTGGCCGCGGCCTTCGGCCTGGTGGTGCTGGTGGCCGCCGTGCTGGCCGGCACCCAGGACCCGGTGGGGAGGGGTGTGTTCGAGTACGGCACCCTGCGGGAGTTCCGCGGCACGATCGTGGAGCGGCCGTACCCCATGCTGCTGGTGCCGCGCCCCGGGATCACCGACCGCGATGCCGCCTACTCGCGCTACCTGCTGGTGGCGGAGGGCAAGCGGGGCGCCCAGGCCCTGGTGCGGGGCCACGACGGCCACCATGTACGCACCCGCGGCACGATCGTCAATCGCGACGGCACCGCCATGCTGGAGATCTTTGCCGCCGACTTCGTCACCACGGATGCCCCGGCGGCCGGCGGGGTCGCCCCGCCGATTTCACTCGGCCGCAGGACCCTCACCGGCGAGATCCTCGACAGCAAGTGCTGGCTCGGGGTGATGAAACCGGCGGAGGGCGCCGTGCACCGCGGCTGCGCCACCCGCTGCCTCAGCGGCGGCATCCCGCCACTGCTGATCGTCCACGACCCCACCATCCCGTCCGGGCAGCTGCTGCTGCTCGGCCCCACCGGCGAGCCCGCCCACCAGCATTTCCTCCACTACGTGGGTGCGCCGGTCACGCTCACTGGCGAGGTGCTCCTGCAGGGCAAGCTGGTGGTGATGCTGGTGGACGAGGTGGCGGATGGCGGGACCGGCAGCGCCACTGACGCTCACCGGCAAGGTGTGCCCCACGACACACCGGTGGTGGTGCTGGTGGACGAGGTGACTGATGGCGGGACCGCCGGGCACAGCCACTGACTGGGGGCCGCCCCCAGGTATCAGGGGGCGACGACCGTGACGCTGTCCACGTAGTAGCTGGTGTCACCGAAGCAGTTGGTGGGCACGCCGCGGTGCTCGGTGTAGTGCAGCCGCACATCCCGGCCCACCAGCGTGTCGAGCTGCCGGGCGATGCGCGCTTCCCGCACCGAGAAGTACCAGATGTTCGGCGCGACGTTGGTCACCACCGACTGCCACAGCTCCCCCTCGTACGTCTTGCAGATCCATCCCCGCCGCGAAAACTTCTGCAGCAGCCCGCTGCGGTTGCCGTTGGAATAGTCCCAGTGCAGCGCCAGCCAGGTGTAGAGCCCCACGACGGCGAGCATCCCCGCTGGGACGATCACCAGCCAGCGCTTCCAGCGTCGTGGCCGGGAAGGGGGAAGCGGTTCGGGAGCATCCGGGGTGGTCATGGAATCCCTGCTGCGAAAGTGTGAGGCCTCGGCGGGACTAGATCCCGCCGCCGCGGGGCTGGGTGTTGAACACCAGGCCGGAGGCGATGACGAACACCCAGCCCGCCCTTTCCCGGTCGTTCTTGAGGCGGTACGCCAGATCGAGACGGGTCGGATTGGCGTCGGCGGCGCGAGACGCCGACAGCCGGAGCCCAACGCCGATGTTGGTGCCGGTCCGGCGCGCCTGCGTGTCGTACCAGGCTCCACCATGGTCCACGAACCCCGCCAGCCCCAGGTCCAGCGCCTTGAAGACGTCCTCGCCGAAGTTGAAGCGATACTCGGCGGTGGTGAAGTAGGTGCGGTTGCCGGTGAAGGCGTGAATCGGGAAGCCGCGCGGCCCGGACGAGAAGCCGAGGTCGAACTCGGTGGCGGGCTGGGGATTCTTGAGCCAGCCGATGTCGGCGTGGCCGATGATCAGGTGGCGGCGCGCGGGGGTCAGCACCGCCGTGCCCCCAAAGGTCACCGAGCCGGAGTCGAGCCCCGACGCGGTGTACACCCCGTTGGCGCGGGCGTCGATCCAGGCGAAGCCCCGCCGCTTGCCGATCTGGGTGCCCACCCGCAGCTGGGCCAGGACGCCGAGGCCGCTGGTGTCATACCCGAACGCGCTGGGCGCGGCCAGCAGCGCGATCCGCGCGAGGTCGCTCACATCGACGTCCTCGTCCCGGCCGAAGCGGGCGAACCCGCGGGTGACCACGAAGTTGGCGCGTCGCCACTCGAGGAACGGGCCGACGGCGAAGGTGACATCGTTCACGGGTACCTTCGCCGGCCACTCGACGTAGTCGTCCCGGCGGACCTGAGCGGTGATGCCCAGCCGCACATAGCCCCGGCTGCTACGGCGGAGCGCGTAGGCGGCATCCACCCGGCCGATCGCGTAGCGGCGGCGCAGGGAATCACTCGGTGTGCTGGAGCCGTCGCGAAACTGGATCACCCGCTCGTCGCGGATATCCAGCAGGGTATACACGCCGGCCTTGTCAGACAGCGCAAAGAACGGGCGTTCGATGGCGACCTGTCCCCGCACGCCGTCGGATCGGTCCTCGTACCGCAGGCCCAGCGAGACGCTCCGGGCCAGCAATCGGGGCTGCAGGAACTGGAAGTTGACCAGCGAGCGGTCCGGGGTCTTCCGGTACCGGGTGGCAAACCGGGTCCCGGTGCCGAGCAGGTTGCGCTCGATGAGGGCGATCTGGTAATCGGTCTGGTTGCCCGCGCTGCGGAAGCGGAGGTCGGCCTGGGTGGACCAGCCATCCTGGGTAATCACCTTGAGGGTGAACCCGGTGTCGGTGGTCACCGTGTCGAGTCGAACCTTCCGGAAGAGCCCCAGGCGCCGCAGGTTCCGCGCGGTTTCCTCGACATCGGCGGAATCGTACGGCTGTCCGGGCTTGATGAGGATCTCCCGGCTCACCACCGACGGGATGGTGGTGATGTGCAGGCCGTTCACCAGGCGGGGGATGAAGCTCTTCGCTTCGGTGGTATCGAAGATGTCCGAGCGATGCACTTCGATGTAGCGGATGATCGGGCGGCCGAGCGAGTCGGTCTCCGGATAGCCGAACCGGGGACCGAAGGCCGAGTCACGCGCCGGCGGGGGATAGCCCATGACCGGCGGCATGGCGGAGTCGCGCGGCGCCGGGGGAATGCTGTCCTGCCCGTGGGCCGCGGCAGGCAGGGCAACAGCGAGGAACAGGACCAGCGCGCGAAGCGACAGAACAACTCTCCGAGACTTGTGAGCGCGAATCATAAACCCACGCGTCAGGGTGGCCTAGGGCCACGGGCCGGCCCGCCGGCCTGCGGGGGAGGCGTAACGGGGCATGCGCCCGTTATGATCCCTCCATGACGGATCCGGACCTCCCCCATCCTCGACCCGGAGTGGGGGCCTTCTGCCTGTCCTTCCTTCCCTACAGCCAGACCTTCGTCTATGACGAGCTGGTGCACCTGGCCCGCTACCGGGCCGAGGTGTTCACGCCGCTGCGCCGCAACGCCGACCGCTTCCCCTTGCCGTCGGTGCACGCCATTGCCGACGAGTCCGGCCCCGGCGCCTGGCGGGAACAGTGGTACCGCCTGCGGGCGTGGAACGCCGGCTTTCAGGCGCGGCTGGCCGGCGGCGACTTCCGGGTGCTGCACGCCCACTTCGGCTGGGCCGGCGTCTATGCCCTGCCCCACGCTGAGCGCCTCAATCTCCCGCTGGTGGTCACCTTCTACGGCTACGACGTCCCGCTGCTCTCCCAGCCCACGCGCTACTGGCCCCGCCACTGGCGCTACTGGCTTGGAGCCGGCCGGCTCTTTCGCCGCGCCGACCGGATCCTGGCGGTGTCGCAGGATCTGGTGGACCGGCTCATCGCGCTGGGGGCCCCGGCGGAGCGCACCCAGCGCAAGCACATCGGGGTGCGGATCCCCGAGCCCAAAGCGGCGGAGCGGAGCCCGGGACCGCTGCGGGTCCTGATGGTCGGCCGATTCGTGGAGAAGAAGGGCTTCGAGTACGGTCTCCAGGCCTTTGCCGGGCTGCTCCGCCGCGGGGTGGACGCCCGGCTCACGCTCGGAGGCGATGGTCCGCTAGCGCCGGTGTACCGCCGCCTGATCGCCGAGTCCGGCATGGCCGACCGGGTGGACCTCCCCGGCGTGCTCCGCCACGCCGAGGTGCTGGAGGCGATGCGCCAGAGCGACGTCTTCCTCCTGCCCAGCGTCACCGCCCTGAACGGGGACCGGGAAGGCAATCCCACGGTGCTCAAGGAGGCCTGTGCCGTGGGGCTGCCGGTGGTCGCCAGCCGGCACGCCGGCATCCCCGAGGCGGTGGACGACGGCACCTCGGCGCTGCTGGTGGCGGAGCGGGACACCGCTGCGCTCGAGGATCGGCTGGCCCGCCTGACCGATCCGGCGCTCCGCGCCCGGCTAGGTGGTGCCGCCCGCGCGCGCATGATCCGCGACTTCGACATCCGCCGGATCACCGCCCAGGTGGAGACCATTTACGACGAAGTGGCGGAGGCGCGGGCCCGCCGATGAGCGCCCTCACCCCTGAGAGCGGCGAAGCCGCCACCCGGCAGGTTCTCCGCGGCGCTGGCACCAACGCGCTCGGCCTGCTGGCCCGTGTCCTCGATCCGCTGTTCGAGATCTTCGTGGCCCGGGTGCTGGGAAGCGGCATCTTCGCCGTGTACCGGACCGCGCTGCCGCTGGTGGAATCGGCCGCGACCCTCACCGTGGCCGGGTACCAGGACGGCATCGTGGCGCTCGCCGGCCGGCATGTGACCCGCGACGCCGAGCAACCCCGGGTCTACCACATCCTGGCCAACGCGCTGGTGGTGGCGCTGGTGGTGAGCGTGGTGGTCTGCGCCGGCGCGCTGCTGCTGGGGCCGACGCTGCTGACCCGCCACTTCAGCCCGGAGCTGGTGGCCGGGGGCCTGGTGCCCGCCGTGCAGCTCATGATCTTCAGCGTGCCCTGCGTGGCGCTGATCAACCTGGTGTCCGCGGCCACCCGGACCCTGCTCATCATGCGTTACAGCGCCTCGCTGGCCGCCGCGCGCACGCTCATCCTCTTCCCGCTGGTGGCGCTGGCCGCCTTCAGTGGCTTCGGGCTGGTGGCGGTTCCGGTGGCGTGGCTTGCGGCCAGCGTGTTGCTCGCCGGGGCGGCGGTCGTGGTGTTCCGGCGGCACTACGACTTCGGCCGGCTGCGGGAGGCGCTCCGGCACTTCTCCTGGTCGGGCGAGCTGACCCGCTTCGCGCTGCCGCAGAACCTCAACATGGCGCTCAACACCCTGCTCCCCGGCATGGGTGCCCTGATGCTGGGCCTGCTCGGCGCGGGGACGATGGAGATCGCGGTCTACGCGGCGGGGGCGGGGATGCTGCAGACCATTCGCCAGATCCGCATCATCGGCTCCTCGGCTTTCGCGCCGATGGTGGTGCGGCTGCACGCCGACGGCAAGCACGCCGATCTGGCCCACACCATGTCCCGGATGATGGGGTGGACCCTGCGCCTCGCCGTGCCGGCCATCCTGCTGGTGGTGCTGTTCCGGCGGGAGCTGCTCGGACTGTACGGTCTCTACTCCCCCGGCCTCGACCTCCGGTTCATGCTGGTGCTCGCGGTCGTTCCGCTCATCAACTGCCTGTGCGGCTACGCCGGCAACGTGGTGGTCATGACCGGGCATTCCCAGTGGAACCTGTTCAACAGCGCCACCGGGATCGCCATCGCGGCCGGGCTCAGCTGGCTGCTCATCCCGGACTGGGGGTTGCTCGGTGCGGCGACCGGTGGCGCGGCGTCAGCGCTGGTGGTCGGGTCGCTGGAACTGTGGGAGTCTGGACGCCTGGTGGGGATCCGGCCGGAGTTTGCATCCTTGCGAGGGCCGCTGGTCTCAGGCCTGGCCGCCGCGATGGTGGTGGCCGGATGGGAGTACTTCCTGACGCCGGCTACCCTGCCGGCCCGTCTGGCCCTCGCCCTGGTCGCGGGGCTGGTCTATGTGGGCGGGCTCTTTGCGCTGCACTCAACCGGGTTGCGGCGTCCGACCTGAGACGGCTCCGTCCAGGATCTGCGCCATGACGCGGGCCTGCTCACGGGCGCTGAACCGCTCCAGCCCGGCCGGGTCCAGCGCGCCGCGGCCGGGACTTTGGGTCCGCTGCCACAGCCGCAGCAGCGCCTGCGCCACCTCCTCCGGCTGGTCGGGTCGCGCCACCTCTCCCAGCCCCGCTTCGGCCACCAGCCGGGCCGGTTCCGGTTGATCCGTCACGGCGAGGATCGGCCGGGCGGCCGCCAGGTAGTCATACAGCTTGGCCGGGACGGTGAGCGCCATCCCGCCGGTGGCGATGAACGCCAGGGCATCCGCTCCGCCTAACACCTCCAGGCTCTCGGCGTACGGCACCGGTGCCCGGACCTCGAGATACGGCGTGAGGCCCAGCTCGGCGGCCCGCGAGGCCGCCGAGCGGGGCAGGCTGCCCACCAGCAGGAGCCGGGTATCGGCTGGCGTCCGGTCCGCCAGGGCCACGAAGCGCGCGAATCCCGCCAGCAGCGGCTCCGCCGGGACCAGCCGGCGGAAGTGCCCGTAGTGCACCACCGTCCAGCGCTCGGAGGGCCTGGACGGCTCGGCCCGAAAGAGCCCGGGATCGAAGGCGTTCCGCACGGCGTGAAAGCGCTCCGCCGGCACCCCACCGCGATAGGCTGCCACGTAGGCGTCACGCGCCGCCTCGGTGTTCAGCACGATGGCTGCCGCATGCCGGAACACCCGGCGCTCCAGGGCCCGGATCATCGCCCGCACCGGCGGAGGGGTCAGCCGCATCTTGGCCTGCTGCAGCGACCAGGGATCGCGGAGGTCCACGACCAGCGGCAGCCCACGCGACCGCGCCACCGCCAGGCCCGCGAGCAGTCCCGACCACGGATCGGCCGACACCAGCACTGCCTTGAGGCCGTGGGAATCCACCAGGGTCCGCCCGGCACGGATCGCCGCCGGCGTACCCCAGAGATAGCGGTCAGTAGGCGTGAAGTTGCCGGGATCCCAGCCGAGCAGGGTGCCCCGGGGACCCTCGGTCAGGCCGGATGCCGGGGCGGCCGGTGCGCGGCTGAATGGCGCCCGGTAGTGCCGCAGGACCTCGAGGTCCTGAGGAACGGCGTCGAGCAGGGAAGCATCGGTCCGCTCACCCGCCGGATCGGCGGCCAGCACGACCGGCGTCCAGCCGTGCGCCGGGAGGTGGCGGGTCAGCATCAGCGGGCGCTTGGCCCCGACCACGCCAATGGGTGGGAAATACGGCGCGATGAGCAGGAGTCGCGGCATCGGGGCGGAAATCTAGCTGGAGTGCGGGACCCGAGGGCGGGGCGCGGCGGCCAACTGGCGGCGGTGCCAGCCATCCCGTAGGTTGCGCCACCGCCTCCGCTACCGCCACCCCGGCCCATTTCCCGAAGTTCATGCGCATCACTTACGTCTTCGACGTTCCGCTCCCCGATACCGGTGCCGACACCGAGCAGGTGGTCAACACCGTCTCCGCGCTGGCGCGGCGCGGGCACGCCGTGACGCTGCTGCTGCCCGGACCGGCGGACGGGCCCGGCGACGCGGGGAGACTGCGGGAGTATTATCACGTCACGGGCGAATTCACCGTTGCGCACCAGCGGCTCCGCTATCGTGGCATCAGGCTGTTGGAGAAGTGGTCCCACGCGCTCCGCGCCCGGCGCCACCCGGCGCTCCGCGACGCGGACGTGGTCTACTCCCGGAACCTGCCCGCCGTCGCCGCTCTGCTCCGCGCGGGATTCCCGGTGGTCTACGAACACTTCCGGCCGTGGGGTGACCAGGTCCCTCCGCTGCAGCCGTTCCTCCGCTGGGCGCTCCGCCACAAGGGCCTGGTGGCGGCGATCTTCCATTCCGATTTCGCCCGGCAGAGCTACCTTCGGCTGGGCGCACCGCCACAGCGGCTGTTCGTCGCCCACAACGGCTGGGATCCTGTCCGGATGGAGCCGCGCCTCTCCCCTGAGGCGGCCCGCACCCGACTCGGCCTCCCGCCGGATCGCTTCACGGTGGCCTACAGCGGCCGGATGAACCTGCGGAAGGGGCTCGACCTGCTGCTCGGTGCTGCACGGGCGGCCCCCGAGATCGAAGTCGTACTGATCGGTTCCGAGGGCGATGGCCCGGTCGAGCGGGAGGCCGCCGCCCTGCCCAATGTCCGGGTGGTTCCCTGGCTCAAGTTCGGGGACCTCGCGCCCTGGCTCTATGCCGCCGACGCGCTGGTGATCCCGCCCAGCACCGAGCCGCTCACGCGGCACGGCAACACGGTGCTCCCCCTCAAACTGTTTCTGTACCTGGCGGCCGGGCGGGCGCTCATCGCGCCGCGGGCGCCTGACACCGCCGAATTGCTCCGCGATGGCGACAACGCGCTGCTGCTGCCGCCGGGCGACGTCTCCGCGCTGGTCGCGGCGATCCGAGGGCTGGCCGCCGACCCCGCCCGCACCGCACGGCTCGCGGCGGGCGCAAGCGCCACGGCGGCCGACCTTACCTGGGATGCTCGCGCCGGTCACATCGGCGACGGACTGGAGCGCCGGCTGGCCGCTCCACCAGCCAGCGACCTGCCCGGCACCGACCCCTGGTCCCTCAGCCGCTGGCTGGGGGAATCCCTCCGCTGGATCCTCCGAATTCGCTAGGCCCGGAACCTGCTAAAAGCGTGGCCCCGCATTACCGGAGGATGGTGTATCGCGCCGGAGTGCCTGCCGCTTCGAACTATGTATGTCATTGAGAAACAGTGACTTACAGGAAAAGCCCGTCTGCGCCGGACGGACCTCATTGCCGTGAGACCGTGATGAAAGCACACGCTGCCCTGGACATTCTGACACGCCCCCGCCGCCCTGAGCTGGAAGCGGTTCGGTCGGTACCCATCAGCCCCCGCCCGGCACCGGATGCCGAGCTGACGCTGCTGTGCCCCGGCCCGGTGAGCACGTCCCGGCGGGTCAAGCAAGCGCTGGCCGGGGTGGATGTGGCTCACCGCGATCACGCCTTCGTGGAAGTGCTGTCGCGGGTGGTGACCCGGCTGGGCCGGGTCGCCAACGCCACTGACCACGACGTCCTGGTCGTCGGTGGCGGCGCCACCGCTGCCACCGAAGCCATGCTGGCCACGTTTGTCGCGCAGGAAGAGCGGCTGCTGGTGGTCTCCAACGGGGCCTTTGGAGAGCGCATCGCGGAGATGGCGCAGTGCCTCGGCATTCACATGAGCCACCTGCGGTACGACTGGGGCGAGCCGGTCGTGCTGGAGCAGATCGTCGGCATGCTGGACGGCGATCCGAAGATCAAGGCGGTGGCCATGGTGCACCACGAGACCAGCGTGGGCCGCATCAACCCGGTCAACGAGCTGGGCCGCCTCCTGGCACCACGGCACCTGCGCTACTTCGTGGACGTCGTCTCCAGCCTCGGTGCCGAGGAGTTCGACATGACCCGGAGCCGGGCCTCGGTGGCGGTGGGCAGCGCCAACAAGTGCCTGCACGGCGTGGCCGGCGCAGCCTTTATCATCGCGCGGCGGGAGGTATGGGAGGAGACCGAGCATGTGCGGCCCCGGTCCATGTATCTGGACCTGCGCCGGTACCGGATGGCGATCCGCGAGACCGGCCAGACTCCCTTCACGCCGCCGGTCTCGGTGATCGCCGCGCTCGAGGCGGCGCTGCACGAGCTCGAGGACCAGGGCGGCCCGGCCGCCCGGCGCGCCCACTACGAGATTCTCAACAGCCGGCTCCGGTCGGGCTTGCTCGGCATGGGCCTCAAGCTCCGCTTCGCGGAGCCGGGCGGCTCGGTGTCGCTCACGGTGGCGCAGCTGCCGCCGGGACTCACCTTCGACAGCTTCTACCAGGACCTCCGCCAGCGCGGGTTTCTGGTGTATCGCGGCAAGGGCCCGGTGAGCCACGACTGTTTCCTCGTGGCCAACATGGGAGACATCCACCTCAGCACGATCGACCGCTTCCTCGAGACCGTCGCCGAGATCGCGGCCCTGCCCAGAGCGTAGCGGGAGCGGCGCGGCCCTGCTCCCGGCGTATCCCGAGGCGACCGCACCCGCCTCGCGGCCGTGATTGGATCCCGGGTTTCCGGCCCCGCCCGGCCTTCCCCTCCTCCTTACCTTCCTGTCATGGATTTCACCGCCATCATCCTGGCCGCCGGCCTGGGCTCACGGCTGCGCCCCCTCACCGAGACCACGCCCAAGTGCCTGCTGGACGTCGGAGGGACGACGATCCTCGCCCGGCAGCTGCAACGGGTGGCGGCGGCGGGCATCCGCCGCGCCGTGGTGGTGACCGGATATCTCGGCGACCAGGTCGAGGCGCACCTGCGCGGCGCAGCGCAGGCGCTGGAGGTGGTCACCGCCCCCAACCCCGACTACGCCACCACCGGCAACTGCATGAGCGTGCTGGCCGCGCGGACCGCGGTGGCCAGCCGCGGGGTGGTGATCTGTGACGGCGACGTGGTGCTGACCGGCGACGCGCTCGGCCGGCTGGTGGCCGACCCCGCCCCGTCGGCCCTGCTCCTCGACCGGGAGACGTCGCTGGGCGCCGAGGAGATGAAGGCGCTGCTGGACGGCGCCGGTAGTGTCAGGCGGCTGGCCAAGGCGCTGGACCCCGCCGCCTGTGCGGGGGAGTCCATCGGGATCCAGAAGGTGAGCGGGCCGGCGCTCCCGATCTTCTGGGCCACCCTGGAGGCGATGCAGGCCGCCGGCGACACCCTGGGCTACTACGAGGACGCCTTCCAGCGGATGATCGGGGCGGGCGTTAGCTTCCGCACCGTTCCGATCGGCCATCACGAATGGACGGAGATCGATGACCTCGCCGACCTCGAGGACGCCCGGGCCCGGTTCGGCGGGCGCGGCCTCTAGCCCCTCCCCCGCCGTCGGGAAGCCGGCGGAGGTGGAGGAGTGGGTGGATGAGACCATCCACCGGCCCCTCGCCCGCCACCTGGTCCGGTTCCTGGTCCGTACCCCGCTCACCCCCAATCACGTCACCCTGCTCGCCGCCCTGATGGGCGTCGCCGCAGGGGCGGCCGTCGTCGTGGGGGTGGAGCGGCCGGCATGGCGGCTGGTGGCGGGCCTGCTGCTGTTCTGCTCCGTGGTGCTCGACTGTTCCGACGGGCAGCTGGCACGGGCCCGGGGGACCTCTTCCACCTACGGCGCGATTCTCGACGGGTTCTCCGACTATGCCGTGGGTCTCGCCCTGGGGATCGGCGGCTCCATCTACATGGCCGGGACGCTGGGGAGCAACTGGTGGTGGCTGGTGGGGCTGGCCGGCGTCGCCAGCTCGGCGGTGCAGTCGGCGCTGTTCGATCACACCAAGTCCCGCTACATCGCGCGGGTCGGCGGTGGTTACGCGGAGCGGGAGGAGGATCTGGACAAGATCGCCGCCGACCTCTCCCGGGCACGCCGGGAGCGGCGGATCCGCGACGCGGTGCTCCTGTGGGTCTACCTGAGCTACTCACGGGCCCAGCACCAGGCGCTGGCCATTCCCCCCGCGGACGACCCCGCCGCCTTCCGGGCCCGGCATGCCAGGCGCATGCGGGCGTGGACCTGGCTGGGCATCGGCACGCACTTCGCACTGGCTTACCTGATGACGGCGCTCGCCTACTGGTGGGCGCCGGCGGCTGCCGTGTACTTCGTGGCCACCGCCACGGTATTCAACCTGTACCTCCTGGTGCTGCTGCGGGGGGACCGCTGGCGCACTCCCGCATGACCCGTCGAGCCACCCTCACCGCTCCGCCCGCCGGAAACCCTGAGGCCCGCGTGGCGGGAATGAGCGTGCTGCTCCGCCAGCTGCTCTCCCTCCAGGACGCGGGGATGGACGAGGTGCTGGTGCAGCTGCCCGCCGCGCAGATCCCCGCCGATTCGCGGCTGCGAATCCCGGTCTCCGCCAGCGTCGGGACTCCGTCCGCCGAGCTCGCCGCGCCCTTGGGCCTGGTGTGGCATCGCGGCCTCCCGTCCCGCCTCGTGGCCGCAGGCTGGTCGGGACCGATCCCGCAGGCCCCGCTCCTCCCGGGCGAGTTCGTGGTGGCGGTCACCGACCGCCAGGCGGCCGCCCGCGCGGAGTCGCTGCTGCTCGGCTCGCTCATCAAGCCGACCGACGGGATCATCTCCCGCGCCCTCAACCGGAAGATCTCGCTGTGGATCACCCGGTCGCTGCTGTCCACATCGCTGACACCCAACCAGATGACGTGGATCGCAGCGCTGTTCGGTGTCCTGGCCATCCTGGTGGTGGCGCGGGGCGGGGTGGCGTGGCTGGTGCCCGGCGCGCTGCTCCTGCAGGCGCAGTCCATCCTGGACGGCTGCGACGGAGAGATCTCCCGGCTCAAGTACATCCGGTCGCGACTGGGTGAGTGGCTGGACCAGGTGCTGGATGACGTGGTGAACCTGGGCTACTTCGTGGCGGCGGGGTGGGCGGTGTGGCAGAGCGGTTCGCCGGTGGCGCTGTGGCTCACGGTCATCGGCGGCAGCCTCCATCTGGTGTACCAGGTGGCGCTGTACACTGCGCTGCTCACCCGCGGCGGCGGCAGCGGCAGCGTGACCAGCATCCGCTGGTGGGGCCAGCAGGACGCCTCGACCCCCGCCGCGCCGCGGGGGACGGGTTTCGCCGTGAGGGTGAAGGAGGCGGTGGAGGTGATGGGCCGGCGGGACTTCTTCGTATTCCTGTTCCTGCCGGCGGCGCTGCTGGGACTCACCGAGATTGCGCTCGGGTGGTGTGCGGTCATCTTTGCCGTCTCGGGGCTCACCACCGGACTGCAGTGGGTGGTCCGGGGCGGGCCGGAGCCGGCGGTGCGCAGCAGCTGACGCCCACAGCGATCACAGCGAACCACTGGGGATAACTCATGAGCACACCCACGCCGGTCGGCCAGGCCGATTGGGGCTCACGCTGGACCAGGACCCGGCGCACCGGCATCCTCGAGGCCAGGAAGACCCGTCAGGCGTACCGTCAATTCCGCGCCTTTCTCCGGGGTGACGAACGGCTCATCGTGGAGGCGGGCTGCGGTACCGGACGATTCTGCCACCTCATCGCGAGGGATCGGCCCGACGCCACCGTGGTCGGCGTGGACGTGAGCATCGAGTCGCTGCACTTGACCCGGGCGGTGGCGCCCACGCCCAACCTCAGCCTGCTGCTGGCCGACATCTTCCAGCTGCCGCTGCCGGACGGCAGCGTCGATTTCATCTTCAACGAAGGGGTCGTCGAGCACTTTCCGGCCTGGGAGTCGCGCTCCCACGCGGCCGTGGTTGCGGAGATGGCGCGGGTGCTCCGCCCGAGAGGCACCATGGTCATCGCGGTCCCCAATTTCTACTGCCTGCCTCACACCCTCTATAAGCGCTGGGTGGGAGACCGCTACGAGTACGGCTATGAGCGCTCCTTCCGGGCCCGCGAGTTGAAGGCGCTCCTGGCCGCGGCCGGCATCGGGGAGCTCAAGCTGCGCGGCTTCTGGCCGTTTCACGGGGTGAGCCGGCTCCGGGGACGGTTCCCCTGGCTGGTGGTTCCGCTCAGCCCGCTCGGCCCGGTGCTGGATGGTCTGGATCTGCTCACCGGCGATCGCTTCTCGCGCTGCTTCGGCTACGAGATTGTGGTGGGGGGGAGAAAGCGGTAGGCGGCCGGCGCGGCGGGGGCGGCGGGGGCGGATTCAGCACACAAGAACAACGGGCGAGATCCGTGGTGGATTTCGCCCGTGGTCGTCAGGGACGGTCGGCCAGGACGCCGGCGCTATCGCCCCAGGGAAACCGCCGGGCGCTGCCAGATCCGGCGCCGGCCGGCCAGCAACTGCTCGGCCTTGGCGTAGTCCTCGGGAGTGTCCACATCCATCCAGCGCGTGCCCGCGATGGCCACGGACGCAAACTGACCTTGGGCAATCAGGCGCCGCATGCCGAGGGTCACGGACGGGGGGTCGGTGGCGGCCACCTCCTCCAGGGCGTCGAAGACCCGCGGATCCAGCAGGAAGCAACCGGTGTCGACGGCGTCGTACGGGTAGACATCCTTCCCGATGTGGCTGATCCGTCCGTCGCTGACCCGGACCTTGGTGGCATCCTCCTCGTCCAGGTCCACCGGGTGGAAGTCCACCAGCAGCCGCATGCATCCCGCCGGTACCGTCCCGAGATCCAGCTGGCGCAGCACCGGTTCGGCGAAGAGATGATCGGCCATCTGCAGATAGAACGGGCCGGTGATGACGGGGGCCGCCGCCAGCAGCGACACGCCGTTGGGCTCGTGGAAGCGCGGATTGTAGACGGGAGTGAGGGTGAGCGAGGTCCTGATCCCCGCCAAGTGCGCCTCGATCAGGGCAGCGCTGTTGCCGGTGACGATGACGGCCTCCTGCACGCCGGCCGCCTCCGCCTGGTCGAGCGCATGATCCAGCAGCGCGCGTCCGGCCACCGGCACCAGCGGCTTCGGCAGTTCGCCACGCTGGGCGGCGAGCCGCGACCCGAAGCCGGCGGCGAGGATCACGGTCTGGCGAGTCGGTACCGGGCCCTGGGACATGCCTCTCGAATGCTCCGCGCTGGGGACAGCGTACTCTGCTCCGCCGGGTCTGGGGCAACAACCGGGCCGGGGTCCGCCGGCGGTAGGTCACCGGATCATCGCCCCGGCGCTCACTTCTATCCTACCGTTTGACAGCCACTTGCGCCACTGCTCCGCGGCCGGCAAGGAACTCTCCGCCGGCAGCGCTCCCGCGCGCTCCGAAGACTCGTGTCGAATCGGCACGTGTCACCCGCCCGGTCGACAGCGATTGCATCCACCGGTGCACCGCCGCGAGATTGTTCCGATGCTTTCACTTGCACTGCTGACCGCCGTCCTCTCGACGGCGGCCCCATCGCTGCCCGATTCGATCGCCCGCAGCATCGCGATTGCTCCGCAGGAATCCCTGCGGGTCACCATGATGGGCCCGGAACAGGGGCCGCCGGTGGTGATCATTCCCGGACTGATCAGTCCGGCGTACGCCTTCCGCAACATCCTGCCACGGCTGGCCGACGCCGGCGTCCGGGCCGTGGTGATCGAGCCGCTCGGCGTGGGGAACTCGACTCATCCCGGCGGCGACACCGACTACTCGCACACCGCCCAGGCCGCCCGCATCGCGGCGGTGATGGACACCCTCGGCCTCAGCCGGGCGGTGGTGATGGGACATACTGTCGGGACCGCGATCTCGCTCCGGCTGGCGGTGGCACGCCCCGACCTGGTGAGCCGCCTGCTGCTGCTGGAAGGAGGCGCGCTGGAGAATGCCGCGGTACCGGGCGTGAAGTCCGCGCTCAAGTTCTCCTTCCTGGTGCGGATCTTCGGCGGCCGAGGCCGGGTGCGGAAGGAGATCAAGAAGGGCCTGATCGGCAACTCGGTGGATTCCACCTGGGTCACCGACGAGCTGATCGACCGCTACACCGAGGGCAACGCCGGCGACATGGGCGGCGTGCTCCGCGCCCTCAAGGGGATGCAGAAGGCAGTGGAGCCGGACTCGCTCGCCCCGCAGCTCACCGGCCTGCAGGCCCCGGTGCACCTGCTCCTCGGTGGCGGCATCCGGATCAACGGCGGCAACGGGCTCTCCGCCGGGCGGATCCGGACGCTCGAGCGGCGGGTGCCGGTCTTCGCGATCGACAGCGTCCCGGACGTCGGGCTCCACCTCCACGAGGAGCGGCCCGACCTCATCGTGGCAGCGCTGCTGCGCGAGGTGGAGCTCAGCGGCCAGCAGGTGGCCCAGCCATGACCCGGGATGCGCTGGATCTCATGATCAACACCATCTCCCCCCGGCGGGGCCGCGCCTGGCACGGCGGCGTCACCGCCGTGGGCGCGGTGCGGGGCGTGCCGGCCCGGCTGGCCCGCTGGCGGCCAGCCCCGGGGCGCCACAGCATCTGGGCGCTGACGTTGCACCTGGCCTACTGGAAGTACGCGGTGCGCCGGCACCTCGAGGCAAAGGAGATTCCCCGCTTCCCCCGGAGCCCATCCAACTGGCCGGCGGTTCCCGACAGGGCCGACGAGCGGCTCTGGCGGGCGGACCGGGTGCTGCTGGCGGAGGAGGACCGGCGGTTCGCGGCGGCGGCGCGGGCGTTCGATCCGGCGCGGCTCAACCGGCGTCCGCCCGGGGTACGGAAATGGACCTACGCGGAACTGATCATCGGCGTGGCGGCGCACGACGCCTACCACACGGGGCAGATCCAGTTGTTGAAGCGGTTAGGGGGTTAGGCGATTGGGCGATAAGGCGATCAGGTCGGAAATCAGTATCTCCCCAGATAACTCCGTGTCTCCCACTCCGTCACTTCCCGGTTGAACTGGGCCACTTCCTCCCGCTTGGCCTCGAGGAAGCGCTCGGTGAGGTGCTCCCCGAGGGCGGCCTTGATCACGTCATCCTTCTCGAAGCGATCCAGCGCCTCGTGCAGGTCGCGGGGGAGGTCGTCGATCTGGTACTTGCGCCGGTCCCGGTAGCTCATGCGGAAGATGTTGCGGTTGACCGGCTCCCGGCATTCCAGCTTCTGCTCCACGCCGTCCAGCCCCGCCGCCAGCTGCACGGTGAGGGAGAGATAGGGATTGGCGGAGGGATCGGGCATTCGGAGCTCGCAGCGGGTGCCTTCCTCCCGCCGCTCGGGGATGCGGACCAGCGGCGAGCGGTTCCGCATGCTCCACGCCACGTTCACCGGCGCCTCGTAGCCCGGCACCAGCCGCTTGTAGCTGTTGATCAGCGGATTGGTGATGGCGCAGAAGCCGCGGGCGTGCTGCAGCAGGCCCTCGACGTACGAGAGTGCCACCCGGGAGAGCTGGTGCTCGGTCTTGGGATCGAAAAAGGCGTTGTCCTTGCCCTTGAAGAGGCTCTGGTGGGTGTGCATGCCGCTGCCCGCCTGCCCCATGATGGGCTTGGGCATGAACGACGCCAGGAAACCCCGCCGGTGCGCCAGGCTCCGCACCACGAAGCGGAAGGTGGCGATGTTGTCCGCCGTGGTCAGCGCGTCGGCGTAGCGGAAATCCACCTCGTGCTGCCCGGGGGCCACCTCGTGGTGCGCCGCTTCCACCTCGAAGCCCATCAGCTCCAGGTCGCGGACGATGAGCCGGCGCAGCTCCTCCCCCTTGTCCACCGGCGTCAGGTCGAAGTAGCTGCCCGCGTCGTGGGTGACCGTCGTCGGGTTGCCCTGGGTGTCGTGCTCGAAGAGAAAGAACTCCACCTCGCAGCCGGCCATCATCTCGTAGCCCAGCTTCTTGGCCCGCTCGATCTGGCGCTTGAGGGTGAGCCGGGGACAGCCCGGGAAGGCCTGGTGGTCGGGGGTGTGGATGTCGCACAGCAGCCGGGCCACCCGGCCGCCCTCGTCGTCCATCGGCAGCACCCGGAAGGTGTCGAGGTCGGGAGCGAGGAGCATGTCGCTCTCCTCGATCCGCACGAAGCCCTCGATGGACGAGCCGTCGAACATGATCTCCCCGTCGAGCGCCTTCTCGAACTGGCTCCGCGGCACCTCGACGTTCTTGTTGATCCCCAGGATGTCGGTGAACTGCAGGCGGAGAAAGTCCACCTGGAATTCATCCGCCAGCTTGAGGACATCGGCCTTGCGGGCGCCCTTGAGCTGGCGGGGAAAGGCGGTGACGGGGGGGCGGCTGGGGGTGGTCATGAGGGGGGTGGGCGATCGGGCGATTGGGCGATCGGGCGATTGGAGCTGGCCGGGTTGCCGCCTCGCCGCCGCAGCGGCGCTCGACCCTGGCCGGAACTCACGAATTCGCCCTATCGCCCGATCGCGGAATCGCCTACCCCAGGCTCTCCAGGATCTTGAGCAGCTCGATGGCGCCGAACTCGTTGAAGCGCTGGATGATGTCCCGCTCGGTCCACTCGCGGAAGATCCAGCCGGTGGACTTGGTCCGCGACCCCTCGACGAAGTGCAGTCGCCCCTGGGCCAGGGCACCCACCATGCGGGTCTCGATGAAGACGCCCCAACGGGTCTCGCTCTTGACGAGATCGCCCAGATGCCTGGTGGCGGGAGCTTCGGCTGCGGGGACCGGCGGTGGCTGCTGCGGCTGGGCCATGAGACCTCCGGGTTCCCTTCACGCTAACGGGAGTCGCGCGGCGGGACAAGCGGGCGCATCACCCAAAGGGGGGCGGGTTTCCCGCCCGGGTTTCCGCAGGTCTGCTCCCCGCCTAGATTCCCGCCCCAATGACCAGCCCAACCCTCTCCTGCACCGCCTGCGGGGCGCCGCTCAGCGCCGAGGCGCGCTTCTGCCACCGCTGTGGCCGGGCGACCAATCCCGCCAGCGGCGACCGGCCCGCCTGGATCGTGGCCTGGCTGCTGGTCGCCGTGGCCGTGGGCGGAATCCTGTTCTGGGTACTGCGCGACAAGCCCGCGCCGCAGGGTTCGCCCGACATGGCCAATGCGCCCGGGGCCGGCGCCGCCCCCGGGGCGCCGCCGGACATCAGCCAGATGTCTCCCACCGAGCGGTTCCTCCGGCTGCACGACCGGGTGATGGCCGCCGCCGAACAGGGCGACTCCAGCACGGTCACCACCTTCACCCCGATGGCGCTCTCCGCCTACGGGATGCTTGAGCAGGTGGATGCCGATCTCCGCTACCATGCCGCATCGCTGCACCTGCGGGTGCGCGATTACGCCGGGGCCCTGGCCCTGGCCGATACCATCCTGAAGAACTCCCCCAACCACCTGCTGGGCTTCGTCATCCGGGCCGAAGCGGCCGAGGCCGCGGGCGACCAGGCGGGATTCCGGCAGAACCGCGACCAGTTCCTGCGAGTCTACGACGCCCAGCTCGCCACCGGCCGGCCGGAGTACTCCGAGCACCAGGCGATGCTGGCGGAGATGAAGCGCCAGTTCGAGCGGCCGTAGCAGACCGGCCTTCACTCCCGATCCCGAGCCCATGCCCCGTACCATCCGCGTCGCCCACTCCCCCGACTCCGACGACGCCTTCATGTTCTACGCGCTGGCGGCCGGCAAGATCGACACCGGCGACCTCCGGTACGAGCACGAACTGTCGGACATCGAGTCGCTCAACCGGCGGGCCCTGGACGGAGAACTGGAAGTGACGGCGGTCTCGATTCACGCCTACGCCTACCTGGCCGGCCGCTACGCGCTGCTCAGCAGCGGCTCCTCCATGGGAGACCGGTACGGTCCCCGGCTGGTCGGACGGTCGGCTGGTCCGGCCGACCGGCGGTCGGCGGCGCGCGGGAAGCGGATCGCGGTCCCGGGCAAGCTGACCACGGCCTGCCTGGCGCTCCGCCTGTTCCAGCCCGACTACGTCGAGGTGGTCATGCCCTTCGACCAGATCGAGGACGCCGTCGAGGCCGGCGAGGTGGAGCTGGGGCTGCTGATCCACGAGGGCCAGCTCACCTTCCAGGACCGGGGCCTGCACCTGTGGGCCGACATGGGGGAGTGGTGGTTCGCCGAGACCGGCCTGCCGCTGCCGCTGGGCGGCAACGTGGTCCGCCGCGATCTGGGCCCGGCGGTCGTGGCCCAGGTGGCGCGGGACCTGAAGGCCAGCATCGTCTACGCGCTGGATCACCGGGAAGCGGCGCTGGCCCATGCCAGCCAGTACAACCGCGGTATCGGGGAGGAGCGCACCGACCGGTTCGTGGGGATGTACGTCAATCACTGGACGGTGGACTACGGCGACACCGGCCGGCAGGCGGTGCGGGAACTGCTCCGGCGGGGACACCAGGCGGGGGTCATCCCGCACCCGGTGGCGGTGGAATTCGTGGGGTAGGCCCGGCCCCATACCACCTTTTCCCCCACCAGCCTATACTATTATGTGACCTAATCTTAGCCTTAGGCCCCCCCCGCATCCGGAGCACTTGGTGCCCCTGGCCGACACGCCGATCAGCGTCCTCGTCGTCGACGACGAAGAACCGATCCGGAATGCCCTCAAGAAGTTCCTTTCGCAGCAGGGCTATGATGTTGTCACCGCCTCATCCGGTGACGAGGCCCTGCGGGTCCTGCAGCGGCAGAAGATCTCGGTGCTGCTGCTGGATGTCCGCATGCCGGGCCGCAGCGGCATCGACCTGGTGCCGCAGGTCCTGGAAATGGAGCCGTCCATCGCGGTGCTGATGCTCACCGCGGTCAACGACGCCACCACCGCCGCGCTCTGCATGCAGCGCGGCGCCATGGACTACCTCACCAAGCCGATCGACCTCTCCGACCTCGCCCGCGCCATCCTGCGCGCCATCCGGCGCCGCGACAGCCAGATCGAGCAGGCCAACCTCAACCAGTGGCTCAAGGAAGAGGTGGCTGTCCGCACCGCCGAGCTGCGGCGGGAGCGGGCCAAGCTGGAGCGGCTGTCGGTGGCCACCCTGGAGGCGCTGGTCAACGCGCTGGAGGCCAAGGACCCGTTCATTCGCGGCCACTCGGCCCGGGTGGCCGACCTGGGCGCGATGATCGCCGCCGACCTGGGGCTCACCGACGAGCAGGTGGAGCAGGTCCGCATGGCGGGCCGGCTGCACGATATCGGCAAGATCGGTATTCGGGAGGAGATCCTGACCAAGGAGGGACCCCTCACCGCGGACGAGTACGAACAGGTCAAGCAGCATGTGGTGGTGGGATCGCAGATCCTCGCGCCGCTGTCGCACCTGGGCGAGATCATCACCTTCGTGCGCAGCCATCACGAGCGCTGGGACGGGCAGGGATACCCCGACCGCCTGGTGGGGGAGGCCATTCCGCTGGGGGCCCGCATCCTCGGCGCCGCCGAGATCTATGACGCCCTGACCACCGCCCGCCCGTATCAGGAGAAGATGCCGCCAGACGTCGCGGTGGAGCGGATGCGTGATCTCGCCAGCAGCGTGCTGGACCCCGCCGTCTACAAGGCGCTCGAGGCGTCGGTCCGCCGGCGCCAGGCCCTGGTCTTCCTGGATGATGCGCGAACCTGATCCCCGCGCCGGCGGCACTTGCGCTGCGAGGTGGAAGGCCGCCGGGTCGCGGCCTTCTCTGCTTTTCCAGAGACCCCGCTCCTCCCCTCCCCCTACCCGACACGCATGCCCAAATCCGTGCTCATAGTGGAGGATGACCCGGCCCAGCGCCGGCTGCTGGAGCGCCTGCTCACCGCCGGCGGCTGGCGCGTCTCCACCGCGCCGGACGGCGCCGCTGGCGTCCGGGTGGCGGAGGCGAACCCACCGGACGTGGTAGTGCTCGACGTGATGATGCCGGAGCTGAATGGCTTCCAGACCTGCCGCCAGCTCAAGAGCCTGCCCGCCACCCAGGGGGTACCGGTGGTCATCCTGACGTCCAAGGACCAGCCCACCGACGAGTGGTGGGCCCGCGAGGTGGGCGCGGACGCGTTCATGAACAAGCCGGCCGACGTGACGGCCCTCATGGCCTTGCTGACCCGTCTGACGGAGCCGACGTGACGCTGCTGCAGGTCGTCCTGATCTTCACCGCCACTGTCGTGGGCACCGGCATCCTGTCGGTGCTGGTCTGGCTGCTCTATTCCGTGTACCTCGCACGGGTGGAGCGGAGGCTGGCACAGCGGAAGGGGATGTACCGGGAGGTGGTGGCGGGCATGGCCACGCGGGAACGCTCGCTGCTGGAGCCGGAGCTGCGCCAACTCCGGACGCTCCGGGACTTCGAGGCCATCGAGGCGCTGCTGGAAGAGCAGGCCCGCAGCCTGTCCGAGCGGCCCGCGTGGCTGGTGGACGCCTACGACCGCCTGGGCCTGGTGGACAAGTACATCGAGCGGCTCGGCTCCGCCCGCAAGTGGCGGGAGCGGGCCTTTGCCGCCGAGTTGCTGGGACGGGTCGGGAACGCCAAGGCGGTCCCCGCGCTGCTGGAGACGGTGCAGGCCACCCGCAGCGAGGATGCCGACGTCCGCGAGATCTCGCTGCGCGCGCTGGCCCGCATCGGCGACCCGCGGGCCATCGGCCCGCTGATCGAGGCGCTCAAGCAGGCCGAGAGCTGGCTGGCGCCACGCATCGCCGACATCCTGGTCCGCCACGGCGATCCCGTCATCGAGCCGATGCTGGCCTTCCTGCGGGAACCCGAGCGCCATCCCGCCCGCTCATGGGCGGCCAACATCCTCGGCGAACTCAAGGCCCAGCGCGCCTTTCCCACGCTGGTGCTGGCGCTCAAGGACATTGACGATGAGGTCCGGGCCAAGAGCGCCGCGGCCCTCGGCAAGCTCGGTGACCGCCGCGCGGTGACCTACCTGCTGGACCACCTGCTGTCCGACCCGGCGCCGTTCGTCCGCGCCCGCATCGCCAGCGCGCTGGGGCAGTTCGCCGACTCCGAAGTGATCGACCGCCTGGTGCGGGCACTGGGCGATCCCGCCTGGTGGGTCCGCATGCGGAGCGTCGAGGCGCTGGAACAGATCGGCGCCGCCGCCGAGGCGCCGCTGCTGGTGGCGCTGGACGATCCCGATCCCGAGATCCGCATCCGCGCCGCCGTGGCGCTGGAGCGGCTGGGCGTCCCGGCCCGGCTGGTGGGGGCCATCGAACGGGGCGAGGGCACCGGCGACACCGAGGAGCTGCTGATCAAGTTCGGCGTGGCCGGGGCCCGCGAGCTGCTGGCCGAGCAGCTGCACCATCCCTCCCCGGCGGTGCGACTGGCGGTCGTCACCGCCATCCGCCGGGCCGGCCGGGCCGACCTGGGCAACGAGCTGGTGGCGGCGGCGCGGGCAGACGTGGTGGCCGGAGTGCGCGCCCTGGCCCTCGAGGCGTTGCTCACCCTCCGGGTGCAGGAGGCGGTGCCCGCCGCGCTGGATCTCCTCGGCGACGACGACAACGCGGTGCGCGCCGCGTCCACCCGCCTGCTGGGGGAACTGGGCGGGAGTGAACTGGCCAGCGTCATCCAGCCGCGCACCGCCGACCGCGATCCCCAGGTGCGGGCCGCCGCCGCCCGGGCCCTGGGCCTGGTGCATGCCACCACCGCCGGCCGGGAATTCACCCGGCTGCTGCAGGATCCGGAGCCCGAAGTCCGGGCGGCGGCGGCGGAGGGAGTCGCCGAGGCCGGCTGGACTGGCGCCACGCCGATGCTGGCGGGGATGCTGGCAGACCCGGACCCCGGAGTCCGCGCCGTCGCGGCGCAGGCGCTGGGACGGCTCAAGGACCCGGGGACCCTGCCGGCGCTCTTGCGCGCGTTCGAGATGTCGGATGGCCCGCTGGCGGACGCCATCATGGGCTCGGTGGCGGCGATTGACCGCGACGCACTGGAAGAGATCGCCGGGGAGCTGGCGCGGCGAGGGGACTCCGAAAGCCGGGTGCGGCTGGTCAGGATCATCGGCGGGCTCAAGGCGCCGCATCCGCTGCCGCTCCTGTCCACCATGGCCCGGGACGCCGCCCCCTCCGTACGGGCCGCCGTGGCGGAGGAGCTGGGCCGCATCACCACCGCCGAGACCACGGCCCTCCTGGTCGCCGCGCTGGAGGATCCCGACGAGACCGTCCGCGCCCGCGCGGTGGACGGGCTGGTCCGCCAGGGCCGCGAGGAGACCGCGCTCAGAATGCTCACCCTGCTGCGCGAAGACCCGGCTGCGCTGGTGCGGGAGCGCGCGGCGCTGGCCACGGGGCTGTTCCATCCCACGGGTGGCGAGGTGGCGCTACTGGAGATCTCGCTCCGGGAGGAGCCGCTGGCGGTCCGGGCGGCGGCGGTGCTCGGACTGGGCGCGTACGACCAGGAGAGCCTGGTGGCGCGGGTGCTGGAGATGGCGGATGAGGCCGCGCTCCGCGACCTGCTGCGCGAGCGGCTCAAGCAGGATGCCGAGTTCCGGCTGCTGGGCCTCCGGCTGCGGGAGGCCCGGCACGTGGAACTGCGCGCCCTGGGCAGCACCAGCCGGGAGCAGATGGAGCAGACCCTGGCGGAGGGGATGCGCGGGTTGCTCTCGCCGGAGGAGCGGATTCGGCTGGTGGCGGGCCTGCGCGCCTTCCAGGGCGAACGCAGCCGGAGCGCCCTGCTGGCGGTGGTGCGCAGCGACCCCAACCCCGACGTCCGCGCCACGGCGCTCGCCGCGGTCGCCGGCATGCTGGACAGCCAGGAGCTGCATCTCATCGGCAGCCGGGCGCTGGCCGACCCGCACAAGGCGGTGCGGCACGCCGCGGTGGCGCTGTTCCAGCGGATCGCGCCGGAGAAGGGGCTGCCCGGGCTGCTGCGGCTGCTCAAGGCGGACGAGGATCCGCTGGTCCTGCAGGCCGTGGGAGAGCAGGCGGAGGCGGCGTTCCCCGCCTTTCTGGACCTGGCGCTCGGGCTGGACCACGACGGCCATGAGGCGGTGCTCATCACCCGGGTGGCGCGCTACATCCATCATCCCGACGTCCGCCGGATCGTGTCGATCATTGCCCGCAGCCAGAGCAGCACGGTCCGGGAGGCGGTCACGGTGCTCTGGGCCGCGCGGCCGGACCTCGCCGACGAACCCGCGCTGGTCCGGCTGGCCACCGATCCGGCGGTGCCGGTGCGGCTGGGCGTGGTGTCCGCATGGGGAGCGCTCCGCGACCACGACCGGCTGGCAGGTATGCTGGGAGATCCCGATCCGGCGGTGCGGCGGCAGATCGCGCGGGCCTTCCTCGACGCGCCCGGCACCGGGGCGCTGGAACCGCTGTTCCTCGACCCGGACGAGTCGGTACGGGCGGCGCTCTTCGCCACCCGGCTGCTGCTGGGCGAGTGGAGCGATCTCCCCGCCGCCTTCGGCATCTCGGCCGCGGCCGCCGCGGAGGCGGTGCGCGCGGCGGTCGCGCCGGAGCTGCTGCGGGATATCGTGCGCAACGACCAGGATGCCGCCCGGCGTCAGCCGGCGGCGCTGGCGCTCGCGGTGCTGGGCGATGAAGCGGCGTACACCGTGATGCGCACCGATCCGGTCTGGGCGGTGCGCGACCGGGTGGGGCGGATGCTCGCCGGCGGTCAGGACTCGACCGAGAACCGGCAGCCCGCCTGATGGGTGAGCACATCGCCTGGATCGCCTCGGTCATCGGGCTGATCCTGCAGCCGGTCTTCCTGGCCTATTTCATCCTCTACAACGGCTACATGATGGTGCTCATCGCCCTCTCCGCCCGGCAGGTGCGGCGGCGGGTGGCGGGGCACTTCATCGAGGATCTCGACCTCATCGACGAGAGCGACTACACCAAGCCGCTCACCATGGTGGTCCCGG
>CAYUYF010000004.1:42333-151220 GCA_964449145.1 uncultured Gemmatimonadaceae bacterium | reverse complement strand
CCCGGAGCCGGGATACCACCGGGTTCGCCGAGGCGGTGGCGCTGGCCGAACGATCCGACGTGGTGATCCTGTTCCTCGGTGAGGAGGCGATCCTGTCCGGAGAGGCGCACTGCCGCGCCGACATCGGGCTCCCCGGGGCCCAGGAGGCCCTCATCGAGGCGGTGGCCGCGACCGGCACGCCGATCGTGCTGGTGATCATGGCTGGGCGGCCGCTGGCCCTGGAACGCATCGTGGACCGCGTCCCCGCCCTGCTCTACGCCTGGCACCCCGGGAGCATGGGGGGGCCGGCTGTCGCCGACCTCCTGTTCGGGGTGGCCGCTCCGTCGGGCAAGCTCCCCATTACATTGCCCCGTGTCACCGGACAGATCCCCATCTACTACGCCCACAAGCACACCGGCAAGCCGCCCACCCGGGAGTCCTTCATCCACATCGAGGACATCGAGTCGCGGGCACCCCAGCT
Source organism: uncultured Gemmatimonadaceae bacterium (assembly GCA_964449145.1). Lineage (GTDB taxonomy): Bacteria > Gemmatimonadota > Gemmatimonadetes > Gemmatimonadales > GWC2-71-9 > JADJOM01. Next base: position 150,760 of record CAYUYF010000004.1, on the reverse strand, counting down.
CTCGGTGGGCAACACCTCATTCCATCTCGACGTAGACTACACCCCGCTCTTTCCGTTCGGGTACGGCCTGTCGTACACCACGTTCGCCTACAGCGATCTGCACCTCAGCAGCCCGGTCATGGCCATGGACGAGACGCTGGTCATCAGTGCCGAGATCCAGAACACCGGCGACCGGGAGGCGGAAGAGGTGGTCCAGCTCTACGTCCGCGATCCGGCGGCGTCGGTGACCCGGCCGGTGCGCGAACTCAAGGGCTTCGAGAAAGTCCGCCTCGGGCCCGGCGAGCGGCGCCGGGTGGCCTTCTCTCTCACCGCCGCCGACCTGGCCTTTCACGGCCGCCGCGGGCAGCGGGTGACGGAGCCCGGCCATTTTCACGTCTGGATCGGCGGAAGCTCGGTGGCGGAGCTGCGCACCGACTTCGTCCTGTCCGACGCCCACTCCTCGTAACACCCCAGACACGACCATGACCGCATCGTTGACCGACCCGGAGCTTACCGAGCAGGTTCAGAGCCTGCTCTCCCGCATGACGATGGACCAGAAGCTGGGCCAGATGATCCAGACCGAGCGGATGGTCATCACGCCGGATGAGGTCCGCGATCACCACATCGGCTCGGTCCTCAGCGGCGGCGGATCGGCGCCCGGGGCCAATCGCGCCGCCGACTGGGTCGCCATGAACGATGCCTACTGGCAGGCGTCCATGAGCGATACGGACGGCCATCTCCCCATTCCCCTCCTGTACGGCGTGGACGCGGTGCACGGACACGCCAACGTGCTGGGGGCGACGGTCTTTCCGCACAACATCGGCCTGGGAGCGGCCCACGATCCCGACCTGCTGGAACGCATCGGCCAGGTCACGGCCCGCGAGATTCTCGCCACCGGGGTCGAGTGGACCTTCGCGCCGACGCTCGCCGTCGCCCGGGACATCCGCTGGGGCCGCACCTACGAGAGCTACTCGGAGGATCCCGCCCGGGTGGCGGCCTATGCCGGGCGCTTCGTACGCGGCCTGCAGGGGGATCTCGGCCGCGACGCGGTCATCGCCTGCGCCAAGCACTGGATCGGCGACGGCGGCACCGATGGCGGGAAGGACCAGGGCAACACGATCCTGCCGGAGGAGGAGCTGCTGCGCGTCCACGGGGCGCCGTACCTGCCGGCCCTGGCCGAGGGTGTCCTCACCGTGATGGCCTCGTTCAACAGCTGGAATAGCAATAAGTGCCACGGCCACCGGTACCTGCTCACCGACGTGCTCAAGGGCCGGCTCGGCTTTGCGGGGTTCATCATTTCCGACTGGGACGGGGCGGACTACCTCTCCGACGACTTCGCCGAGGCGGTCATCATGGCCGCCAATGCCGGGATCGACATGTTCATGGTGTCGGCGGACTGGCGCCGTTGCCTCGGCCAGCTCAAGCGGGCGGTCCACGACGGCGCGGTGCCGATGGAGCGGGTGGATGACGCCGTCCGCCGGATTCTCACCGTCAAGTACCGCTACGGCCTGTTCAGCCGGCTCCGGCCGGCCGAGCGCCACTGGTCCCGCCAGGACTGCCTCGGCGCGCCGGAGCATCGGGCGGTCGCGCGGGAGGCGGTGCGGAAGTCGCTGGTCCTGCTCAAGCACGAGGGGAACCACCTCCCGATCCGTCGGGACGCCCGGCTCCTGGTGGCGGGCAAGAACGCCGACAACCGCGGACATCAGAGCGGCGGGTTCACCGTGGCCTGGCAGGGCACCTCCGGCAACGATTCGATCATCGGCGGCACCTCGATCTGGGAAGGCATCCGGGCCCTCGCGCCCGGCGCGGTGCTCAGCCCGGATGGCGCCGCCGCCGACCCGGCGGCGCACGACCTGGCCATCGTGGTGATCGGGGAGCGCCCCTACGCCGAGGGCTTCGGCGATATCCGGTCCGATGACCTGGTGGGGGCGGGCTCCGGCGGCGGCGGACGGACAGCGAAGCTGCCGGCCTACGGCCGGACCATCGAGCTGGCCAGCCTGCACCCGGAGGACATCGCCACGATCCGCGCCATCCGCGGCAAGGGGATCCCGGTGGTCACGGTGCTGGTCTCGGGGCGGCCGCTGGTGGTCAACCAGGAACTCGCCGAGTCGTCGGCCTTCGTGGCGGCCTGGCTGCCCGGCTCCGAGGGCCAGGGCGTGGCCGATGTGCTCCTCGGCGAGCACGACTTCCAGGGAAAGCTCTCCTTCTCCTGGCCCGCCGCCGAACCGGTGGACCGCAGCCGGCCGCTCTTCCCGCTGGGATTCGGCCTGCGGCTCCGCTAGCCGCGAAGGCGGTGCAAACACGAAGACCGCCGCAATCGCGGCGGTCTTCTGCGTTCCACCCCATCCCCGCTTCGCGGGCGGTGCGGGACTCAGGTCGCCAGCGCCTGGCCCGGCTTGCCCCGCCGCCGCTCCAGTTCCCGGCGGACCTCGCGGGCCCGCTCCTCGGTGATGGGATAGGCGGCGATAGCCCAGATCGCCACCCCGGATGCCACCAGCGGGATCAGGATGTCAAAGAGCCGCATCAGGATGATGGTCTGCCCGGTCTGTGATCCGCCGAGCGCCACATCGAAGCCGGTGGCGTTGAGGAGGAAGCCGCCGGCCGCCAGCGCCGCGGCCATCCCCAGCTTCACGACCCACCAGAAGATCGAGCCGAACATCCCCTCCCGTCGCTGATGGGTTTCCAGTTCGTCCACATCCACGACGTCCGCCACCATCGATCCCATGAGGGTGAACAGACCCCCGAGACCGAAGGCCATGAGGGGAGCGGGCAGCAGAATCATGAGCGGATGCGCCGGGCTGTAGCAGAACCACTTGAGGGCATAGCCCACCATCGAAAGCCCAGTCGAGGCGTAGAAGGCCCGCCGCTTGCCGATGCGGGTACCGAGCCAGGTGACCAGGAAGATCACCAGGAAGGTGGACGCGGCACCCAGTGTCCCGGCGTACCCGGCGTAGCGGGCCCCTGCCTCCTGGTCTCCGCTGAAGACGTAGTAGATGATCACGTAGAACTGGAACGACGAGATCATGATGAAGCCGTTGAACACCAGGAAGGTCGCGGCACAGAGCTTCAGGAAGGGTTTGGACCGCAGGGTGGTGGCGAAGCCCTTGCCGAACTCGACCATGTTCCGCCGCAGGGCGGAGGCCCGGCTCTCGATGGTGGCGGCGGCGTGCTCGGCGAGGGCGATGTCCCGGAAGCGTTCCCGCAGGAAGATCGCCGGGAGGATCCCCAGCAGGATGACCACCGCGCCGATCCACAGCGACAGCCCGGCCGCGCCGGTGACCATGTCCTCGAACCAGGGCTTGTGGGTCATGATCCAGAGGAACCACGGCGACACCAGGTAGGCCAGCTGCCCGATGAAGTTCTGGACCCCCATCAGCCGGGTCCGCTCGTGGTAGTCCGGGGTCAGTTCGTAGCCCAGCGCCACCCACGGCGTGGCGAAGACGGTATACGCGAGGTAGAAGATGATCGAGCCGACCAGGAAGAACCAGAAGTAGAACGCCTCGCTCCGGCCCGCCGGCAGCTGCCACAGCAGGGCAAAGATGACCCCGGAAGCGATCGCGCCGGCAAAGATGTACGGCCGGCGCCGGCCCCAGCGCGATTCGGTGTTGTCGGAGATGTACCCCATGAGGGGGTCGGTCAGGGCATCGGTGATGCGCGGCAGGGCGCCCAGCAGGCCGACCAGCGCGGGGTTCATCCCCAGCCCCAGGTTGAGCACGATCACCATCCCGCCGATGGCGGCCGCCAGCAGGTTGTTGACCAGCGCGCCCATCCCGTAGGCGAGTTTGCGCGGGAAGGAGATGCGGTCTTCGGGCGCAGTCTGATAGTGGGCAATGCGGTGCTCGCCGGTGAACGGCGGGATGCGCGAGTGCCAGGCGGCAACGGCCAGCCGCCAGACCGAGCCGAGTCGGGATCGGAGGCTCAATTGCCCTGCCGGTACACCCGCACGTAATCCACGACCATCGTCTGGGGAAATGCCGTGCCGCTGGGCGGCCCGGGAGGACCGCCGCCCACTGCCAGATTGAGCAGCAGGTAGAACTTGTGGTCGAAGACCCAGTCGCCCGGGACATAGCTCTTCTTGATGGACTGGTACAGCGTGCTGTCCACAAACCAGTTGATCCGGTCCGAGCTCCACTCCACCGCGAAGACATGGAAGTCGTCATCGAACCGCCCCGACGGCAGGTCGTACCGGCGGGTCAGGGCGTTGGACCCGGAGTAGCGCGGCCCGTGCAGGGTCCCGAACACGGCGCTCGGTGTCCGGCCAAAGTTTTCCAGGATGTCGATCTCGCCCGTCCTGGGCCATCCCACCGTCGCGACATCGGCGCCGAGCATCCAGAACGCCGGCCAGACACCGGTGCTGACCGGAATCTTGATCCGCGCCTCGAACCGGCCCATCTCCTGCTCATGCAGGCCCATCGTGGTCAGGCGCGCGGAGGTGTAGTTGTTGGACACGCAGGGTGCCGCCGCGCTGCCGCGCGTCTGCGAGGAACTGTACGACTCCTGCCGGGCGGTGATGACCAGGTTTCCGCTGCCGTCGAGTGAGGCGTTGCTTGCCCGGTCGGTGTAGCACTGCAGCTCCTGGTTGCCCCAGTCCGTCCCCAGATCGAACTGCCAGTTGGCGGGATCGGGGAGTTGGCCCTGCGGCCCGTCGAACTCGTCCGCCCAGACGAGCGTCGTATTGGAGAAGGCCTGGGGTTGGGTGAGGCAGCCCGACAGGCCAAGGACGGCGGCGGCAAGCAGGACGGTTCGGTTCATGGCCCTGGGGGGAAAGAGGGTGGTTATCCCGTGCCTATCGTCGGAAACAGGGTCGGCTCCGTCAGCGCGGCATCGAGGACCAGCGTCGCGGCCCCGATCGCGATATCCTGGGGGCCGAGCTGACTGGTCCGGATCTCCGAGGCGGCCACCGAGCCCACAAAGGTGCGCCGGTGCACCGTCTCCCGGAGCGGCCCGACGAGCCGTTCGCCGAGCCGCGAGAGTCCGCCGCCGAGAATCACGGCCGCGGGGTTCATCAGGTTGAGCAAACCAGCCACGGCGATCCCCATGCACTCCGCCGCGGTGCCGACCACCCGGTTGGCCAGCGGGTCATCGGCCAGGGCCGCTTCCTCGATGGCGCCGATGGTCAGCTCTCCGCGGTGCAGCACGCTCCCCGGAAACTCCGGCAGTAGCTTGCGGGCCTGATTCACCAGGGCCTGCGTGCCCACGAACGTCGCCAGGCAGCCGCGGTTGCCGCAGGGGCAGGTCTCGCCCCGGGGGTCGATGGTCAGGTGCCCGATTTCCCCGGCAACCCCGGTGGCCCCGCGGTAGATCCTCCCGCCCACCATGTGCCCCGAGCCGATGCCGGTGGCCATCTTGATGTAGGCAAAATCATCGAGACCGCGGCCCGCGCCCCACCAGTGCTCGGCCAATGCCCCGAGATTGGCGTCGTTGTCCACCAGCACCGGGGCGTCGAACTGCAGCTGCAGCTCGTCCCGCCAGTGCCGCCCCTTCCATGCCGGCAGCACCAGCCCGGAAAGCCGCTCCGGGTGCGCCGGGTCCACAGGGCTGGGTACCGCCACGCCGATCCCCACCAGCTGCCGCTTGCTCCCCGGCCATTGAGCCAGGCAGGTCCGGCAGTACTCGGCCACGAGCGCGAGCGTGCCGTCGGGGTCGGCCCGCACCGGGTGATCGCTGTGTTCCCAGGCAATCACGCGGCCCCGCAGGTCGGTCAGCACCACCGAGACATGCGATGCGCCGATGTCCACCCCGAGGATCGGGCAGGCCTCGTCCTGGAACTCGAGGACGATCGGCCGGCGCCCCCCTCGCGATGCCCCCACCCCGGCCTCCGCGACGAGCGTGGTCGAGAGCAGCATCGCCACCACGTCGGAGACCGTTGAGCGCGAGAGGTTCAGCCGCCGGGCGATCTCCGCCCGCGAGATCCGGCGCTGGTCCCAGATGAGGTGCAGCACCGAGTCGGCCAGTCCCCTCGGCCGCGCCGACCCGGTGGGCCGGTCATCGTCCTGCAACCGCAGCAGCGTATCCGCCATCGCATTCGCACGGCTGTCTCCAGCCGCCCCCACGGTCGTGATCACCGGTTCAGGAGTGCATTGACCGGATGGACCGTATTGGGGTCGCCCCAAATGATCAACTGGGCGCGGTCAGCCTCCGGTCCGGCGGAGCGGGATACCCCTCCGGGCTAGTTGTGGAAGTACACATTGTCCACGTAGACCACCGACGTCGCTCCGCCGGGCACTAGCAGGAGCATCTGCTGGAGCTTGTTCTTGCCGGTCAGGCCGGCGAAGCTCGTGAGCGGGATGTCCAGGGAGACCCACGACCCGGTCGCGATCGTCCCGGCGTGGTAGATCCCCACCGCCGCCGACCCGGTGGCGTCGTTGACCAGCTGGATCTCGAGATCCGAGGCCGGATTCGGCGACCAGACATCCAGGTGAAGGTGCGTCATCGTGGTCGCGTCCACGATGTTGGCCGGGGTCGAGACTCCGAACTCGATCCCGACGAAGTGGTGCAGCGTGTACTGCTTCACGTCGTGGCCGCTGATGGTGTACGGATCCACCAGCTCGTTGCAGCAGGTGCTCCAGCTGGTCCGCCAGGTGTCCACGCCCACGTTGGTGTAGGCGCTGCTGAAAAGGGAAATGACGTTGCCCGACGGCACCGTCGGCGTCGCGGCGATGTTGGTGGGCGTACCCAGCGGCGCCGTCACCGTGATGGGCGCGTTGCCCGGCACCGCGAGGCCGTTGAGTGTGGCGGTGATGCTGGCCGTCCCGCCCGAGACGCCGGTAATCAGTCCGTCGGCACTGACAGTCGCGACACTGGGATTGCTGGAAGTGAGGGTGTACCAGCGCCACGCGACGTCGGTCAGCTTACCGCCGTTGGGGAGCGCCGGAACCGTCCAGTTGACCGTGTTCGGTGCCGGGTTCATCTGCGCCGGTGTGCCGACCGCGACCGTCAGGCTTGGCCAGGCCGCCAGGGCAGCCGTGGGCGGCCCGACCTGGCCGACGGGCAGGTTTTCGTACTGAATGTCGTTGAACCAGACCGTGTAGTTGTTGGGTCCGTCGGCAAAATGGAACAGCCCGTCGTAGCCCGTGAACTTGCTGGGGTCCGGCAGCGGAATGATGTACTTGGTGAAGGTCGTCGTGAGCGCAATGCCAATGGACTCGGCATTGAGCAGGGTGTTCGCTGCGTTGTTCCCGACGCCAACCTTCAGGGTGCTGGTGCTGGTGCTCCCCTTGGCCCAGAAGGTCAGGGCGTTGTAGGCGCTGAGGTTCCGCGGCGCCGAGGCCACCAGGGCCCCGCCCGAGTAGCCCCCCGCCCCGGTGATGATCGCCTTGAACGAGGAGCGGCCGTTGTTGGTCGTCCCCGCGTCCACCGAGACCGAGTTGGTGGCGCCACCGAAGTCGGCGAAGGTCACCCCGGCATCATAGCCGTCGTAGAAGACCAGGCCCGCGGACGGCGTGCCGCCCCCGCCGGTGGTGTAGAAGTAGACGTTGTCCACGAACAGCGTGCCGAGGTCGCCCGAGATGATCATCTGGGCCAGGTGCCCCTTCGTGGTGAGCCCGGTGAACGCCGACAGCGGCACATCCAGCGCCACCCAGCTGCCGGTGGCCAGCGCCGGGTTGGACGAGGCGGTGAACGTGAGCTCGTGCTCCACGTCGTCCCCGCCCCCGAATGATCCATCCGCCCCGAAGTCCACCAGCTTCACCCGGAAGGATGCCGCCGCCGTCGGGTTCGGGGTCCAGATATCCATGTGGAACCCGGTCATCGCCGAGGCGTCCACCGGTGCCGAGGTGAACTCGATCCCGGCGAAGACCAGGTTGGTGTAGTGCTTGGTGTCGTTGCCCGCGACCTGCACATCCGCCACGTCCGCCGCGTCCCACACCGCCGACCAGGTGTCCACGGTGGCATTGGTGTAGGCGTTGCTGAACAGCGAGACCACGTTCGCCGCCGACGCCGTCGGCGTGGGCGCCGCGGTGGTGGGCGCGGTGGGCGTGCCGCCCCCGCCGGTGGTGTAGAAGTAGACGTTGTCCACGAACAGCGTGCCGAGGTCGCCCGAGATGATCATCTGGGCCAGGTGCCCCTTCGTGGTGAGCCCGGTGAACGCCGACAGCGGCACATCCAGCGCCACCCAGCTGCCGGTGGCCAGCGCCGGGTTGGACGAGGCGGTGAACGTGAGCTCGTGCTCCACGTCGTCCCCGCCCCCGAATGATCCATCCGCCCCGAAGTCCACCAGCTTCACCCGGAAGGATGCCGCCGCCGTCGGGTTCGGGGTCCAGATATCCATGTGGAACCCGGTCATCGCCGAGGCGTCCACCGGTGCCGAGGTGAACTCGATCCCGGCGAAGACCAGGTTGGTGTAGTGCTTGGTGTCGTTGCCCGCGACCTGCACATCCGCCACGTCCGCCGCGTCCCACACCGCCGACCAGGTGTCCACGGTGGCATTGGTGTAGGCGTTGCTGAACAGCGAGATCACGTTCGCCGCCGACGCCGTCGGCGTGGGCGCCGCGGTGGTGGGGCCCGGGGGCGGCGGAGGCGCCGCGCCCTTGTAGAAGTAGACGTTGTCCAGGTAGACGGTGGAGCTGGACCCGGAGATGATCATCTGGGCGAGGTGGCCCTTCGCGGTCAGGCCGGTGAACGCCGACAGCGGAATGTCCAGACTGCTCCAGCTCCCGGTGGTGACGGCCGGGTTGGAGTTCGGCGTCAGGGTGACCTCGTGTTCGGAGTCGTCCCCGCCGCCGAAGGCCCCGTTCGCCCCGAAGTCCACCAGCTTGACCTTCAACTGGGTGGCGTCCTCGACCCAGACATCGAGGTGGAGACCGGTCATTGCCGAGGCATTGACCTGCTGGCTGACGAACTCGACCCCGGCAAAGACCAGATTGGTGTACTTCTTCACGTCGTCGCCGGCGATCTGCACATCCGCCACATCGGCGATGTCAAACCCGGCCGACCAGGTGTCCACCGGCACGTTGGTGTAGGCATTGCTGAAGAGGGAGATCACATCGATGGCCAGCCGGGTCGGCACCGGCGCCGCCGTGGCGGGCGGCGCCGTGGCCACCAGCGTCACCTGCCCGGTCGCGGGCGTGGCGCCCAGCCTGGCGGTGATGTTGCTCGTGCCCGCCCCGACGATCGCGATCGACCCATCCGCGGCGACCGTGGCCACCGACTCATTGGAGGAGGTGAACGTGAAGTATCCCGGCGCGGCCGACACGGTCTGGTCCACGCCATCCACCTCGAACGTCACCGTCGTGCCCGTCAGCTGCAGGGTCCCGCCGGCCTCGCCAGTGACCGTGGCCGATGCGATTGCCGGCCGCGGGTTCTGGATGGAGGTCAGCTTCTCGAACTGGATATCGTCGAACCAGAGGTCATACCCCGCGCCGTTCTCCGGCCCTTCGGCAAAGAAGAAGAGCCCCCCCTCCTGCGACAGCTTCGAGGCGAGCGGGATCGGGATGACGTAGCGCTGCCAGCCGGTGGTGAGCTGGATGCCGGTCCGCTGCGCGGTGTACCGTGAGGTGCCGCTATTGTCGTTGCCGAGACCACCCACATCCAGGCTGGCCGAAATGCTGGCCCTGGCCCAGAAGGTCAGGGCGTTGAACCCGGTCAGGTCGCGCGGCACGTTGGCAATGAACGCCCCGCCGGCATACCCGCCCGACGGATCCCCCGGCCCCGGCACGGTCACTCGCAGGCCCACGCTGCCGCCGCGGCGGTTGTTCGGATCGTCGCTGAGGGCATCCACCTTGGCGCCGCCGAAGGCCTCGAACCGTACACCCTGGGCAAACCCCTCCGCGTAGACCCCCGGGTCGCTGGGGAACGGCGCCGGCCCGAGGCTGTCGATGTCATTGCTGCAGCCACCCGCCACGATGATCCCCGCCACGGCCAGCATGCGGGTAAAGGAGGATCCTGGGGGCATCGTCGGCTCCGGGTTGGCTATGGAGATCCCAAGACAAAGGCGCGGTTCCGATGCCGGATGGCACCGTGGCCTTTGTTCGATGTTCGAACAAAGTATGTAGCCGAATGCCGAAAGTGTCAAGCAGCACCCCCGGGTGGGGGGCCGGGACCCCTCCAGCAGGGACCCCGAACCACCCCGGCGCCCGGCCGGGCTTGGCGGACCCCGGTGGCGCCTGCTGCCGGGACGGGGCGGTCACCTGGTGGCAGGGGCTCCCGGGCCCCCACCCTGTCCGGCACCGGGCCATCATGCCGGCCCCGGGCGCCACGTTGCGCCCCTTCCCCGGCCGGCCGACATTCCGGCGTGCCTGAGATCCGCGCCCTCGCCCTGGTCGCCCTGCTCGCCGCAGCCCCCACTGCTCCGCTGCTCGCCCAGGGCGCCTGCCAGCCGGCAGGGCCGAGCGGGGCCGCTCCCAGCCGGGACCTCTACTGTATTGAGCTCTTCCCTACCACCCACGCCCCGAACGCGGCCGGAACCGTTCAGCTGGGCTGGGTGCCCGGCCCCTTCACAGTGTCCGTCACCCGGGATGGAACCCAGCAGTTCCTTATCCGGACCGACCTCCGGGATCTGCCGCCCCTCCCCCGGTCTCGGCGGGCGGGGTACATGGCTTGGGCTGCGACGCCCACGATGGCCCGGGTGGAGCGCCTGGGGACTGTGCGGGCGGGAGCGACGATCGCCGCCACGGTGGCCATGGACCGGTTCGCCATCCTTATCTCCGCGGAGCCGGATACCACCACGCGCCAACGCCGGGGACCGATCCTGCTCCGGGGAGAATCGGCCAGCAGCCGGCTCAGGCCGCCGGACCTGTTCCAGTTCGCGATAGGGGCGACCGCTGCCACGCCGCCGACGGAGCATCATCACACACCGGCGCCGGACTCGCTCGGCTGGACCAGCGTCCCCATGCCGCCGGGGCTGGCCATGCTCCCGGCGGAGATGGCGCTTCGCCCTCCTGAGAGGGCCTGGCTCCCGGAGGAGGTCGCGGGGACCCCCGCCGCCCGGGTGTCCGAGGTGGTGCGGCTCGAAGACGGGGACACCCTTCGGCTCGAGGCCGGGCTAGTGCTCAAGACCCTGGGCGGGCGGAGCTATACCATGTTCGGGTTCAACGGGCAGCAGCCGGGACCGCTCCTCTCCGTGCGACAGGGCACGGAGATCGTGGTGGCCTTCACCAACCGGCTGCCCCTCCCCTCGACCATTCACTGGCACGGGCTCCGGCTGGACTATCGCTTCGACGGCACGCCGGGCCTGAGCCAGGAGCCGGTTGAGCCGGGGGGGAGCTTTACATACCGGCTGCGGTTTCCCGACGGGGGCATCTATTGGTACCACCCCCACGTCCGGGAGGATATCCAGCAGGACCTCGGCTTGGCAGGCAACATCCTGGTACAGCCGGAGCACCGGGCCTGGCCGACGGCCGACGCCCAGGCGTTCCTGATGCTGGACGACCTGCTGGTGGGGGAGGCGGGTCTGGTGCCCTATGGGCGCGATACCCCCACACACGCCGCGATGGGCCGCATGGGTAACCTGTTGCTCATCAACGGGGAGCAGGGGTGGACCGCGCGGGTCCGGACGGGGGAGCGGCTCCGGCTCTTCCTTACCAATGCCGCCAACGCGCGTACCTTCAACCTCAGCATCGGCAATGGCACTCCGCTGCAGATGATCGGGGCCGACATCGGCGCCTTCGAGCAACCGGTCACCGTCGATCATGTGGTCCTGGCCCCGGCGGAGCGCTACGTTGCGGATCTCCGCTTCACGCGTGCGGGGCGCTACCCACTGGTTAACCGGGTGCGGGCGCTGGACCACCTCTATGGGCGGTTCTTCTCCACGGTGGACACCCTGGGCTTTATCGAGGTGGAGGACGGAGACCGGCGGGAGACGGCCGGGCCTGGGGACGGGGAACCGGATCCCCGGGAATGGGCCGAGATCCGCGAGCTGGTCGCTCGGAGCGCCGACGCACCCGTCCGCCGCCTGGAGCTGGGTGTCACGTTCCGGGGCCTGCCGTTCATCTCCGAACGGCTCATGCGGCTGGATTCCATCTACTTCCAGCCGGTGGAGTGGGCCGGCACCATGCCGGTGATGAACTGGGCCACGCTGGCCACGCAGGCGGAGTGGCGGCTTCGCGACCTGGACACCGGACGCGACAATCACGACATCGCCTGGCGCTTCAAGCGGGGCACGCTGCTTCGGCTGCAACTGGTGGGGGCCCGTGATGTGCTGCACGCCATGCAGCACCCCATTCATCTGCATGGCCAGCGGTTCCTGGTGCTGGCGGTGGGTGGCGAGCCCAACCCTCACCTGGCATGGAAGGACACCGTGCTGGTCCCGGCCGGCGGCACGGTGGACCTGCTGGTAGACCTGTCCAATCCCGGTCCCTGGATGCTGCACTGCCATATCGCCGAGCACCTCGGTGCCGGCATGATGACCACGGTCACAGTCGAGGAGGAATGATGCGGCGGTTGTCCCTTGCGGTTAGCGTAGCGATTCTCGCGATGCCGGCAGGCATCCTGTCCGCCCAGCGGCCTGAACTCTCGGCCCAAACCCGGCGCTATGTGAGCGTGGACGCGGACGTCATCGCCATCACCAACGTGCTGCTCATTGACGGCACCGGGAAGCCGGCCCGTCCTGGACAGACGGTCATCATGACGAAGGGCGTGATCTCAGCCGTGGGGACTTCCGCATCAGTCCGCCCGCCGGCCGGGGCCACGGTCATTGACGGAAGCGGCCATTCGCTCATTCCGGGGCTGATGGGCCTGCATGACCACCTGTTCTATTCCGCCTCGGGGGGGCGCAGCGTCACGGCCACCTTTACCGGGCCGAGACTCTACCTCGCCAGTGGAGTCACCACCATCCGCACCACCGGGAGCCATGCGCCCTACGCCGATGTGAACCTCAAGCGGGAGGTGGACGCCGGCCGCCGGGCCGGGCCCCGGGTCCATGTCACGGCCCCGTATCTCACCGGCGAGAGCAGCGGCTCGATGGCCACCGCCACCACGCCGGAGGAGGCTCGGCGGTTCGTGGCGTACTGGGCCGAGGAGGGCGCGGAGTGGATCAAGTTCTACACGACGATCACCCGTGCCAACATGAAGGCGGCGATCGACGAGGCCCGGCGGCGCGGCATCCGGACCACCGGACACCTCTGCGCCGTCACCTTCCGGGAGGCCGCACAACTGGGCATCGATGATCTGGCCCACGGCGCCTTCACGGCGACCGACTTCATCGCGGACAAGGAACCCGATGTCTGCCCCCAGAACAACACGGCGACCCTGGATACCGCGGTGCATGCCACCGGCCCTGTATCGGAGAGCATCATCCGGACCCTGATCGAGAAGAACGTCAGCGTCACCTCGACCCTGCCGGTGATCGAGGCGTTCTACCCGGGACGGCCGGTGACGGACGACCGGTCGCTGGACCTCATGGCCCCGGAGGTGAAGGAGGCGTACCTGATTGACCGCGCCTATATCGACACGGCCAGCAACTGGCCGTTCACGGTGGCCGGACTGAAAGCCCAGATGGCCTGGGAGGTGGCGTTCTTCCGGGCGGGAGGGCTGCTGGGCAACGGGGTGGACCCGACCGGCAACGGCGGGGCGCTCCCCGGCTTCGGGGACCAACGCGGCTACGAGCTGTTCCGTGAGGCCGGCTTCACCGCGGAGGAGGCGGTGCAGATCTGTACCCTCAACGGCGCCCGGATCCTCCGCCTTCAAGACCGGCTCGGATCGGTGGAAACCGGGAAGCTGGCAGACCTCGTGCTCATCCGCGGTGACCTGACCGGCGAGCCGTCGGTGATCCGCAACGTGGTGACGGTATTCAAGGACGGGGTGGGCTACGATCCGGCGAAACTGATCAATGACGTGCGGGGGCGGGTGGGCGTGAACTGAAATCCTGAGCGGTGGCGACGCGGGTGCGCGGCCGTGGCCCCCGCGCCTCAGGCGCCCGCGGCCGGTCCCGGACCCAGCCGGGCGGCGTCGCGAGCCTGGGTCAGCAGCCGCTCGGTGAAGTCCACCCGTTCATGCAGCTCCTGGAGCTGCCCGTCCTGGTCGGCCAAACGCGCCTCAGCCCGGGACAGCGCGATCGCCTGATCGTCGAGCTGCTGGCGCAGGTGGTCAAGCTCGGACTGCAGCTGCTTCGAGCCGCCCGAGCGCGCCTTGATGATCTTGGTGGCGGTATCGGCCGCGATACCGGCCAGCATGATGATCAGGATTCCGGTCAAGACTCCCACGTAGCGACACTCCTTCTATCGATTGGTGCTCCTGAACTGGCCCAACGCGCCCCGGCGGCTATGGTTTCACACCGGGACGGGCGATGGGCGGCTCGCACCTCAAAAACCGGCCTGCGACAGATCCGCCAGCGCGAACGTGCCGAGCGCCTGCTCGCGGGTGGTGAGCCGCTCGCAGGCGCGGTCCAGTGCGGCATAATCATCGCCGAAGGTCTTCAGAAATTCGTGGTGGGCGCCAGGGCTCAGCCAGAAATCCACGGTCACAAAGCGGTCCAGGACGGTACGGTCACGGTAGAGCTCGCTGCCGCGGTAGCCGGGAGCCTTGCGGAACAGCCGGGCCCAGTCGCCGGACGGTCCGTAGGCGGCGATGAACGCCGCGGTGTGCTCCGATGGAACGCTGAACTCCCAGATGATGATATGCGGATCAGCCGGCATCGAGTCCCTCAAGTTGGAGACCTGGCACGAGCCGTCTCCTAGACAATGTCCGGCGCGCCGGTGTCGGTCAACCCGCGCCGGAGGTCGGCCCGGGCCTGGGCCGCGAGGCGGGCATAGCCCGCCCGGATCCGGTCGAGGTCGCGTTGCTCCAGTTCTTCCAGGTCCAGCAGGGCGTTGTGCGCACCAGCCGTCACCCGAAGGAGCTCGTCCAGCTTGACCTGCACCGCCTCGGCGTCGCGGTTCTGGGTATTCTGGATCAGGAATACCATCAGAAAGGTAACGATCGTCGTGCCGGTATTGATGACCAGCTGCCAGGTGTCACTGTAATCGAAGAGGGGACCCGTGACGCCCCAGACGGCCAGAACGCCGAGGGCAAGGATGAACGCGACGGGATGGCCGGTGGCGCGTGAGGTCGCCTTGGCCACGCGGCTGAACGCGAATGGAGAGGGCTGGACTTCCATCAGGGTGGTCCTGTGAGAGAGAAGGGTCTACCGAAGAACGCGAGGCTGCACCCGATTCCGGCCCCGCGCGCATCCCGCGGTCGGGCTGACTAGAGCACCGCCCGTACCACCCCGACCAGCGCCCCCACCCCGATGACCGGAATGATGCCCCACTTCAGGCGGAACAGCGCGACCGCGGCGGCCAGCGCGATGGCCACCACCAGCCAGGACGGCCGGGCCCCGATCCCGTCGGGCCAGAAGACGTGGACGGCCAGGAAGAGCGCCAGCTGCAGCACCACACCCACCACCGCCGCCGAAATACCGGCGAGCGGCGCCGTGAGGCGGAGATCGTCGCGAGTATGCTCCAGGAACGGCCCGCCTGCGAGCACAAAGAGAAACGAGGGGAGAAAGCTGTAGAAGGTCACCACCGTGGCCCCCAGCGCGCCCGCCAGGAACAGCTGATCGGGCCCGAGCGCCTGCAGGTTCCATGATCCGACGAAGCCCACAAAGGCCACGATCATGATCAGCGGCCCCGGGGTGGACTCTCCGAGCGCCAGGCCGTCAATCATCTGGGGCACGGTGAGCCAGCCGAACTGCGTCACAGCGCCCTGATAGACGTAGGGCAGCACGCTGTAGGCCCCGCCGAAGGTGACCAGCGCCGCCTTGGTGAAGAACATCCCCATCTCGGTGAAGCTGCTGCCCCAGCCCAGGACGCCCGCCAGCACGGCGGTCAGCGTGAGCCAGAGCACCAGCCCCGTGCCGGCCACCCGCACCAGTCCGCGCGGCGAGGGGTCCGCGTGGCTGGGCGGCGGGGTATCGTCGGCGATCAGTGCCGGGTCCAGTCCCGACCAGGCCTCCGCGGGCGCCGCATCGCGGACGACGCCGAACTCGCCCGGCACCAGGCGTCCCCCCAGCCAGCCGAGCAGGGCGGCCGCCAGGATGATGAGGGGGAAGGGCACGTTGAACACCGCGATGGCCACGAGCGCCGCGAAGGCGATGACCCACGGCCACCGGCCCCGGAGCGCCCGGCTGCCGATCCGCCAGGCAGCGTGGGCCACCACGGCAATGATGACCGGCTTCACCCCCCACAGCATGCCGCTGACCACCCAGGTGCTGCCGTAGACCATGTAGGCCCACGAGAGCCCGATCAGCACCGCCAGTGAGGGCAGGACGAACAGCCCACCCGCCACGATCCCGCCCCAGGTCCGGTGCAGCAGCCAGCCGAGATAGGTCGCCAGCTGCTGCGCCTCGGGCCCGGGCAGCAGCATGCAGAAGGAGAGTGCGTGCAGGAACCGCCGCTCCGAAATCCACCGCCGGCGCACCACCAGCTCCTCGTGCATGAGGGCGATCTGCCCCGCCGGCCCGCCGAAGGAGATGAAGCCGAGCTTGAGCCAGAACCGTGCGGCGGTGGCGAAGGAGACCACGGGTGGGGGCATGGGGCGGGAGTGTTGTGAGGCTGTGCGCGGCCCTGATGGCGAGCCGGGAAGTCGCTACGGGTGCGTGCGCACCAGCACTTCGCGGGAACTCAGGCCCAGGCGGCCCACCAGCGCCACAAAGCGCTGGTCCACGCGCACCACGTCAGACCAGGGCAGGAGCTTGAACCGGGAAAGGTCGCTGACCCGGTCCTCGAAGGCCTGATCCAGCGCGATGAACGCGTGGTCCAGCTCGCCGAGACCGTCGTAGACCAGGGCCACCTCCAGCGCCGAGCAGAAGCGCGTGGCCGCCTGCTCCTGCAGCCGCCGCAGGCACGCCCGCGCCTCTTCGGGCTTCCCGCCCGCGGCGTACGCCTGCCCCAGGTAGCCCAGCGCCATCCCGCCCTCCGTCAGCTCCACCACTTTCCGGAACTCGGCGATGGCCTGGTCGTATTCCCCGTCGCGGAAATGGATCGAACCCACCCGCCAGTGCGAGAGCGGGAAGGTAGGGTCCATCTCGATGGTGTCGGCGAGCTGCTTTCGGGCCTCCTCCTCCCGGCCGGCCAGGAACAGGCAGTAGCCGAGATGGTCGTTGATGACCAGCGACAGCGGGTCCAGCTCCTGCGCCCGCCGCATCGAGGAGACTGCGGCGTCGAACCGCTCGACCACCAGCAGGTACCAGGCATACCACTGGTGGGCCGTGGCATAGGCGGGCCGGAGCTCGATGGCGCGTTTGAGGGACCGCTCAGCGGCCGCCCAGTCCCGGTCGTAGAACAGCCGGGCGAAGCCCATCGAGGCGTGCGCCTCGGCCAGGGTATCATCCAGCCGGAGGGCGTTCTCGGCGGCGGCGATGGCCTTGGGGTAGCTGTCCCGGGGCGGCCGGACGTTGTAGTACCCCAGGGCGTTGTAGGTGTCGGCCAGGCCGGCATAGGCCACGGCGTACCGGGGATCCTGATCGATGGCGGCGTGGAAGAACCCCGCCGCCTGCTGGATCCCGCTGGCGGTACGCTTGTTCCAGTAGTACCGGCCGCGCAGGTAGTCCTGATACGCTACGGTGTCCTCGGTGGCCCGCTTGACGAGCTGAGTCTGTTCCTCGCCAGTCAGCCGGAGGCGGAGTGACCGCGAGATCTCGGTGGCGATGCCTTCCTGCACCTCGAAGATATCGGACATGGTGCGGTGATACTGGTCGCCCCAGAGCTGGGAGTCGGTGGAGCTGTCCACCAGCTCCGCCTTCACGATGAGCCGCTCGCCCCGCTGCTGCACCCGGCCGGTGACAATGGCCCGGACCCGCAGCTGCTGCGCCGTGGCCTGCAGCCCGATGTCCTTCCCCTTGTACTGGAACACCGTGGTACGCGGCACGATGCGGAGCGACGAGACCCCGGACAGCTTGTTGATGATGCTCTCGGTGATGCCGTCGCTCAGATACTCGGAGTCGGGATCGTTGCTCGAGTTGACGAACGGCAGCACGGCGAGGGAGTCTACGGTGGAGGACCGGTCCGCGAGCGCCGCCTCCATGGCCGCCCGCATCTCGCTGCCGCTGGCGAAGCGGTCCACCGGAACGGTGGCCAGGGCCTTGATCAGCAGCTGGTCCAGTGCCCCGGGCACGGTGGACCGCGCCCGGCTCACGTGCGGCGGTGGTTCGGTCATGCGCCTGGCGATCGTGGCCATCGGGGTGGGTGCCGCGAAGGGCGGTTCCCCGGCCAGCATCTCGTACAGCATGCACCCCAGGCTGTACAGGTCGGTGCGGTGGTTGGTGTTCAGGTCTCCCGCGGCCTGCTCGGGGCTCATGTAGGATGGGGTCCCCACCGCGAGGCCGGTCGTGGTGATGCGCTCGCCGCCGGCTTCGGTGATGGCGCGGGCGATCCCGAAGTCCGCCACCACCGCGTGGCCCGACTCGAACAGGATGTTGCCGGGCTTGATGTCGCGGTGCACCACCCGCTGCCGGTGGGCGTAGTCCAGGGCGTCCGCCACCTCGCACGCGATCCGGACCGCCTCCTCGATGGGCAGGAATTGCTCCCGCCGGAGTCGGACTTCCAGGGACTCTCCCTCCACGAAGGGCATGACGAAGTACCAGAGCCCGTTGGCCTCGCCGGAATCGTGCAGGGGAAGGATGTGTGGATGATGCAGGCTGGCGGCGATCTTGATTTCCTGGGTGAAGCGCTCCGTGCCCAGGGTCGAGGCCAGCGCCGGGGAGAGCACCTTCACGGCCACCCGGCGATGATGCTTGACGTCCTTCGCCAGATATACGGTCGCCATGCCGCCGCTGCCGAGCTCGCGGTCCACTTCATAGGAGCCGGCCAGTGCCTCCCTGACGAGGCGCAGTTGGTCGGAAGGCGGGGATGGATCGGGCATCCTTGAAAGATGCGGATACCGGTCCGAAATCGCGAGAGAGGGGGCCCCAACACGTCCGGCCAGCACCTGCCCCGGATGGCGGCGGAACGCCGCGAGGCGGTGTTTCAGCAATGCCCGGACAGCAGTAGCTTGCGCCATGCCTGCCCGGATGGCGGCCCCTCCGGCGGGCCGTCACCGAGCTCTCCAACCCACGCCGGCCCGGCGCTCCAACGAGGACCGATCCCATGATCTCGCTGATTGCCAAGTGGTGGATCACACCCGGCAAGGAAGACCTCGTGGTCCCGGCCCTGCAGCGCCTGGCCGGCGAGGTCAGCTCGGAGCCGGGCACGCTCCTGTACCTCGTGCATCTGCCGGACTTCTCCACTCCCGCTCCCGGGTCGGAGCCGGCGCCACGCCCCGGTGAGGTGGTGTTCGTGGAAGGTTACGCCGACTGGGCCGCGTTCCAGGCCCACCTCTCCGGCCCCGCCTTCACGGCTTTCAAGCGGGATTATGGCGCGCTGTTCGTCCAGGGCCACGGCGCCGCTAGCGCGACCGGCCCACACCCGTTTGTCCAGGTCGAGTTCCTTGAGCGGGTTGCCGGGTTCGTTCGACCGGGTTGACCTGTCCGCGTTGGATCACCGGCACGACCTTCCCCGTGCCGGCTCAGGCACTGTCGTGGGGCCGAGAGGCAGAGCCTAACAGCGCTTTCATGAAGCTGGCTGCTGGACATGACCCGGATCGGGCGTTACTATCGCCAGCCTGTCCCTCGCGTCGCCCCCTCCGGAGGAACTCATGCCCGCCAAGCCCCAGCAGACCACTCCGCTCGGCAACTTCAATTACGGCTCGCTCCAGTCCCTCATGGTGTTTTTCAGCGTCCCGGCCAGCGTGGTGCGCCCGCTGCTCAGGGGGACCGGACTGGAGCCCGGCATCTTCGATGGCAAGGCGCTGGTGAACCTGAACTTCGAGCGCTACGCCGGGTTCGGCAGCAGCTACTCGTCCTACGTGGACGAGGTGGAGTTCAACGTGGTGGCCTTTCCGCGCTTCCGCGCCGGCACCGAGCCGGCGCTCTCGGTGGCGCAGTACCTGGCCGGCGGAGACCAGTCCAAGACCTATGGCAACTACCGCATCAACGTGCCCTGCGACAATCCTCCCGCCGTCCAGGCCGGCAGCCAGAAGTACGGGGAAGTCAAGTTCGTCGCCTCGTTCAGCTTCGCGGTGCCGGACGTGAACGATCCCGGGGTCGGGAGCTGGTGGATCCGCTGTTACGCCACACCCAACGCCCCCAAGTCGCAGCTGCCGTACATCTTCGATCTCAAGGTCAACACCAGCGTCCCCGGCGTGCCGTCACCGGGTGTCTCCGCCTTCTCCCCGGTGCCCGCCTACGCCAACCTCAAGGTCAAGGGCCGCAAGCACATGGTCACCTCAGCCCGGGTGATCTTCGGCGTCTTCAAGAGCTGGTTCAACGCCCCCGTCGGTGACAAGCCGTCCGCCCCGCTGGCCCCGGGTGCCGTGCAGCTCACCGTTGGCGATGCCAAGCACCTCATGCGGCGCCAGATGGCCGGGGTGTTCAAGGGGAACCCCAAGGCGGTCGGCGTGCTGCTGTACGAATCCCCGCCGGCGGCGGCCTCCGGGCACACCCTGCTGCACGACCCGATCCGCTAGGGGGGCGCATGAACGCCACTCGGAAGACCCTCCTGCAGTTTTCGGCGGAACTCACCGGGTATGCCGCCGTGGAGCTTGAGGGCACCGGTCTCGTGGATGACTACCAGAGGCTGCTGGAGCAGCAGGTTGGCGAGGCGGTGGCGTCCCAGTGGTACGCCACCGCCCGGCAGGTGCTGCGCCACAAGGCCGGCACGGCGCGCGATCACCGGATGCGGGTTGATGTGATCGCCTCACCGATCCTCTGGCCGGTCTGTACGGCGCTCATCGTGCTGTGGTACCAGGGGTTCTGGACCCTTCCCCCCGCCTGGTATACCCTCACCCACGTCACGCCACCAAAGGGCACCGTCCCGGGAAGCCCGATCGTCCCGTCGGCGGCGGCCTATACCCGGCAGCTGGCCTACCGGGCGGCCGGGGCGCACCCCCCGGGGGCCAATCCCACGGGCTTCGGCAGCTGGTCCATTCCACCGGTCTTTGGCGATGCCGCCGGGGCGGGAAAGGAGGGGAGATGAGCGAGCACTACGACGCGGTCATCGTCGGCGGTGGGGTGGCGGGCGCGCTGGTGGCGCGAGTCCTGTCGCAGGCGGGGCACCGGGTCCTGATCCTCGAAGCCGGCATCGAGGGCGCCATGAACCCGGCCACCTACCGCCGGTACCTGCAGACGCTGTACACCGAGGGAGGCGTCCGCGGCATGCCCAACGGACCTTATCCCTGGAACGAGGCGGCTCCCTCCCCCGGCATCCCCAACGCCCCGGATCCGTACTACGAATACGACACGCCGCAGCACTTCATGAGCGACTACCTCCGGATGCTGGGCGGCACCACCCTGCACTGGCAGGGCAGCTCGATGCGGATGGTCCCCAACGACTTCCGGATGCACTCCACCTACGGCCAGGGCCGCGACTGGCCCATCGGCTACGACGACCTCGAGCCTGCCTACCGGCGCGCCGAGCTGGAGCTGGGCGTGTCTGCCGACGTCAAGGACCAGCGGTTCTTCGGGGTCTGGTTCCCCAAGGGCTACGTCTACCCGATGCACCGGATGCCGCCGAGCATGGTGGACCAGTTCTTCGACCGGAAGCTGCACGGGAAGTCGGTCGCCCTGCACGGCGGTCGCTATCCGCTCCGGGTGATCAGCATCCCGGTGGCGAGGAACTCCACGCCCAACCCCAAGTACCAGTTGGGCGATGGCTACGATCCGGTTCCGGCGGTCTCCAACCGGGACGAGGGCCAGCGCTGCCAGGGCAACTCGGTCTGCATGCCCCTCTGCCCGGTCCAGGCCAAGTACAGCGCCCTCAAGACCCTGGCCACCATGGCGCGGACGCGGCATGTCGAGATCCGTACCCAGTGCGTCGCGTCGAAGCTGCTGATTGATCCCGCCTCCGGACGGATCTCGGGGGTTGAGTACAAGCGGTATGCCTCGCCGGGCTCGCCCGAGCACACCCGGGAGACCGTACACGGCACCCTGGTGGTCCTCGCGGCGAATCCCATCGAGAACGCCACCCTGCTGCTGGCCTCGGGGGCGGCCAACGGCAGCGGCGAGCTGGGCCGCAACCTGATGGACCATCCCTACCTCTATGTCTGGGGCCTCTCGCCCGAGCCGGTCTATCCGTTCCGCGGCCCCGACACCACCAGCGGGGTCGAGTCGCTGCGGGATGGCAAGTTCCGCGAGGCGCACGCCTCGTTCCGCGCCAGTCTCTCCAACTGGGGCTGGAGCGGGGCGCCGGGCCCCCAGCTTGCCGCGCTCCTGGCCGAGCAGAAGTACGGACGGTCGCTCCGCGCCGGGCTGGCCGACCAGCTGACCCGCATGGTCAAGATCGGGTTCATGTTCGAGCAGCTGCCGTCGCGGGACAACCGGGTGACGATCGATCCGAAGGTCCGCGACGCCCTGGGGAACCATCGGCCGGTGCTGTCGTACCACTACGACGACTACTCGCTGGCGGGTGCGCAGGCGGCGGTGGACAAGGTGTGGACCACGATCACCCGGCATGCCGGGATCGAGGATCACACCGTCTACCCCAACCCCGCGCCGGGGGGGTACCAGCGGGTGGAATACCAGGGCAAGGGCTACAACATCATGGGCTCCGGCCACATCGTGGGGACCCACCGCATGGGATCGAACCCGCGTGACTCGGTGACCGACCGCAACATGAAGGCGTGGGATCACCCGAACCTTTACCTGGTCGGCGCCGGCAACCAGGTCACCATCGGCACCGCGAACCCGACCCTCACCGCGGCCGCCCTCTCGGTGCGCGCCGCCGAGGCCATGCTGAGGGAGCTGTCATGAGCGCCAACGCCAAGCGCGCCGCCCGGAAGCCGCGCCCCCGCGCGCGCCGCGCCCGATCCGCGCCACTCATCGACTCGCTGGCCTCGCTGCGCGCCCACCTCCAGATGGCGCTGGAAGTGGAGCACGCCACCATCCCGCCCTACTTCACCGCCTGGCTCTCCATCAAGGAAGGCCACAACTACGAGGCGGCGGAGACCATCCGGGGCGTGATGCTGGAGGAGATGCTGCACCTCACTCTGGCAGCGAACCTGCTCAATGCGGTCGGCGGGAAGCCCAGCCTGACGCACGCCGACTTCGTGCCCCGCTACCCCCACCGGCTGCCGCACAGCGGCAACCGCTTCGAGATCAGCATCGAACGGTTCTCAAAGGCGGCACTCGGCACGTTCCTGCAGATCGAGCGGCCCGAGGCCAGGGGCGGGCGTCCGGAGCCGGGGCACTTTCACACTATCGGTCAGTTCTATGCTGCGGTGGATGACGCCATCGACCGGCTGTGCGACCGCCTCGGGGAGCGCCGGGTCTTTTCCGGCCAGCGTCGCCGCCAGATCCGGCCCAAGGACTACTATGGCGCCGGGGGCATCGTGGTGGTCACCAACCGTGACACCGCCCACCGCGCCATCGCCGAGATCGTGGAACAGGGCGAGGGTGCGCACCACGGCATCTTCGACCGGGATCACCGGATCCTGGGCGAGGGGGGTGGCCAGGAAGTGGCGCACTACTACCGCTACATGGAGATTCTCAAGGGGAGACGGTACACGCGGCACGACACCGCCGCGACCGGACCGAGGGGCGGCAGGCTCCCAGTGGACTACCGGGCGGTGTATCCCATCCGTCCCAACACCAAGGCCGGCGATTATCCCCGCGGCTCAGAGACCCGTGCGGCGCTGGAGGCGTTTGGCCGCGGCTATGGCGAGCTGCTGACCGCACTCGAGCGGGCCTTCCGGGGCCACCGGGACAAGCTGACCGAGGGGATCGCGCGGATGTTCGCGCTCAAGCACCAGGCGCTGGCGCTGCTGCAGACGCCCACCGGAGACGGGCGGACCACGGTGGGCCTCGACTTCCGCGCTCCACGGCGCTAAACCGCCGAGCGACGAGCCGGCGAAACACCACGGCCGATCCCAAGGGGTCGGCCGCGGTGCTGTAGGGTGCTCTCCCAAGGGGGGAAACGCCAAACGGCGCCCCTTTCAGGGCGCCGCTGGACTGCTGTGAAACGTGTTCAGAGTGGAGGCGGAGGGAATCGAACCCTCGTCCGCGAAGGTATCCGGGACAGTTCCTACGTGCGTAGGCTCGGCTCTTCGCGTCGATCTGGGCTGGCGCCGAACCGGCCCTCCCAGACTCTATCCCCTGAGATCTCGCGGCTGCCGTCGGGGCCCCCGGCAGCCACTAGTCCGGTTTGCTACTGATGGTGACGCCCCGGACGGGCCCCATTCATCAGTGGAGCGAAAAGCGAGCTAGAAGCTCAGCTTACGCAGCCATCGCCAATTCAGAGTTGGCAGTTGAAATTTTCCAGACGGTTTAACCAGGAACCTGGACCTGGGCACGCAACCATTCGTTCAACCAACCCGTCGAAGCCAGTCGCCCCCGGGTGGACCTCAAATATAGCAGGTTCCGGGCCGGATGTGGCGGTGGGGCGGTCCGGAGGCTCACGACCGCCTAACCGCCTATAACGGCCTCGCCGTCTCCACGCGGTTGCGGCCCGAGCGTTTGGCCTCCATCAGCGCGGCATCGGCCTGGGCGGGCAGGTTGTCGAGGCTCCGTGAGGTGTCCGGCATCGCCGCCACACCGAAGCTCGCCGAGAGGGGCCAGGACCGGCCCTGCCAGTCCCACGGGGCCGTGCCGAGCTTGATGCGGATGCGGTCGGCCACCTTGGCGCCATAGACCATCGAGGCGCCGGGTAGCCAGATCGCAAACTCCTCCCCCCCGATCCGGGCGGCCACGTCCCCGCCCCGGATCATGTCGTGGACCAACCGGGAGAAGTGCACCAGAGCGGCATCGCCGGCGTGGTGCCCCAAGGTGTCGTTGAGCAGCTTGAACTTGTCAAAGTCGGCGTATATGAGCGTGCCCTGATTGACCCCGGCCTTGTGGATCATGTCTTCCAGTCCGCGGCGATTGCGGAGTCCGGTGAGCGGATCGGTCACCGCGGCGGTGCCCATCTCCTCCAGCTTCCGGGCCCGCATCATCCTGGGGCCGGCGTTGTGGAGCGCGTCCTGCACCTCCGCGATCACCGGCCCGATGGGCTCGCTGTCATCGTCGGTCCAGAAGGCCACCGCGCCCACGGTGTCCCCCGTATAGGTGATGGGGTAGATGATTGCCGGGCTGAAGTGGCTGCGCCGGTCGTGCACGATGCCGCCCAGCGGGTCGGCGATGCTCGTCAGCGACGGCACCTCGCCGGTGGCCACCTGGAAGATGGGGCTGCCCGGCTGCGCCAGGCACTCCAGCAGGCGTCGGTCGGCGCGTCCCGAGGTGCCGATCACCCGTACCTGCCCGCCCAGTTCCACCGCCACGATCACCTCGGCGTTGAGGACCCGCTCCAGCTGGTAGGCCAGGCGGAGCCCGATGCTGCCAAGTGACTCCACCGGGCCCTCGTCGGTCACGGCATCCAGCAGCGGCTTGCGGGCCAGGCCATCGAGCAGCGCCACCAGGTCCTCGCCCGCCGCCTTGAGCGCCTCGGGAGCCGTGTCCGGCGGCAGCAGCATCCCCGCCGCCAGCCCGCTCGCCGCAGCATACAGGAGGGTGCCGGCCTCCAACCGCTCCGCCCCGGAAGCCGCCTGGGTTCGCAGCGCCGAGAGTCGTTCCTCCACCGCCCGGGCCAGATCGCGTGAGGCCTCGGGGGCGAACGCCCGGAGCCAGCGGGACTCCTGCTCCGGACTGACGTGCCCCTCCGAGACCCACACGCCCGTGGCCTGATGCGCCTCCCGAAGCCAGCGGATGGCGGGCTGCGGCACCAGCGCCGGGTCCGCACCCTGCCCCGTCGACTCGGCCTGCGGCCGACGGTTCCAGATCAGCGCCCCGGCGGCGCCAGCCACCATTCCGCCCACCAGCCACCCGATCGCGGTCATAGCCACCCCCGGCGACGGAACCAGAGCCAGATCCCGAGCGAGACTCCGGCCATCAGGAGCCACGCGGCGGGATAGCCCCAGGGCTGGGGCAGCTCCGGCATATGTTCGAAGTTCATCCCGTATATGCCCACGATGAACGTGAGCGGCAGGAAGAACGCCGAAAAGATCGTGAGGACCTGTACCACTTCGTTGGTGCGATGCGCCGCAAGCTGAATCTGCATGCTGAGCAGGTTCGTCACGTCCTCGAACAGCTCGTCGGCGTAGAAGTGCATGCTCTCGGTGTTCTCCTTGAGATCCTGCAGGAGGGCGGTACCACGCTCCCCCCCATTGGGGAGACGGGCGCAGATGCCGAGCGTCCTCCACAGCAGCCGCTTGGTGAGCCCCACCCGTCGCTTGATGGTGTACAGGTTCTGGAGCAGCACCGCGACATCGTGGTCGCGCAGCAGCTCCCCTTCGTATCGATCGAGCTCGGCCTCGGCCATGTCGAGCGGCGGCTCGTAGGTCTGCACCACGGCGTTGGTGATGTCCGCCAGGAGCTGGGGAATGGGGTCGCCGGGGTGCAGTCCCGGCCGGCCCTGCTGCCAGACCCGGATCAGTTCGCTGAGATAGTGCTGGTCCTTCCGGTGGATCGTGATCAGGAAGTCCCGCCCCCAGAACACCGCCACCTTGCGCGTAAACGCCTGCACCGAGTCCGCCCCCGACGGTGCCTTTTCGTCGTGGGCCCGCAGGATCACGAACCCAGTGCCCTCGGCCCGCTCGGACTTGGGCAGGTGCTCCGGGTCCAGGCAGTCCTGCACCGCATGGGCGGTGAGTCCGAACTGCCGAGCCACCTCCTCCAGGTCCTGTCGCGAAGGCCCCACGAGGTCGAGCCACCGAAAGGGCGGCTCGGCGGTCTGCACCACGGTCCGCAGCACTAGGCCCGGACCCGGAGGATGCGGCCGGCGGCCATCGCCGCGCCGAAGCCGTTGTCGATGTTCATCACCGAGACCCCCGCCGCACAGGAATTGAGCATCGCCAGCAGCGCGGCAAGCCCGCCGAAGGCAGCGCCATACCCCACGCTGGTGGGCACGGCGATCACCGGCCGCTCCACCAGCCCGCCCACCACGCTGGGGAGCGCCCCTTCCATGCCCGCCACCACGATCACCACATCGGCGGACCGGAGCTGCTCCCCGGCGTTGAGCAGACGGTGAATACCGGCCACGCCGACATCGCTCAGGCGCGCCACGCCCAGCCCGAGGACGTCCGCGGTGACCGCCGCCTCCTCCGCAACCGGCAGATCGCTGGTGCCGGCCGACACCACCAGCACAGTCCCCCGGGACACCGGGCGGAGCCCGGCGGGACGCACCAGCACCGTCCGGGCCAGGGTGTTCCACTCGAGTTCGCCGAACCTGCTCCCCAAGGCCTCGGCCTGGGCCGGCGCCACCCGGGTTCCGAAGAAGCCTCCGGACGCCTCCGCCAGCCGCTCCCCGATCGCAAGCACCTGCTCGACGGTCTTGCCCTCGCAGAAGATCACTTCGGGGTGGCCCTGCCGGAGGGCGCGGTGATGATCCAGCTGCGCGAAGGGGAGCTGCTCAGTGGGAAAGTGCCGCAATCGCTCAAGCGCCTGCACCGGCGACAGCTGCCCAGCGGCCACTTCGTTCAGCAGCCGGGCGAGCAGTTCCGGCGTCACGCCACCTCGGCGGTGGCCTGCGCGGTGGCGAGATAGTCGCTGAAGAGGGCCTCGGCGGCCGCCATGGTTTCCACCTGGAAGAGCCGGCCGCGCAGCTCGCTGGCGTTGCGCAATCCCTTGGTGTACCAGCCGAAGTGTTTGCGGAACTCGATGACCGTCTTGCGACCGTCTCCCTGGAGCCGGAGCGCCAGCCGGGCGTGCTCCAGCGCGACCTGGAAGCGCTCGGCGGCGCCGGGCGCCGCCGGGTGCGGCCGGCCGGCAAGGAGTTCTGCGGCATCCCGGAAGAGCCACGGATTGCCGAAGGCGCCGCGGCCCACCATCACCCCGGCACAGCCGGTGTGCTCCACCATGCGGACCACATCCTCGGCGGTCTGGATGTCGCCGTTGCCGAGAACCGGAATCTCCAGGGCCTCCACCACCCGCGCGATCTCATCCCAGCTGGCCTTCCCCGAGAACATCTGGGTGCGGGTGCGGGCGTGAAGCGTGAAGGCGCGGGCCCCTGCCTCCTGCATGCGGAGGGCGATAGCCACCGGGTCGCGGGTCTGGTCGTTCCAGCCGCTCCTGGTCTTGACGGTCACCGGCAGGTGGGTGGCGGCGACGCAGGCGCGGATGATCTGGCCGACGAGGTCCATGTCGCGCAGGCAGCCCGAGCCACCGTTGCGCTGGACGACTTTCTTGACCGGGCAGCCGAAGTTGATGTCGATGAACTCGGGCCGGTAGTGTTCCGTGATGAGGGCGGTCGCCTCGGCCATGGCGGCGGGGTCGGCGCCGTAGATCTGGATGCCGATCGGCCGCTCCTGCGGCTCGAAGTCGGCACCCTCGAGGGTCTTCCGGATGCGCCGGCGGATGGCTTCGCTGCTGAGGAACTCGGACAGAACGACGTCGGCACCCATCGCCCGGCAGATCTGCCGGAACGGGGCCTCCGAGACGCCCGCCATGGGGGCCAGGAGCAACGCGGGGCGGGACGAGGGGTAGTATGGCAACTGCTTCACGGGCACAAAGATACGAGCCCGGGCCCAGCTAGAAAAGAGCCGGCCTGAATCCCCGCTATTTGGGACCGGCCACCGTCGCCCCGCCGAACTCCGGCAGCGCCAAGACCACCAGCCGTGCGAAGGTGGCCAGCAGGGGCGCACCGAGGCCGCGCGGCCCCCTTCCGCGCGCAATGGAGCACACCCCTTTGACACTCGACCCGGCCGCGGGTAAGCTACCGCCGTCATGCGCCTTCGCGACTTCTATGAACCCTCCGCCCTCGTCCTGCCGCTTCGGGCCACCACTCCCGATGCCGTGCTTCCCGAGTTGGCGGGGCACCTCGCTCTCGACGAGCGCTCGGTCCAGGTCCTGCTCCGGGTACTCCGGCGCCGGGAGGAGCTCGGCTCGACTGGGGTGGGCCGGGGGATCGCTATTCCCCACGGGCGTTCCCTGGTGGTGAGCCGCCTGCGCCTGGCGTACGGCTACTCGCCTGCCGGCATCGCGTGGCGGGCCGTGGACGACCGGCCGGTGCACCACTTCTTCATGATCGTGGCACCGCCCATCGAGGTGAGCAACCAGTATCTGCCGGTCCTGGGCAAGATCGCCACCTTTGCCAAGGAGCCGGACGTGACGGATCGGCTCGCGCGGGTGACAACGGCGGAGGAGTTCTTCGCGTTGCTGGGGGAGAAGGGGGTGTAGCGAAGCGGCTGGTATCGGCTTGCAGCGAGCCGCGGGGTGCGGGAGCACCGAGGGGTCTCCCGGACACCGGCCGGGAGATCCCTCGTTTCGGTTGGAGTTCCGAACCCATCCCAGACCGATCCCAGCAGGCCGGGCACTACCTCCCGGCGAGTTGGCGGGCCCGAAGCAGCCCCGCCGCCGCCCGGGCCCGGCCGGGCTGCCGGGCGAGCGTGCTCTCGTAGGCAGCGATCGCCTCTCGGGGACGCCCCATCTCCAGCAGCAGGTCGCCGTAGAGCTCCCGCGCCGGGAGGACCGCTCCGGGAGTCACTGGATGCTTTTCTGTCCGGTCCTCGATATCGGCGGCCTCGCGGGCCTGCTGCAGGGCCGCGGTGCTGTCGCCCTGAAGCAGCGAGAGCCATGCGGACGCGGCCAGCCGCTGGATACGGACCTGTCCGGCCCAGTAGGTCTGCACCCCGCCGGTTTCCACCAGCTTCTGTTCGACGTCGTTCAGCGCTGCGATGGCTCGCCCGGCGGCCGCCCGGTCGCCCCGGCGGGCGGCGCCCAGCGCCTTGGCAAAATAGGTGATGCCTTCAGCGGCCCTCCATGCCGGCGCCGGCCGGACCGCCAGCGCCCCCGCCTCATCCCACCGATTCCGCTCCAGGGCATACCGCGCGGGCATGGCCGCCAGGCTGTAGTCGTTGATCAGGCTGCCCTCTGGACGGACCCGGGTCACCTCCGACGCTTGCCGGACCAGATCACGCGCCTCCGCTTCCCGGCCCAGTTGCAGGTAGGCGTACACCAGGTAGTCCCACGCATGGATCCGCTGGTCCCAGACGGCGTCCCAGCCCTCCCGCAGCTCAAACGCCCGGCCCGATTCGGCAGACCGGAGGTTGGAGGCGATCGCCTCGTCCCAGCGGCCGAGCCGGACAAAAATGTGGGACGGCATGTGCTGGGCGTGCGGCACCGCCGGCGCGATGCCGGCATAGCGCAGGGCGGCCCGCTCGGCCAGCGGCGCCAGCGCCGGGGAGTCGAATGCGTGAATCAGGTAATGGGCCAGGCCGGGATGATCGGGCCGCCGGGCGAAGATCGGCTCGAGCATCGCCGCGGCGCGCCGCTGGTTGGCGAGGGTGGTGTCGCTGCTCTCGATCTGCCCCACCGCCAGCAGCGAGAGAGCGTGGAGGATCTGCGCCTCCTCATCTTGCGCCTGACGGGTAGCGAGGCGCCCCATCGCCTCGGACCAGGCCCGGATCCGGGCCGCATGGGGCCGGGTGTCCGAGGCGGACATGAAGAAGGCGGACACGGCATCGGCGTAGTCCCGCTCCCGAGTCCCCGGCCTGCTGAGCTGGACCGCCTGCGCCGCGTCCTGCAGCGACGCCGCGTATTCGGCCGGCGAGGGCGGCGCCCACAGGGGGTGCAGCCGGCTCTGGGCCCGGCCCCAGTAGCCAAGCGCGCAGGAGCCGTCGGCGCGGATGACGGCGCCGAAGCTCTTCTCCGCCTCCTCGTACCAGAACGAGTGCATCAGGGCCATCGCCCGGCCCAGCTCCTGGCCGGCAGCAGGGGCACAGTTCGACTGGAAGGCCACGCGGCCGATCTGTTCCCCGGCGGCATGATCGTGCGCGTGGTCGTCCTGGGATTGGAGCTGCTGCGGCAGCAGGGCCGCGAGCGCAACCGTGGCGAGTACGCGAAGTCCAGTCATGGCGATCTCCAAGGAGGTTGATGCGCGTCGGGTCACTGGGTGTCCCGTCCCCGGCTCGCCTCAAGGATGCGACGACCGCCCGTTGACGCAACCCTCCCCGCGCCGACCGGTCGCGTTTTCGGACGCTGGCGCCCGGGGAACCTCGGCGACCGGCCTGGCGTTCCCGAGCCGAGACCAACAGACCAGGCCAGGCACCCCGGTCGGGGTGACTCGGCCGGTCCAACTCAAGCGGGGACTGGGCAATGGGAGTTATCAGGCAGATGGTGCGGGTACTCCCGCTGGCACTGCTGGCGGCATGTACCAGTGGGCGGGCGGAATCGGCGGCCGGGGACGGGCCGCGGGTGCTGGTGAACGTGGACGACCAGGGCGTGGCACTCAAGGGCTACGACCCGGTGGCGTACTTCACCGACAACAAGGCAGTCAAGGGCGACAGCCGCTTCCGCTCCGGCTACCACGGCGGGATCTATCACTTCGCCAGCGCGGAACACAAGGCGATGTTCGACGCCGAGCCGATGCGCTACGAGCCCCAGTTCGGCGGGTACTGCGGCTATGCGGCCTCCATCAACAAGGTCTCGGACATCGGGCCGGAGTGGTTCGAGATCCTGGACGGGCGACTGGTCCTGCAGCACAACGCCAAGGCCTGGAGGCTGTGGCATGAGGACGTGGCCGGCAACCTGATCAAGGCCGACGGCAACTGGCCTGGCCTGGTGCAGCGCGAGGGGAAGCCGATCCGCCCGGTGGCGCGGCGACGGTAGGGCTCACCCGGCCCGCCCCGAAAAGGCGAGGGATCTCGAGGCTCGGGGCCTGGAGATCCCGCGTTCGCTTGCCGGCTCCCCGACCTTCCGTCAGCAGGACGCCTTCGTCAGGAGTCCCCCCAACCTCTGTCTCGGAGCCCTCACTCCCACTCGATCGTCGCGGGCGGCTTGGAACTCACATCGTAGACCACCCGGTTGACGCCGTTGACCTCGTTGGCGATCCGGTTTGAGATCCGGGCCATGACCTCGGGCGGGAAGGGATACCAGTCGGCGGTCATGCCGTCGCGGCTGGTCACGGCGCGCAGGGCCACCACCTGGTCGTAGCTGCGCTCGTCGCCCTGGACGCCGACAGAGCGGATGGGGAGCAGCACGGCGAACGCCTGCCAGATCTCGTCGTAGAGACCGGCGGCGCGGATCTCCTCGATGTAGATGTGGTCCGCCTTGCGCAGGGTGTCCAGCTGCGGGCGGGTCACCTCGCCCAGGATACGGATGGCGAGCCCGGGCCCCGGGAACGGATGCCGGCCGACCATCTCCTCCGGCAGGCCCAGCTCCCGGCCCACCTGACGCACCTCGTCCTTGAACAGCTCGCGCAGCGGCTCGATCAGCTTGAAGGGCAGCTTCTCGGGGAGTCCACCCACGTTGTGGTGGGTCTTGATGGTCACCGACGGGCCGCCCAGCGGCGACATGGACTCGATCACGTCGGGATAGAGCGTCCCCTGCACTAAAAACCCGACATCGTTGCCGACCTTGCGGGCCTCCTGCTCAAAGACATCAATGAAGGCGTGGCCGATCCGCTTGCGCTTGATCTCGGGATCGGTCACACCGGCGAGGTCGGCGAGGAACCGGTCGCCGGCGTCCACCACCCGGAGATCGATGCCATAGTGGCGGCGGAAGGTCTGCTCCACCTGTTCCCGCTCGTGCAGCCGGAGCAGTCCGTGATCCACGAAGATGCAGGTGAGCCGGTCGCCAACCGCCCGGTGCACCAGCACCGCGGCGACCGAGCTGTCCACCCCGCCCGACAACCCGCAGATCACCCGCTTGCTGGGTCCGGTGAACTCGCGGATGCGGGCGATCTCTCCCTCGACGAAGTGACCCGGCGTCCAGTCCGGTGCGCAGCCGCAGATCTCGAACAGGAAATTGTTGAGCATCTCCCCGCCCCGCGGGGTGTGCGCCACCTCGGGGTGGAACTGCACGCCGTAGATCGGCTTGGTGCGGTGCTCCATGGCGGAGACCGGCGCGTTGCTGCTGGAGGCGGTGACGGTATAGCCCTCCGGTGCGGTGTCCACGTGGTCGCCGTGACTCATCCAGACCGGGGTCTCCTCTCCCGCCCCAAAGCCGCGGAACAGGCGGCCACCCTTGACCTCCACCATGGCCCGGCCGTACTCGCGCCGGTCGGCCCGCTGCACCTTGCCGCCGGAAAGCTGCGCCAGGAGCTGCATCCCGTAGCAGAGCCCCAGCACCGGCGTGCCCAGCTCCAGCAACGCCGGCTCGGCGGTGGGCACGTTCTCGCCGTAGACCGAGTTGGGCCCGCCGGAGAGGATGATGCCCCGGGGCTTCCAGCCGCGGATCCATTCCACCGTCCGCGACGGTGGGTGGATCTCACAGTAGACGTGCGCCTCCCGCACCCGCCGCGCAATGAGCTGGGTGTACTGGGAGCCGAAGTCGATGATCAGAATGCCATCGGGATGGTCAGTGGTCACGAGCGATTCGGTTGAAGGTGTGCAGGCGCAGAGACACCGGGCCGGGGCCGGGAGAGGTTGGTCCGGCCCTCACCCTTCCCATTTGGGCTCCGCGGTCTCCGTGGCGTACAGCTCCTCCACTTTTTCCCGCGGTCTCACCACGGCCCAGCGGCCGCCGTCCACCAGTACTTCCGCGGGGCGGGGACGGGAATTGTAGGATGAGGCCATCACGAAGCCGTAGGCCCCGGCACCCAGTACCGCGAGGCGCTCATCGGCCTCCACCCCCGGGAGGGAGCGGTCGCGGGCCAGAAAGTCCCCGGTCTCGCAGACCGGACCCACCACATCCACGGGGATCTCGTCGCGGCCCTTGGCTTCCAGTTCGACGATCTCGTGCCAGGCCATATAGTGACTGGGCCGGACGAGGTCGTTCATCCCGGCGTCCACCAGTACCAGCTCCTTGCCCCCGGAGTGCTTGCGCGAGAGCACGGTGGTCAGCAGCAGCCCGGCGCTCCCGACCAGGTACCGCCCCGGCTCCAGCACTAGCGACAGGCCGGTCTCCTGGGCCAGCGGCAGCACCGCCTGCACAAAGCGCTCGGGATCGAGCGGGGTCTCGTCCTTGTAGCGGATGCCGAGCCCCCCGCCAATGTCGAGGTTGCGGAGGGTGTCGATCCCGGCCGCCCGGAGCTCCCGCACCAGCCCCACCAGCTTGGTCACCCCTTCGCGGTAGGGCTCCGGGTCAAGAATCTGGCTCCCGATGTGCATCGCGATGGTATCGAGGGTCAGCCGCGGGTGGGCGTGCACCGCCCGGGCCAGCTCCAGCACCTGGTCAAACGGCACCCCGAACTTGATGCCCCCCTGCCCGGTGGCGATGAACGGGTGCGTCTCGGCGGTGACATCGGGATTGACCCGGATACCGAGGGATACGCTCTTGGCCCGGCGGTCAGCAATGGTGATCAGCCGGCCCAGCTCGGCGGCGGACTCAAGATGGATGTGCCCTACCCCGGCCCGAAGCGCCGCCTCCAGCTCCACCGCCGACTTGCCGACGCCGCTGAAGACGATCCGGTCGCCGGGGAACCCGGCGGCGAGCGCCCGCTGCAGCTCGCCCCCCGAAACGATGTCGGCGCCGGCGCCGAGATCATGGAACACCCGGAGCACCGCCAGGTTGCTGTTGGCCTTGACGGCAAAACAGATCCGGTGCGACACCGCGCTCAGGGCGGCATCCAGCCGCTGATACTGCCGCCGGATCACCTCGGCGTTGTACACGTACACGGGGGTCCCCACCCGCCGGGCGATGGCGCTGAGCGACGCGCCGCCGAAATGGAGCAGCGCCTTCTTCCGTTCCAGGCCGGCCGCTTGGAACAGCGCCTCCTGCCGGGCCGCCGAGTCGCCCCGGTGCACCGCCGGGGTCAGTACGCTCTCGCCCACACGGCCTCCGATGTCGCGGGACGGTCGCACCACATGCAGCGGGCCGGAGCCTCCGGGGAGCGGAACTCCTCGTCCGGCAGGCAGCGGATCGTGGCCTTGGTCTGCTCCTTGATGTCCGCCTCACACTTCCCGTCGCCGCACCAGCCCCCGAATGCAAAGCCGCCATCTCGCTCCAGGAAATCGAGAAAGGAGCCCTTGGTCACACCGCGAAT
Organism: uncultured Gemmatimonadaceae bacterium; assembly: GCA_964449145.1. Taxonomy (GTDB): domain Bacteria; phylum Gemmatimonadota; class Gemmatimonadetes; order Gemmatimonadales; family GWC2-71-9; genus JADJOM01. The sequence continues at coordinate 115,946 of CAYUYF010000004.1, read as the reverse complement.
GCTATGCTGCTCCCGCCGGGCGCGGGCCGCCTCCAGCAGGTCCTGCTGCATGGCGTCCATCTCCAGCCGGAGTGTGTGCACCAGCCCCTGGGTCATGAACGGCGTCTTCTTGCCGCCGGTCCGCCGCGCCAGCATCACCTGGCCGGCGGCCACGTCCCGCGGGCCGACCTCCAGCCGGAACGGCACGCCCCGGCCCTCCCACTCGTAGTACTTGGCTCCGGGCTTGATCCCCTCCCGGGCGTCGAGATGGGCCCGGATCCCGCCGGTCTTGAGTTCTCGCATGACCAGGTGCGCCGCCTCCAGCACGGTGGCCCGTTCTTCGTCGCTCTTGTAGATCGGCACCACCACCGCCTGGTACTGGGCCAGCCGGGGGGGCGTGATCACCCCGTTGTCGTCGCCATGGGTCATCACCAGCGCGCCCACCAGCCGGGTGGAGACTCCCCACGACGTGTTCCAGACGTGCTTCAGGTCTCCCTGGTCGTCCTGGAAGGTGACGTCGAAGGCCTTGGCGAAGTTCTGGCCGAGGTTGTGGCTGGTGCCGGCCTGCAGCGCCTTGTTGTCCTGCATCAGCGCCTCGATGCAGTAGGTGCGGAGCGCCCCCGCGAATCGCTCGCTGTCGGTCTTCCGGCCGGTGATCACCGGCATGGCCATCCACTCCTCCGCAAAGGTGCGGTAGGTGCGGAGAATTCTCAGGGTGAATTCCTCCGCCTCCGCCTCGGTGGCGTGGGCGGTGTGCCCCTCCTGCCACAGGAACTCCGCCGTCCTGAGGAACAGCCGGGTACGCATCTCCCAGCGGACCACGTTGGCCCACTGGTTCATCAGCATGGGGAGGTCGCGGTAACTCTGGATCCACTTCGAGTACATCGCGTAGATGATGGTCTCGGAGGTGGGCCGGATCACCAGCGGCTCGTCCAGCTCCTTCCCCCCGCCATGGGTGACCACCGCCAGCTCCGGCGCGAACCCCTCGACGTGCTCCGCCTCCTTGGAGAGGAAGCTCTGCGGGATCAGCAGCGGGAAATAGGCGTTCTGCACGCCGTGGTCCTTGAACATGTCATCCAGGCCGCGCTGCATCTGCTCCCAGATGGCGTACCCGTTGGGCCGAATGACCATGCATCCGCGCACCGGGCTGTAGTCCGCCAGCTCGGCGCGCATGATGACTTCGTTGTACCACGCGCTGAAGTCCTGGGCGCGGGTGGTGAGCTTCTTGTCGTCGGCCATTGGGGCGTGGGGCTCGCTCGGTCGCTGGTTCGAGTGCTGTGCGCTGTGCGCTATTCGTGGTCCGCGGTGACCCGGGTCTTCACCGCCTGCACCAGGTCGCCCAGCTTCACCGGGTGCTGCTGCTTCTCCCGCAGGTCCTTCAGCTGTACCTCACCCCGCGCCCGGTCGTCGGGGCCGATGACCACCGCCAGCCGCGCCTGGCGGGTATCGGCCAGCTTGAGCTGGCGGCCAAGGCTGTCGTCGCGCAGCCCAAACTCGACCCGGATCCCGGCATCCCGGAGTTCGTGGACCAGGCGCAGCACGTGGGGCAGGTCGTCCGCCCCCACCCCGGCCACGAACAGGTCAATGGCACCTGCCACCGGCGGCTGGAGGTCGCGCTCCTTGAGGAGCTCACCCAGCACCACGTCGCCGATAGCGAAGCCGACCGCTGGCAGGTCGGTGCCACCGAGCAGCTTGAGCAGCTCGTCGTATCGGCCACCGCCGGCGATGGCCCGCAGCGAGCGGCCGGCGTCGAACAGCTCGAACACCGTGCCGGTGTAGTAGGCCAGCCCGCGGACCACGCTCAGGTCCACATCGACGTACTCCTCGAGCCCCATCGCCTCGAGGGCCTTCAGCACCGCGGCGAGCGATGTCCCGGCGTCAGCGCCGCCCTCCACCCGGGCCAGGGCGGACTCGACCGACGGCCAGCCACGCAGCCCTGCGACCTCCAAGATTCCCCGGCCGGTCCCGCCGAAGCGGGCGTCGCGTCCCTCGCGGATCTCCGCGACGTGCTCGGGCTTCATCCGCTCGAGCTTGTCGATGACGCCGTAGGCCGCCGACAGCAGGTCCTCGGTGACCCCCGCACCGCGGAGCAGCGCCTGCAGCACCCGGCGGTCGGAGAGCCGGACCCGGACCTCGCCGGCGCCCAGCCCAAAGGCCCGCATCAGGTCCACCGCCAGAGCGATCAGTTCGGCGTCGGCCAGCGGGCCGCTCTCGCCGATCAGGTCGCAGTTGAGCTGGTAGAACTCCCGCAGCCGGCCGCGCTGCTGCCGCTCATAGCGGAACATCTGCCCGATGGAGTACCAGCGAATCGGCTTCTTCATCCCGCCCGCCCGGGCGGCCACCATGCGCGCCAGGGTCGGGGTCAGCTCCGGCCGCAGGGAGACCTCGCGCCCGCCCTTGTCGGTGAAGTGATACAGCTGCCCCACGATCTCATCCCCGCTCTTGGCGGTATAGAGCTCCAGCGGTTCGAGGGGCGGCCCGTCGAACTCCTCGAAGCCGTAGCGCCGGCACACCTGGCGCCAGGTATCGAAGAGGTGTGCGCGGAAGGCGAATTCGGCAGGATAGAAGTCCCGAAAGCCCGGCAGGGGCTGGGTGTGCATAGACGGGAGAATCTAGCTACGGCGGGGGGTGAGGGACTAGCGGGGGGGCGGGATGAAGGCGATCGGGCAATCGCCCTACGGCTCCATCCCCAGCGCGGCCATGACGTCGCCCACGGTGTGGAAGGAGCCGGTGACGAGTACCGTCCCGGCCTCCCGCTGCACCTCCGTGAGCGCTTCCTGGAAATCGGGTAGCAGGGACCAGGCCGCGTGCGCGGGGGGACGATGGGGGTCCCGGAGCCAGCGCTGGAGCCACTCCATGTCCCAGCCGCGCCCCTCGGCAGTCGGGGCTACCGTGAGCACGCCGCGGTCGATGCCGGCGTCCAGCCGGACCAGCATCTCCGGCCAGGCCTTGTCGCCCAGGATGGAGACCAGCGCGTGGATCGGCCGGGGGAGGCCGGCACTCGTGAGCGACGCCACCAGCGCGCGCATGCCGTCGGGGTTGTGGGCGACGTCGAAGACCCACTTGCCCCGGCGGTCGAACCGGCCGGGGTTCCGGGCGCAGGAGAAGCCGTCGGCGATCTCCTGCTCGGTGGGCCGGTATGGCACCGGGAGGGCGAGCAGCATCGCCCGGGCGATGGCGGCGTTGCGGCGCTGGTGCGGCCCCTGCAGCGCCAAGGCTCCCGGCCAGCGCACCTGTCCCGGGAGGACACCCGGCCGGGCTCCCGCCGCGAGCGCGGCCTGGCGAAGCAGTTGCACCAGCCGGGGGCGCGTCTCCCCGATGACGAACGGCACGCCCGGCTTGGCGATCCCCGCCTTCTCCAGGGCGATCAGCTCCAGGGTATCGCCAAGGTACTTCATGTGGTCTTTCTCGATCTTGGTCACTCCGCTCACCAGCGGCGAGAGCACGTTGGTGCTGTCCAGCCGGCCACCGAGCCCCACCTCCACCACCGCGATGTCCACCCCCCGGGCGGCGAAGTCGGCCAGCGCAATGGCCGTCGTCGCCTCGAAAAAAGTCGCCTGCCGCGCCCGGATGAGCGGCATCAGCCGCTCGGTCCACGCGGCCACCGCCGCCTCGGAGATCGGGGCGCCGTTGACCAGGATGCGCTCCCGGAACGAAACGAGATGGGGGGAGGTGTACAGCCCTACCTTGAGTCCGCGTGCCTGGAGTGCGGCGGCGATCAGGGTGGAGACGCTGCCCTTGCCGTTGGTCCCGCCCACGTGAATCGTCGGATACAGCGCGTCGGGGCCACCGAGCTCGGCCAGCAACTCGCCCGTGGTCTCCAGCCCGAACTTGATGGTGGTGGTCCGGGGATAGAGAAAATCCAGCGCGGACTGGTAGGAGAGGGGCACAGGGCGGAAGGGGTGGTTGGATGGTCAGGCTGGCGGTCGGGCCGCATCGCCCGACCGGAACCAAGCTACCTCCCATGCGGAGGTCCCGCCACACGGCACCGGGACCACACCGTCGCGCCGCTCGCAGGCCCAGCATAACAACGGGGAGCTCCGTTCGAGAGCTCCCCGTCCATTGCTGGGCGCCGCTGGCAAGGCCTCTGCGTCCCTACTCCCCGTTCTCCTCCGCCATCCGCTGGCCCCGCATATGGCGGAGAAGCCGGGCGGTGGTTTCCCGGAGCGAGCCACGGGGAACCACGTCATCCAGCTGGCCCTTTTCCAGCAGGAACTCCGCCGTCTGGAATCCTTCCGGCAGGTCCTGACCGATGGTCTGCTTGATGACCCGCTGGCCGGCAAAGCCGATCACCGCACCGGGCTCCGCGAGGATCGCGTCGCCTTGCATGGCGAAGCTGGCGGAGACACCACCGGTGGTGGGATTGGTGAGGATGCTGATGTAGGGAACGGAAAGCTGGTACAGCTGGGCGATGGCGGCAGAGGTCTTGGCCATCTGCATGAGGGAGAAAACCCCTTCCTGCATCCTGGCGCCACCCGAGGTGCAGACCAGGACCATCGGGACCCGCTTCTCGGCGGATCGTCGCGCCAGCCGGCTGATTTTCTCACCCACCACCGACCCCATGGAGCCGCCCATGAACTTGAAGTTCATGACGCCGAGGTGCAGCGGGCTCCCCTCCAGCCGGCCGGTGCCCGTGAAGATCGCGTCGGAGTGCCCGGCCTTTCGGTACGCCGCCGCGAGCCGTTCGGTATAGTGTTCGAAATGGAGCGGATCGGCGGAGCGGAGGTTGGCATACAACGGCCGCCAGGTCCCTTCGTCGGTGAGGAGTTCGATGTACTCCTCAGCGGAGAAACGGCGATGGTGCCCGCACTCGGGGCAGACGTTAAGGGCGGTTTCAAACTTCTCCCGGATGTCCACGTGACCGCATTGGTCACACTTCTCCCAAGCGTCCGGCGGGATCTCGAGGCGCTCCCGAACCGACTGTCGGGGCTTCCTCTCTTTCTTGAACCATGCCATGACTGCCATAGGGGATCGAGGATGTGTTGAGGAGGTCTGGGACAGGTCTCAACTGACCAACCAATTTGGGTCCCCACCCGATTCCGCGCTAGGCCCCTTCTCCTAAGACATTGCTATATATCGAGATAGCCTCCGAGCCGGGCGTCCCATGCGGCCCGCAGGCACAGCCCGATCCCCACCGAAGTGGCCAGCACGAAGGACCCCCCGTAGGAGAAAAACGGCAGGGGAATCCCGGTGATGGGCATCACGTTGACGGTCATCCCCACGTTTTCGAAGACATGGGTAAAGAGGAGGCCCAGGATCGCGAAGACCATCAGGCTCGAGAAGGCATCGGTGGACCGCCGGGCGATCCGGACCAGAACCGTGAACAACGCGAAGAACAACACCAGGGCCAGCAGGACCCCCATGAAGCCCAGCTCCTCGCCCAGGACGGCGAAGATGAAATCGGTGTGCTGTTCGGGGAGGAAGGCCAGGCGCTTCTGGGGCCCGTCGAGGTAGCCGTTCCCGAACCAGCCGCCGGAGCCGATGGCCACCTTGGACTGAATCGCGTGGTACCCGGCCCGCTGGGGATCCACTTCGGGATTGAGAAACGTGAGCAGCCGGTTCTGCTGATAGGGGGCGAGCTGGCGCCACACCGGGAGGGCGACAAACCCCATGGCCACGTTGGCCCCGGCCACGACGATCCCCTCCCACACGAACGGCCGCCACACCACCAGCAGCACCGCGACGAGCCCCATCCAGGCGACCCAGGTCCAGAGATTGAACGCCATCAGGAGGCTGGCCACCGGCGAGGCCAGCAAGAAGAGGAGCGAGGGTGGCGTCCCGGCCCAGAACAGGGCGGCGAACAGGATCCCCACGAAGACGAGGGCGCTGCCCAGGTCGGGCTGCGCCAGCACCAGCAGGAACGGCACCCCGGCAATCAGGCAGGCCGGGAGGAGTTCGAGCAGGGACTGCGGCGCCTCCCGCCGGCCCGACAGATGCCGGGCCAGCATCAGGGCCACCGCCAGCTTGGCAAACTCCGCCGGCTGCCCTACCGCCCGCCCGCCAATGTAGATCCAGCTCTTGCTGCCCGCGGCCGTCCCCGCCCCGCCACCGATCACCAGCGTGAGCGTCAGCAGCACGAGCGCCAGCACGTACAGCGGGAGCGAGCCCCACTCCAGCAGCCGCGGCGACACCCGGAAGGCAATCGCCGCCATCACTACCCCGGCGCCGAGCCAGAACAGCTGGCGTCGCCAGGCCCCCGCGGCAGCGAAGTTGGGGACGTCGGTCTGGCCGGCGGAATAGAGCGTCACCAGACCGAACAGGAGCAGCGCCCCCACCACGAGGAGCAGCGGCCGGTCGAGGCCCATCTTCCGGGTCATCAGCGGGTTCCGGTGGATGGTGGCGGGTCGGTCGGCGGCCCGAGGGAGTCCGGCGGTTCGGGGAGTTGGTCTCCCGGCAGGTCCAGGCGTCGCTGAAGCGCCCGGTCTTCGGTGGAGTCGGGCCCCACGAGGTACCGCCGGATGCTCCGCACCACGTATGGCGCCACCGCGCTGCCATGCCCGCCAAATTCGAAGATGGCCCCGATGATGATTTCGGGCTTCTCCGCCGGCGCGAAGGCGATGAACCAGCCGTGGTCCCGGTCCTTGTCCGCGTTCTGGGCAGTGCCGGTCTTGCCGGCCACCGTGAACTCGCTGGTGCGGCTGCCCGCAGCCGTGCCCCGCTCCACCACGGCGATCAGCGCGTGCCGCAGCCCGTCGAGCTGTTCCTCATTCAAGCCCAGGTCGAACTGCTGCACACTGTCCGGCCGGACGAGGTACGGCGTCGGGGTCGTGCCGTTCCCGGCGAGGGCGGCGTAGAACCGCACCATGTTGACCAGGGTCTGGGTGTTCTCCCCCTGGCCGATCGACAGGTTGAGCACGACCGAGTTGCTCCACCCGCGGGGGCCGTATCGCTCATCGTAGTAGTTCACCGCGGCCGGCCAGATGGGCGAAACCTCGTTGACCAGATCCACGCCGGTGCGCTGGCGGAAGCCCATCGAAACGCCGTCCGCCAGGATGTTCGCCAGCTGGATCCGCAGGCCAAGCTGGTAGAAGTAGACGTCGCAACTCTGGGCCACCGCCCCGACCAGGTCCAGCGATCCGTGCCCCGCTTTCTTCCAGCACTTGAAGTAGCGGTTGCCGAACTGCATGCCACCATTGCAGCGGATGGGCATGTGGGTGTGCAGATCCACCAGGCCGCGCTTCAGGCCCATCGCCGCGGTCGCCAGCTTGAAGGGTGACCCCGGCGGATACTTCACCTGGAGGGCGCGATTGAGCAGCGGCAGCGTGGGATCGGTCGTGAGCCGCCGCCACTCCGCCGAGGAGATGCCGCCGATGAAAGCGTTGGGATCGTAGGCCGGTGTGGAGTAGAGCGCCCGGATCTCGCCCTTGGGCGTCATGGCAATCAGCGCCCCGGCCTGCCCCTTGGGCCAGATGCTGTCCACGTAGGACTGCAGGTCCATGTCGAGGGTGGTCCTGAGGTCATGGCCGGGCACTGAGGGCAGCGGCGGTGCGGCGCCCTGCTCCCGCACCAGGCGCCCCCGCGCGTCCACTTCGATGTACTTCAGTCCCGGCGTCCCCCGGAGAGAATCGTCGTATTCCCGTTCCAGCCCCGAGCGGCCGACGAGGGTGCCTGGCCCCGCGCCGGGGTAGCGGTCCTCGTCCAATTCGGCCTGGCGCACCTCATCTACGTACCCGACCACGTGTGCCACCACGGTGCCGGCCGGATAGGTACGGCGCGGCTCCGTCTGGATGACCAGCCCGGGGAGCATGCTCCGGTGTTCCTCCAGCGCGGCAACCTCCTGCCGGCTGGCGTTGCCCAGCACCAGGGCGGGTTGGTAACGCGCCTGCAGATAGCGGTCGATGACCGCCTCCACGTGGGCGGAGTCGAACGGGACCACCCGGCGGAACCGGGCCAGCACCTGGCGCAGGGAATCGGTGGAGGAGGCCAGCAGGGCGACCGAGAAACCCGGCACCGTCTCCGCTACCACCCGGCCCTGGTAGTCGTAGACGGTGCCGCGGGCCGGCGGCAGCGGCACCTGCCGCAGGCGGTTGTTCTCCGCCCGCAGGCGGAATCGATCGGCCTGCAGCACCTGGGTCCGGAAGAACGCCCCGGCCAGCAACAGGAAGGCGCAGACCAGGACCCACCCCGCCCGGACGGAGCGATCCCTGAGCCGGGAGGGGTGGAATTCGTTCACGCGTCCAGCCGGATGTCGAGCCAGCGCTGGAAGACCACCAGGACCAGCGCGGCGGTGAGGGCGGTGGTGAGGGCCTGCAGCGGCGCCCAGACCAGCAGCGGCACCAGCAGCCCACCGGGCGAGGGGCCGCTGGCCACCAGCTGAATGGCACTCCGGGCCCAGACCGCAAAGGCGATGACCAGCCCGTTGACGAACAGGTTGTCCGGGAAGAATACCGCCCGGCCCCACGCGGCGAGATAGCCGACGACGGTGTGCGCCAGGGCCCCGGCCCCGACCCGGGCGGGCACCATGGCGTCTCCGACGAGACCCACCAGGAAGCCCGCCACCGCGGCCGCCCCCGGCCGGCTCCGCATGGCGTACAGCACCAGCGCCAGGAGCAGGAAGTCCGGGGCGATCAGCGGGTACCCCAGCCGCGGCCGCAGCCCGAAGTGCAGCACGACCAGCAGCAGCAGGACGGCCCACAGCCGGCCCCGGTCGGCACGCATGGCGATCATGGCGTGGTGTCCGGGCGGAAGGCCCCCGCCACGCCGCCGGGCCGGCTCCGTTGCAGGATGAGCACCTGAGTGGCGGCCGCGGGGCTCGCCGCCGGCCGCACCACAAAGACCCGTTCCCAGCCGGTCTCCTCCGGGGCCGGACCGATGACGGTCCCCACCGGAATGCCGGCCGGGTACACGCCGCCCAGTCCCGAGGTGAGCACCAGGGTCCCGTTCGGCACCGAGTCCCGGATGGCCACGCCACGCAACTGCAGCAGCTGCTCGCTCCCGGTGATCTGCACCGCCGGGGCGATGACCCCGAAGACCTCGCCCTGCTGGGTGAAGATGCTGGCCCGGAACTCCGGGTGGGCCCACGTCATCGCGATGCTCCGCCCCGGCTCCACCGTGCGCACCACCCCGAGCAGGCCCTCGGCCCCGACCACCGGATCGAACACCCGGACCCCGGCGGTGGCCCCAGCCGACAGGACCAGGGTGCGCCCATCGGTGGGCAGCGACTGGTGCAGGACATCGGCGGCGACATAGCCGCCGCCGAGGCGCGTACCCAGGCCGAGGAGGGCCCGGAGCCGGATGTTCTCAGCGCGGAGCGAGGTGAGGAACTGGGCGGCGTAGGCGGCGGAATCGCGCTCGGCGCGGAGCCGGTCGAAGGTGGCCTGGGTGGTGCGGGAGGCTTCGGCGCGTTCGTGCAGCCAGAGGAAGGGCACCAGGACCGAGCGCCGGATGAGACCGGTGGCCCGCTCGCCCAGGTCCGGGCGGAGCAGCATCAGCACGGAGAGGATGACGCACGCAGCGAAGAGGAGCGTGTCCCGGCGCGACTGGGTCCGATACGCCCCGGAGGCCATTACCGGTAGAGCACGCTCTGGTACTTTTCGTAATCGTCGAGGATCCGGCCGGCGCCCCGCACCACGCAGGTCAGCGGGTCCTCGTCCACGTGGATCGGCAGGCCGGTTTCCTGGGCCAGCAGGATGTCCAGCCCGCGGATGAGCGCGCCACCGCCGGTCATGATGATGCCGCGGTCCACGATGTCGCTGGCCAGCTCGGGCGGCGTGATCTCCAGCGCCCGCCGCACCGCATCCACGATGGACTGGATCGGCTCCTGCACCGCCTCCCGGATCTCACTGGAATGCACCCGCACCGTCTTCGGGATCCCGGAGACCAGGTCGCGGCCCTTCACTTCCATCTCCCGCTCGTCCCCGGTGGGGGCCGCGGAGCCGATCTTGATCTTGATGGACTCGGCGGTGGGCTCGCCCACGAGCAGGTTGTAGTTCTTGCGCATGAACTGCACGATGGCCTGGTCCAGCTCGTCCCCGCCCACCCGGATGGAGGTGTCGGAGACGATCCCTGAAAGCGCGATGACCGCGATCTCCGTGGTACCGCCGCCGATGTCAATGACCATGTTGCCGGTGGGCGTCTCCACCGGAAGCCCCACCCCGATCGCCGCCGCCATCGGCTCGGCCACCATGTCCACCTGCTTGGCGCCGGCGGTCTCCGCGCTGTCCCGGACGGCGCGCCGCTCCACCTCAGTGATCCCCGAGGGGACACAGACGATCACCTTGGGCCGCACCCGGAAGACGTGCTTGTCGATGATCGCCTTGAGAAAGTAGCGCAGCATCTTCTCGGTGACGTCGAAGTCGGCGATGACGCCATCCTTGAGCGGCCGCACCGCGAGGATGCCGTCGGGGGTGCGGCCCAGCATGCGCTTGGCCTCCAGGCCGATGCCCTTGATCTTGCCTGACGATTTCTCGATCGCCACCACGGAGGGCTCGTTCAGCACGATGCCTTCACCCTTGACGTAGATCAGGGTGTTGGCCGTACCGAGGTCCACCGCGATTTCATTCGCGGGCAGAAACGACCCAAGTTTTAGCGAGAGAAACTTCATTCCCGGAGCCAATTCAGACGGTGTGCCGCAAAGGTAACGGCGGCTGTAAGCCCGGACAAGACGCCAACTTAGGTGAGGTGGGTCACTTTCCGGTGCTGCCGAAACCGCCAGCCCCGCGGCCGCTGGGTGGCAGCGCCGCTACCTCCCGGAACCCGGCCCCTTCCACCCGTGCGAAGACCAGCTGGGCGATCCGCATCCCCCGCTCCACCCGGAACGGCGCCGCCCCGAGGTTGATCAGCGCCACCATGAGCTCCCCCCGATAGTCGCTGTCAATCGTGGCGGGGGTGTTGGGAAGGGTCACCCCCGAGCGCAGGGCCAGCCCCGAACGGGGCCGGATCTGGCACTCGAACCCCGGCGGGACGGCGATGGCGAACCCGGTCCGGAACAGGCGCCGCTCCATCGGGGCCAGGGAGCCCTCCTCGGCACTGGCGAGGTCGTAGCCGGCGGAACCCGGCGTGGCCAGCGCCGGCAGGGGCAGGCCGGCGCCATGGGGAAGGCGGGTCAACTGGACGTCGAGCATGGCGATCGGGGGAGAAGGGCGAAACGACGCGGGCACGGAGGCCACGGGCGGGGGCACCCGGCCCCCGCCCGCGCCCGCCTACAGGACTGACGCCACGCTGACCAGGGGCAGGCCGAAGGCCTCGGCGACACCGGGATAGACCACCTTGCCCTCCACCACGTTGAGTCCCAGCGCGAGCGCCGGATCGTCCTTGCAGGCCTGCTTCCAGCCATCCCGGGCCAGCCGGAGGCCATAGGACAGGGTGGCATTGGTCAGGGCGAGCGTGGAGGTCCGGGGCACCCCGCCCGGCATGTTGGCCACTGCGTAGTGGAGAATCCCTTCCACGAAGTAGGTCGGGTTCTCGTGGGTGGTCGGCTTGATGGTCTCGACACAGCCGCCCTGATCCACCGCCACGTCCACGATGACCGAACCCGGCTTCATGAGCTTGAGGTCCTCCCGCTTGACCAGGTGCGGCGCCTTGGCGCCCGGCAGCAGGACCGCGCCGACGACGAGATCCGCCACCCGGATCGCATCCAGGATGTTGTGGCGGTTGGAGAACAGCGTGGTGACGTTGGCGGGGAGCACGTCGTCCAGGTAGCGCAGCCGCTCCAGCGAGATATCCAGGATCGTCACCCGGGCGCCCATGCCGGCGGCCATCTTGGCGGCGTTGATCCCCACCACCCCGCCGCCGATGATCGCCACGTTGGCCGGCGCCACGCCGGGGACGCCGCCGAGCAGCACCCCGCTGCCGCCGAAGACCTTCTCCAGGTACTTGGCGCCTTCCTGCACCGCCATCCGGCCGGCGACCTCCGACATCGGGGTGAGCAGCGGCAGCTCCCGGTTCGGCAGCTGGACCGTCTCATAGGCCACGGCGATGGCCTTGGACTTGATCACCGCGCGGGTCAGTTCCTCCGCCGCCGCGAAGTGGAAGTAGGTGTAGATCACCTGGCCGGCCCGCATGCGGGGCCACTCCACCGCGATCGGCTCCTTGACCTTCATGATCATGTCCGCCTTGGCCCAGACCGCGTCCGCGGTGGGCAGGATCTGGGCGCCGGCGGCGACGAAGCTCTCGTCGGGGAACCCGCTGCCGACTCCGGCCCCTTGCTCGACGTAGACCGTGTGCCCGCGGGACACGAACGCCTCCGCCCCCGCCGGGACCAGCGCGATGCGGTTCTCGTTGGTTTTGATTTCCTTCGGGACGCCGATGATCATAAGAAGTCTCGCTAGAGAAGTTGAGATGGCAGCTACTGCCGGGTTGTCATCCTGAGCGAAGCGAAGGGTCTCTCTAACCTCCAAGAGATTCTTCGCTTCGCTTCGCGAAGCTCAGAATGACACTTGCATCCGGAACTCGCGAGACAGCCTACCCGCTAGCAGCCGTCCACCGACCCACGCCGGCTCACTCCGGTCCCAGTCGCACCACGGTCTGGCGCTCGGGGGCAAAGAACTCCGAGGTAATCGCCGCGACGTCTTCCGGGGTGACCCGGTCGATCTCCGCCAGGATGGCGTCCAGCGGCCGGTAGTCCTCGCCATGCAGGGCGAGCGTGGCCAGCCGACTCATGCGGCTCACCGGGCTTTCCAGGGAGAGCATCACCTGTCCCTTGAGCTGCTGCTTGCCGCCCTCCAGCTCCTCCGCCGACAACCCCGTGCTGGCCATCGCCTGATACTCCTGCCGGATCGCATCCTCGGCAAGGGTCGCGGTGGCCGGCTGGGTCCCCACATATACTCCTGCCACGCCGGCGGACTGAAAGAACTGCTGGTAGGCATAGACCGAATAGGCCAGGCCCAGTTCCTCACGGATGCGCTGGAACAGCCGGCTCGACATGCCCCCGCCAAAGGCGTTGGTGACAATCGACAGCGCGAAACGCCGCCGGTCCCGATAGGGAAAGGTGTCGGTGCCGAACACCAGGTGCACCTGGGCCGAGTCCCGCGGGAAGCGGGCCTGCCGGCCCCGGGCGGCCTCACGCGGCGCCACCGGCGGGTGGGCCGCGCCGGCCTGGGCGGTGTCGAACCACCCCTCCCGCGCCAGCAGCGCCAGGACCTCCGCATGGTCCAGCCGCCCGGCGGCCGCCACCACGCAGTTGGCCGGAAAGTATCCGGCGCGGTGCGCCGCCTGCAGGTCGGTCGCCGCCAGCGCTGCCACGGTCTCGCGAGTGCCGAGGATCGAATAACCGTAGGGATGGTCGGGCCACAGCTGCTCACTGAACAGCTCGAACACCAGGTCATCCGGGGTATCGTCCACGGTGGCGATCTCCTCGAGCACCACGTTCCGCTCCAGCTCGAGGTCTTCGGATCGGAGCAGGGGGCGGCGGACGAGATCGGTCAGGACATCCAGGGCCCGGGGGAGGTCCTCGTCGAGGACATGAGCCTGGTAGTTGGTGTGGTCGCGGCTGGTGTAGGCGTCGAGCGCGCCGCCCCGGCGTTCCAGCTCCAGGGCCACCTGTCGCGCGCTGCGCCGCTCGGTGCCCTTGAACACCATGTGCTCGAGGAGATGGGAGACGCCCATCTGGCCGCGGGCCTCGTGGGCGCTGGCGGCCCGAACCGACACCCCGGCGGCCACAGAGCGGACGCCGGGGAGCAGTTCGGTGAGAATCGTCAGGCCGTTGGGGGCAACGGTCCGGTGCAGATGTCGGTCGAGCTGGGTGGTCTCCACAGGGAGGACCCTACTCCTTCGGGATGAGCGCCTTCCGGGACAGCTTCATCCGGCCCTTCTCATCCACTTCCAGCAGCTTGACCTTGACGACGTCGCCCTTCTTGACCACGTCCTCGGTCTTCTCGGTGCGGCCGTGCTGCAGCTCGCTGATGTGCAGCAGCCCTTCCACGCCGGGCATGATCTCCACAAAGGCGCCAAAGGCCGTGGTGCTCTTCACCGGGCCCTCGTAGACCTTGCCCACCTCGGGCTCGGCCACCATGGCCGCGATCATCTGGCGCGCCTTCTCTCCCGCCTCGCCACCCACCGCCGCGATGGTCACCAGCCCGGAGTCCTCGATGCTGATCTTGGCCCCGGTCGCATCCTGGATGCCGCGGATGGTCTTGCCCTTGGGACCGATGATGTCGCCGATCTTGTCCGGCTTGACCATCAGCGTGATGATCCGGGGGGCGTAGGGCGAGAGCTCCGGCCGCGGTCCGGCCAGCGCCTTCTCCATTTCCGCGAGGATGTGGAGCCGGCCCTTGCGGGCCTTCTCCAGCGCCTCTTCCATGATCTTGAGGTCCATGCCCTCGATCTTGATGTCCATCTGGATCGAGGTGATGCCCGACTTGGTGCCGGCCACCTTGAAGTCCATGTCGCCCAGGGCGTCCTCGGAGCCAAGGATATCGGTCAGGATGGCGACCTTCTTGCCTTCCTTGATGAGTCCCATCGCCACGCCGGCGCAGGCCGCCTTGAGCGGCACACCAGCGTCCATGAGCGACAGCGAGGCGCCGCACACCGAGGCCATCGAGGAGGAACCGTTGGACTCCAGGATCTCCGAGACCACGCGCAGCGTGTAGGGGAAGCCGTCGTATTCCGGCAGCAGCGGCTGGATGGCCCGCTCCGCCAGCGCCCCGTGCCCGATCTCCCGGCGGCTGGTGCCGCGCACCGGCTTGACCTCCCCGGTGCAGTAGGGCGGGAAGTTGTAGTGCAGCATGAACGACTTGGATGACTCCGCCGCGGTATCAATGCTGTCGATCCGCTGCTCGTCGTCCTGGGTGCCCAGCGTCACCGCGACCATCGACTGGGTCTCCCCGCGCTGGAACAGCGCCGAGCCATGGGCCCGGGGCAGCAGGCCGGTCTCGATGCTGATGGGCCGGATGGTGTCGCCATCGCGGCCGTCCACCCGCTCGCCCTTGTCCAGCACCTGGGCCCGCATCACCCGGTACTCGATGTCCTCGAACAGGGCGCTGATCGCCTTGCCCTGGTCCGGGAATTCCTCCGCGAGGGATTCCTGCAGCTTGGTCTTCACCGCCTTGACGTTGGCCGCCCGGGCATGCTTGTCCTTGGCGTTGATGGCCTTGGCGACTTCCTTCTCCGCCAGCTCGGTCACCCGCTTGACCAGCGCCGGATCCGGCTCCGCCTTGACCCAGGCGAGCTTCTCGACCTTGGTCTTGGCGGCGAGCTTGCCGGTGTGCCCCAGGATCTCCTTGATCCCCTTCTGGGCCACCTTGAGCGCCTCCAGCACCTCGGCCTCGGAGATCTCCACCGCGCCACCCTCGACCATCAGCACCGAGTCGGCGCTGCCGCTGACGGTGATGTCCATCGAGGAGAACTCCAGCTGCTGGAAGGTCGGATTGAGGATCCAGTTGCCCTCCACCCGGCCCACCCGCACCGCCGCGATCGGCCCGTTCCACGGCACCGTCGAGACCGACAGCGCCAGCGAGGCGGCCACGATGCCGAGCACGTCGGCGTCATTCTCCTGGTCCGCCGACAGCACCGTCACGAAGACCTGGACCTCGTTCTTGAACCCCTCGGGGAAGAGGGGCCGGACCGAGCGGTCGATGCCCCGCGCCGCCAGGATCTCCTTGTCGCTCGGCCGGCCCTCGCGCTTGAGGAACCCGCCCGGGAACTTGCCCGCGGCGTAGGTCCGCTCCCGATACTCCACCGTCAACGGGAAGAACGGCAGCGACGACTGGTTGGGTGAGAGGGTGATGGCCGCGAGGACGACCGTATCACCAAACTGGAGGTAGGCCGATCCGGCGGCCTGCTTCGCGAGGCGGCCAGTCTCGAGGACGAGCGGGCGGCCGGCAAACTGGGTTTCGATGCGATGTACGCTCACGACCTGTTCCTGTGGGGATGGCCCCAATAGGTTGAAGGGCGTCCCGGCCGAGGCTGGCGGGGACGCCCTTGAATGCGGTGGACCGTTAGTGCCTGAGCCCGAGCTGATCGATCAGGGCCCGATAGGTGGGCAGATCGTTCTGCTTCAGGTAGTTGAGGAGCCGCCGGCGGGTGCCCACCATCTTCAGGAGCCCGCGGCGCCCGTGATGGTCCTTGGGATGGGTGCGGAAGTGGTCGGTCAGCGAGTTGATCCGCTCGGTGAGGAGCGACACCTGCACCTTGGTGGAACCGGTGTCGGTCTCGTGCGAGCGCTGCTTGGCGATAACCGCCTGCTTGTCAAAACCCATGCTGCGTGTATCCTCTGTGCACTGGCCCCGGGCACGATGCCCGTTAGACATGTTTCCGTAAGTAGCACGCCAAAATAACCCCACGCCACCATCATGGGCAACCCCGCCACCCCTCAGGACGCCCCAGCCTCCGGCTCACGGCTGGGCCCGTACCGGCTCGAGCGCCTGCTGGGACAGGGCGGTTTCGCATGGGTGTACGCCGCCCAGAGGGATGATGGTAAGACGTTGGCAGTCAAGGTGTTAAAGCCTCGGTATGCGTCAGACCCGGCGTTCGAGACCCGGTTCCGGAAGGAGGCCGCCTTCGCCCGGGACCTCAAACACCCCAACATCATCCATATCGAGGATATCGGCGGTGAGGCGGGAAACTCCTGGTTTGCCATGGAGCTGTTCCCCGACAGCCTCAGCGGCCGGCTGGCCCGGCTGACCGTTCTGCCGGAGGGGGAGGCGGTGCACATCGCCATCGGCGTGGCCGACGCCCTGGGCTTTGCCCACTCCCAGAACCTGGTCCACCGCGACATCAAGCCGGACAATATTCTCATCGGCGAGGACAACCGACCGGTGCTCACCGACTTCGGCATCGCGCGCGCGGTCAGCGGCTATAT
Source organism: uncultured Gemmatimonadaceae bacterium (assembly GCA_964449145.1). Taxonomy (GTDB): domain Bacteria; phylum Gemmatimonadota; class Gemmatimonadetes; order Gemmatimonadales; family GWC2-71-9; genus JADJOM01. The sequence goes on along the minus strand of CAYUYF010000004.1, from coordinate 99,229 downwards.
GGCCGCCACCGGGTTCAACATGACCATCGGGACCCCGGCCTATATCTCCCCCGAACAGGCCCAGGGCCGCGGCCTCGACGGCCGCTCGGACCTCTACTCCCTCGGCATCACCCTGTATCGGTCGGTCACCGGTGACGTCCCGTTCAAGTCGCGCGACTGGTTCGAGCTGGCCCGCATGCATGTCGAGGACCGGCCCGAGCCCCCCAGGGTTCGCCGGCCGGAACTCTCCAAGCGCATCGAGCGGATCATCCTCCGCCTCCTCGCCAAGCACCCCGACGACCGCTATCCCTCCGCGGCGGCGCTCCGCCAGGACCTCGCCGACATGGGCGCCGGCACTCGGGCCACCAGCGACATCCCGGTGCAGGAGGGCTACCTCAGCGAACCGGGAGGTGGCTCGAAGGAGGACGACAAGAAAGGCTGGTGGAAAGTCTGGTAGGCCCCTAGCGAGGCACCAGCAGGGCCTGCGCAGGCGGGGCGATCCGTCCCCCGGCACTGGAGTCCAGCCGATAGACCACCCCAGCCGCCGTCCGCACCCAGAAGCCGCCCTCGGTCGGGGCAAGCGCCAGCCGCTCGAGGTCCCTGCCGCCGCGATCACGCACCACCACTTCCAGTTCCGGCGGATCGAACTGCATCGCACCGAGTTGCGACGGATCGGGGAACCCGCTGGCCCGGACGTCCCCGAACAGCTTCAGGTAGCGCGCCACGGCGGTCGAGTCCCCGGCCGCGCCGCCCACGGTCCAGCCAGCGCCGCGGGGCTGTACCACGTAGTTCTCCGCCCCCCGGCGCACCAGGACCGTGCCGATCGCTTCGGCCGGAATCGACGCGATCCGGCGGTCCCGCCAGTCGTCGGCCGAGCGGATGGTGGCCTCGACGAAGTTGCCGCGAAGCAGGTACGCCGCCGTCTCACCGACCCGCCGGACGTAGAAGCCCTCGAAGTTGGGGCCCCGGCTCCCCACCAGCAGGTCCAGTCGCGCGTCTGTCGGGCCAGCCACCGTCAGGCGCGTGGCAGCAGCGGAATCCACACCGAGCCGCTGATGGGACACCGCACTCTGGGAGACCAATTCGCTGCCGGCCGTGGAGTCACCGCTGGCCGCCAGGAACTCGGTCACCGTCCGCACATCGGCGGGCATCCCGTTCACCCGCCATTCAGCACCCGTGCGCAGCAGCGTGGTGGTGTCCATCCCCCGGATGAACCTGACCCGCTCCACCGATTCCGCGGAGAGCCGGGGGAGGGTGAGCCCCGCTGGCGTGTCGCGCGCGGTGCGCTGCCACATGGCCAGGCCGCCCCAGAGCAGCAGGGCCACCACGAGCACCGCCGCGATGCGGCGCAGCATCTGGGTGCTCATGCGGCACCACCTGTCCCACCCGACAGCGGACGCCAGGGTTCGAGCGACCGGCGCCGCCGGCGCAGCAGCCGGAACACTCCGTAGGCCGCGAGCAGCAGGGGCAGCACCGCCAGGTTGGCGTACTTGACACCCTGTTGCAGCGTCGCGCTCGCGAACAGCAGGCGGGGCGGCCGCCGGTCCCGGCTGCGGATGCTGATCAGCGCCTCGTCCTGCGCCAGCCAATCCACTGCATTCAGCGCAAAGGTCGCGTTCTCCGGTGCGTTGCCCAGGTAGCGATCGGTGGCAAATTCCATGTTGCCAACCAGCACCAGCCGCCCCAGGCCGCTGCCCGAGTCCGGCGTCACCTGGACCCCGAGCACCCTGGGCCGGACGTCCACCGGGGGGAAGGCCCGCGTCGGGGTCAAATCGATGTCCCCCTCGGCCACGCTCGACAACCGGCTGGAGCTGAGCAGCGGCGTGACAGTGACCCCGGAGGCCCCGGCGCCGTCCACGGTGCTGGTCCACGGCAGGAAGACCTCTCCCACCCCGTCGGTGATGACGCTCCCGGGGTTGGCCTGGGCCCGGACCCAGAAGGGGTAAGGCTGGAAGACCCGTCCTCCGCCCTCGACCGGCACCGGCACGATCTGGTTGGAGGAGAGATCGTAGAGCAGATCCGGCCGCACCTTCACGCCGTAGGGCGCCAGCAGCTGGTTCCAGATCGGCTCCCGCGCGCTGGCCTTCGGATTCGCGCCAAGCACCGGTGCGCCGCTGGTCATGACCAGGGCGCTGCCCCCGCGGGCGAAGAACGCCTGCAGCCGCTGGCGCACCGCCGGCAGGAGCGAATCGGGCTGCCCGCCGATGATCAGCGTATGGATGGAGTCGGCCGGCTGGGTGGAATCACCGAGCGAGACGGGGATCACAGTGTAGCTGCGGGCCAGCTGCTCCTGCACGATGCTGAACCCGCGGCCATCGCGGCCCCAATCGTCCATGGCGGCGATGATCCCGACCACCGGCTTGGCCGTCCGGGTGAGACTCCGGATCGCCGCCGCGAGCCGGTATTCGAGGTCGTCGGTGCGACGGACGAAGGCGAAGGTCTCGTGCTGATCGGCGTACTGCACCACCAGCCCGAGGTACCCTTCCTTGACCTGCAGCTCGGAGCGCCCCACCACGTTGAACTGCACCGCCGAGACGCCCAGGCTCTGCGCCTCCCGCAGGACCTCGGGATCGGCGGCGGGATCGCGGCTGACCAGCCGGACCCGGCCCTGCCCCGCGGAGCGGAGGTCGCCGAGCAGGTCATCGAGGTCGCGCTTCATCAGGGCGGCTTCGGCGGGCAGCTCGGTGGAGGCGTAGAGCTTGAGGGTGACAATATCATCGAGCGAGCGGACCAGCGCCTTGGTGGCCGGCGCGATCGTATAGGCCCGCCCGGGGGTGAGATCGATGCGCCCGCTGATGTAGTTCCCCAGCAGGTTCACCACGACCAGCGTGCCCACCAGCAGCAACACCCCGAGGCGAAGGCGGCGGATGGGCGCATGCCCGGCGGCGAGTTTCCGCGCCATGATGGTGCCATAGGCGAGGGTCAGAAAGATCGCCGCCAGCGACACGAAGTAAACCGCGTCCCGCAGGTCGATGACACCCCGGCCGATGCTGTCGAAGTGGGAAAGCACCCCGATCCGCGCTGCCACGGCGCCCAGCGCCGGCGGGAGCCCCACGATCAGCGGATTGAGTCCCACCAGCACCAGCAGGAACATCACGGCAACGGCCACGATGAAGGCGGTGATCTGGCTCCGCGTGATACAGGAGGCCCATACCCCGACACCGGTCAGCCCGCCGGCCAGCAGGATCGCACCGATGTACTGCGCCACCACCGGTCCCCAGGGGAGTTCGGCCCCCAGCGAGAGACCGAGCGGAATCGTGAGGGTCGACAGCAGCGCGATCCACAGAAACCCGGCGGCGCCAAGGTACTTGCCGAGGAGGAGTTCCCATTCGGTGATCGGCTGGGACAGGACCACCTCGAGCTGCCCGGAGCGGCTGTCTTCGGCGAGGGTGCGCATCGCCACCGCCGGCACGAAGAACAGCAGCAGCCACGGCAGCACGTCCAGCATCGGCCGAAGCGAGGCGGTGTTGGTCAGGTAGGCCTGGCGGAAGAACAGGAACCCGTTGATGACCAGGAACACCACCAGCAGGGTGTAGCCCGCCGGACTGTCGAACAGCGCGCGCAGTTCCCGCCGCGCAATGATCAGCGGGGCCCTCACGCGGCACCTCCCTTTCCGGTCAGGTCCCGGAACAGCTCTTCCAGGCTGCCGGCCTCCTGGTGCAGCTCGTAGAGCGTCCACCCCTCGGCGGCGGCGAGCCGGAAGATCTCCGGACGCAGATCGGGAGCGGCGGGGGCGGTCAGAGTGATCCGGGCGCGGGGGCCCTCTTCGGTGACCGCGGCCACATTGGCGCCCGCCAGCATCGCGAGCCGGCCTGCAATCCCGGCGCCCTCCGCCTCCACCATGATGCGCACCTTGCCGGCGGCCGGGCCGAGCAATTCCTCCACTGGACCGTCGGCAACCAGCCGGCCGCGGTTGATGATCAGGAGACGGGAGGCGACGTGCTGGACCTCGGAGAGCACGTGGGTCGAGAGCAGCACCGTCCGGTCCTGGCCCAGGTCGCCGATGAGCTTGCGGATCTCCACCCGCTGGTTGGGATCCAGCCCCTCGGTGGGTTCGTCCAGCACCAGCAGATCGGGTTTGTGCAGGATGGCCGCGGCGAGGCCGACGCGCTGCTTGTAGCCCTTGGAGAGTTCGCCGATGGGCCGGTGAAACACCGGCTCGATCCCGGTGGCCTGCACCGCCTCATCGGTACCCCGTGACAGCACCAGCGGGGGCAGGTGCCGCAGCCGCCCCACGAACGCCAGATACTCGGCGACCAGCATCTCGGTGTAGAGCGGGTTGTTCTCCGGCAGGTACCCCACCCGGCGCTTGGCGTCGCGACCGGCCTCGGCGAGAGGCACGCCGTCAAAGAGAATCCGGCCCTCGTCGGGCTCGTGGTACTGGGTAATCATCCGCATGGTGGTGGACTTGCCCGCGCCGTTGGGCCCGAGGAATCCCACCACCTGGCCACGGTCAATGGTGAAGCTCACCCGGTCGACCGCGGTGACCTCTCCATAGCGTTTGGTGACGGAATCAAGTGAAAGCAGGGTCATGGTGTCGGGGGAATGAGTCGTCCTGCCGGACCGGCGGGCCGGGCGAGTCTCGCCCGGCCCCGGCCCGGACTACCAGCCGAGCAAGCGGCGGATGTCGTTGGAGAACGCCAGTACCATCAGCATCGCGATCAGCACCATTCCGACCAGCATCAGGGCGTTGCGGATGCGCTCCGGCACCGGCCGCCGGGTCACGCCCTCCACCAGCAGGAAGATGAACTGCCCCCCGTCGAGGATCGGGATCGGCAGGAGGTTGAGCACGGCGAGGTTGACCGACACCAGCGCCATGAACGAGAGAAAGACATCGAACCCCAGCCGGGCGGTCTGCGCGGCCATCTGCCCGATGAGAATGGGACCGCCCACCTCCCGGCTCGAGATCCGGGCGCTCACGAGCCCCTGCACCGTCCGCACGATCTGAGTCGAGGCCGAGAGGGTAGCCCGAAACCCGGCGCCGAGCGCCCGAATCCCGGGGTACGGGCGGGACACCACCGTGATATCGGGACCCGCGCCCACCTTCCCCACCGTGATCGTGCCGCCCCCGGGGGCTGCCTCCGGCTCGGCTTCGGGAGTCACGGTGAGGATGCGCACCGAGTCCCGCTGGACGCGGAAGACGAGCGGGGTGCCAGCGCTGGCCCGGACCCGCTCCACCAGGTCGTACCACTGGGCGACCGTGTCCCCGTTGACCGAGAGGATCGTGTCGCCGGCGGCAATGCCCGCCTGCTCGGCGGGCCGCCCGGGTAGCACCTGCCCGATGACCGCGGGGCGATACGGCTGCAGCGCCAGGGTCGCGCGCACCCGGTCTCCGAGGGCGGCGTGGTGAATGCCCAGGGAGATGACCCGACCGTCGGCAAGCTCGATGGTCAGGGTGTCGCCTTCGCTGGTGGAGAGGCCGCTTTCGATGTCGTTCCAGGAAGCGATCGCCGCGCCGTTGATCCGGAGGATGCGATCGCCCGGCGCCAGCTGGGCCAGGGCCTCGGCGCCTGGCGGGAGGCTGTCCAGGGTCACCCGGCCGACCACCGTCGTGGGCTCGATCTGCTCGCCGTTCTTGGCCGCCAGGTAGGTGTACGCCGCCCACGCAAAGAGGACGTTGAGGGTCACCCCGGCCAGGATGACGATCATCCGCTTCCAGATTGGCTTGGCCTCGAAGAACTCGTCGGGGCGCACCGGGGCGGTCCCCTCGGGCGCGCCGCTGCCCTCCAGCGCGCTGCTGGTCGCCTCCTCCTCCCGGCTGGCCATCTTCACGTAGCCGCCGAGCGGCAGCCAGCAGATGGCGTACTCGGTATTGCCGCGGGTGACCTTGAGTCCCGGCACCGGGTTGCCCATGCCCAGCGCAAAGCGGTGCACCCGGATGCCGGCCCACTTGGCCGCAAGAAAATGCCCCAGCTCGTGCACGAAGATCAGCACGCCCAGAACGACCAGCAGCACCGCCACCGTAAACAGGAAGTTCACGCCAGTACCCCACGTGCGTGCGTGCGGGCCCAGCCGTCGGCCGCGCGCACCGTCTCGAGATCGCGCACCGGCTCGGTCCGATGCGCTTCCAGCACCCGCTCAATGGTCTCGGCGATCCGCCCGAAGGGAATGCGCCCCTGGAGAAACGCCGCCACGGCCTCTTCGTTGGAGGCGTTGAACACCGCCGGGGCGGTGCCGCCCGCGCGCCCGGCCGCCACACCGATGCCAAAGGCGCGGAAGTCCTCGCCCCGGACCGGCTCGAAGGTGAGCGGCCCCGCCGCCACGGGATCAAACCGGCGGGTGCCATCATCCGGCAGCCGGCCGGGGTGGGTCAGGGCGTAGAGGATCGGCAGTTCCATGCTCGGGAAACTGAGCTGCGCCAGCACGCTGCCGTCACAGAATTCGACAAACGCATGCACGATACTCTGGGGATGCACCACCGCTTCGAGCGCGTCGTACCCCAGCCCGAACAGGTAATGCGCCTCGATGAGTTCCAGTGCCTTGTTCACCAGGCTGGCGCTGTCCACGCTGACCTTGGATCCCATCTGCCACGTCGGGTGGTTGAGCGCCTCCGCCACGGTGGCCGCCCGGATCCGGGCCGGCTCCCAGTCACGGAAGGGACCGCCGGATGCCGTGAGGATCAGGCGCCGGAGCTCCGATTCTCGGCCGCTGACGCACTGGAATACCGCCGAGTGCTCGGAATCCACCGGGATGAGCTCTCCGCCGCCCGCATCGGCCGCGGCCCGGATGAGGTCTCCCGCCATTACCAGCGTTTCCTTGTTGGCCAGCGCCACCCGCTTCCCCGCCCGGAGGGCCGCGATCGTGGCATCCAGCCCCGCCGCCCCCACCACCGCGTTGAGGACGATATCCACGTCAGGGTGACTCGCCGCTTCCACCAGCAACTCCGGCCCACGCTCGGAGGTCAGCCCGGCCAGGCCCGGGCGCCACTCCGCTGACTGGCACTCCAGGGCGGCTCGGTTCACGCGGGCGGTGAGCGCCACCACCCGGAACTCTTCCCGCTGGCGGCTGAGAACCTTGAGCGCGCTCTTCCCGATGGAGCCGGTGGAGCCGAGAATCGCCACGCCCCGCATTACTGCACTCCGAAGAGCCGGTACAGGACGGCCGAGATGGGGAGCACAAAATAGAGCGAGTCGAACCGGTCCAGCACGCCGCCGTGCCCTGGGATGAGCGAGGAGGAATCCTTGACCCCCACCTCTCGCTTGAACAGCGACTCGGCCAGGTCGCCGACCTGTCCGGTCACGCCGAGCACCAGACCGAAGAGCAGCCCCTGAAGCAACGGGAGGGCGATGCCCAGGCCTTCCAGCACCAGCACATTCAGAAGCGGCACCGTCAGCAGCGCGCCCGCCACGCCGGCGATGGTCCCCGCCCAGGTCTTGCCCGGACTGATCGCCGGCCAGAGCTTGGGCCCGCCGATGGTCCGGCCCGCGAACATCGCCGCGGTGTCGCAGACCCAGGTCACCACCAGTGGAAAGAACACCAGCCAGGCCCCCGCCCAGGAGCGGTCGCCAAAGCCCAGGTGGCGGATCGCCACCAGGAAGGAAGCGAGTCCCGCGGGGTACAGCACCGCGAATGCCGTGATGGCCGCCGCGGCCAGGGGCCGCTCCGCGGGGCCGCGGCGCGCCAGCGTCATCGAGAGGAGCCCGATCAGCCACAGCCCGGCCAGCAGCCAGCTCCACCCCAGAATCTCCGGACGACTGGTGAGGGCCAGGTAGACCAGCACCGGGACCAGCACCGCCGAGGCGAGCGCGGTCCGCTCCAGCGGCTCGATCTGCTGCAGCCGCGCAAAGCTCAGCAGCTCACGGGCGCCCAGCGCCGCCGCCGCCGCCGCCACCGCCACGAGCGGCCAGCCGCCCAGCCAGACGATCCCGAGGGCCAGCGGGATCGCAACCACGGCGAAGGCAATTCGCTTGGTGAGATTGGATGCCACCTAGACAGTCACCTTGCCGAACCGTCGGTCGCGCCGCTGGTATTCGAGGATCGCCTCCCAGAGGTGCTGACGCTTGAAGTCCGGCCAGAGCACCGGGGTGACATACAGCTCCGCGTAGGCGAGTTGCCACAGCAGGAAGTTGGAGAGGCGGAGCTCTCCCGACGTCCGGATCAGCAGGTCGGGATCGGGGAACTCGGAGGTGTAGAGGCGGCGGGAGATGGCTTCTTCGTCGATGTCGGCGGGATCCAGCGTGCCCGCGGCCGCCGCTTCCGCCAGCAGCCGGGCCGCGCGGGTCAGCTCGGCCCGCGAGCCGTAGGAGATGCAGATGTTCAGGGCGAGCTTGCCCCCCCGGGCCGTCTGGGCCATCAGCCGGTCCACCGAGGCGCGGGCCGAGGCGGAGAGCCGCTCCAGGTCGCCCAGGAAGCGGACCCGGACCCCCTGGGATTCCAGCTCCGCCATCTCCCGGGCGATGTACTCCTGCAGCAGGTCCATCAGCGCGCCGATCTCGTCGGCGGGGCGCTGCCAGTTCTCCTGGCTGAAGGCGAAGAGTGTGAGGACCTCCACCTCCGCGGCCAGCGCCCCCTCCACGACCTCCCGGACCGCCTGCATGCCGGCCTTGTGGCCAAACGGCCGCGGGAGCGCGCGGCCGCGCGCCCAGCGGCCATTGCCGTCCATGATGATGGCGATGTGGGCGGGGCGTGAGCCGTGATGCTGAACCTGACGCAGCAGCTCGTCGCTCATCCGCTCAGACTTCCATGATCTCCGCCTCTTTGGCGGCGATCAACTGATCGATCTGCTTGATGTGCTCGTCAGTCAGCTTCTGCAGGTCTTTCTCGCCGCGGGAGCGGTCGTCCTCGGCGATCTTCTCCAGCTTCTTGATCCGTCCGTGCGCGTCACCCCGCGCGTGCCGCACCGCCACCCGGCCTTCCTCCCCCAGCTTGTGCATGACCCGCACCAGGTCCTTGCGCCGCTCTTCGGTGAGGGAGGGAATCGGTACCCGGATGAGCCCGCCCTGGCTGGCCGGATTGAGTCCCAGGTCGGAATCGCGGATGGCCTTCTCGATGGCCTGGGCCAGCCCCTTGTCGAACGGCTGCACCGTCAGCATCCGCGCCTCGGGGGCCGCCACCAGCGCCACCTGGTTGAGCGGCATGGTGTTGCCGTAGGCCTCGACCCGGACGAGGTCCAGCAGCGACGTGGTCGCCTTGCCGGTGCGGATGCCGGAGAACTCCCGGCGGGTGTTCTCCACCGCCTTGTGCATCAGCTCCTTGGCGTGCTTGAGCAGCTCGGGAATGGTATTCATTGCACGATCGTCCCCACCGGTTCGCCCAGGAGAACCCGGTCGAGGTTCCCGGGCAGGTTCATGTTGAAGACCACGATGGGCAGGTTGTTGGTCTGGCAGAGGCCGAACGCGCTCCGGTCCATGACCTCGTAGCCGTTCACCAGCGCATCCTGGAAGGTGAGTTCGGGAATGTGCCGCGCCGCCGGGTCCTTGCGCGGGTCCGCCGTGAAGATGCCCTCCACGTTGGTGCCCTTGAGGATCACCTCCGCCTCCACCTCCAGGGCCCGGAGCACCGCCGCCGTGTCGGTCGAGAAGTACGGGTTCCCCGTGCCCCCCGCAAAGATAACGAGCCGCCCCTTTTCCATGTGCCGGAGAGCCCGCCGCCGGATGTAGGGCTCGGCCAGCGACTCCATCCGGATGGCGGTCATCACCCGGGTCTGGACGCCCTTGGCCTCGAGGATGTCCTGCACCGCCAGCGCGTTGATGACGGTGGCCAGCATGCCCATGTAGTCCGCTGAGACCCGATCGAGTCCCTCCCGGCTGGCGGTGGTGCCGCGAAGGATGTTCCCACCCCCGACCACCACCGAGAGCTGGACCCCACGTCCGTGGACGCGGAGCAGCTCGTCGGCGAAGCCGCCCACCACCTTGTAGTCCAATCCGTAGCCCTTCTCGCCGGCGAGGGCCTCGCCGGAGAGTTTGAGCAGGGCGCGGTGGTAGGACCGGCGGCTCACTCGCCGACCTTGAACCGGGCCAGACGGGTCACGGTCAGGGCGCCACCCGCCTGCTTGGCCACGTCCTTGACCAGATCGCCGACCGGCTTGCTGTCATCCTTCACGAACGGCTGCCCGAGCAGGGTCCGTTCCGCCACGAACTTGCGGACCTTGCCGTCGACGATCTTGCCCCGGATGTTCTCCGGCTTGCCCTCCTGGGCCACCTGCTCCTCGGCGATGCGGCGCTCCCGCGCCACGAGGTCCGCCGGGATATCTGCCTCACTCACCCCGATCGGATCGGCCGAGGTCACGTGCAGGGCCAGGTCGCGGGCGAGGGCGGTGACCGCGTCGCTGCGGGCGCCGGCGACTTCCACCAGGGCGCCGCTCTGCCCGTTGAAGTGCAGGTACTGCCCCACAGTGCCCTCAGCCACCTTGAAGTGCGCCACCCGCTTGAGGGCCATCGCCTCTCCGGTCTTGCCCGAGATCTCCTTGACCGCCTCCGCCACGGTCTTGCCGCGGAAGGGCTGGGCCTCGATGGCGCTGCCGGGATGGCTCCCGAGGGGGGCGTGGGCAAGCGCATGCCGGGCGAGGTCCCGGGCCAGCCCGATGAAGTCGTCGTTGCGGGCCACGAAATCGGTCTCGCAATTGAGCTCGATCATGGCGGCGTCGTTGCCGCCGGCCGCGGCCTCGATGACCACCAGCCCCTGGGAGGCGCTGCGATCGCCGCGCTTGTCGGCCTTGGCCATGCCCTTCTTGCGGAGGATCTCGATGGCCTTCTCCATGTCCCCGTCCGCCTCCTGCAGGGCGGCCTTGCAGTCCATCATCCCCGCCCCGGTCCGGTTGCGAAGTTCTGCCACGTCTTTGGCGGATATCGGCTTCCCTGTCATTGGCTTCTGTCCTTCTAGGTTTGAGACGGGCGGTCACGGAATCCGCCCTGATCGTTTAGGCGCTGCGCCGGCTGCCGGCGCCGCTTCATGCAACGCCGCCGTCCGGGGCTCGAGAGCCGGGGACGGCGGCAAAGATTACCCGGCTGCGCGACGGGGTCAGGCCGGCGTGTCACCCGGCGGGGTCTCATCCGGGGCGGCTTCACCGGATGGGGCGCCACCCTCTTCATCGTGCTTCAGCCGGGCCGCGATGGCCTCCGGCTTGGGCCGCCGCTTGCGGCGCGGGCGGCGCTTCTTGCGGTCGGCGTCGGGATCTCCCTCGGAGCCGCCGTCGGTGCTGTAGGTCTCGGCGTCCTGGTCTTCCGAGGCCTCCCGCAGCGGGCTCTGGGCCCGCGCCTCGCGGATCACCTCCGCCAGGGCGGCGGTGATCAGGGCAACCGAGCGGATGGCGTCGTCGTTGCCGGGAATCGGCACCGAGATCACATCCGGGTCGGCGTTGGTGTCGACGATCGCCACGACCGGGATGCCGAGCTTGTTGGCCTCCTGGACGGCGATTTTCTCCTTCTTGGCGTCCACCACGAACAGCGCGCCCGGGAGGCGACCCATCTGCTTGATGCCTTCGAGGTTCCGCAGGAGCTTCTGCTTTTCCCGCTCGAACAGCAGCTGCTCCTTCTTGGTGTAGTTGGCAAACTCGCCCTCGGCCGCGCCCTGCTCCAGCTCGCGCAGCCGCTTGATCTGCTTCTTGATGGTCTGGAAGTTGGTCAGCATGCCGCCGAGCCAGCGCTCCGTGACCCAGAACGACGCCGAGTTGGCCGCCTCGGCCTGGACGGTGCCCTTCAGCTGCTTCTTGGTGCAGACGAAGAGCACGCCCTCCCCGCGCAGCACCACGTTCTTGAGCAGTTCCTGCGCCTGCAGGATCTGCTTGAGCGTCTTCTGGAGGTCGATGATGTAGATCCCGGACCGCTCGGCGAAAATGAACCGGCGCATCTTGGGATTCCAACGGCGGGTCTGGTGGCCGAAGTGAACGCCGGCCTCAAGCAGGTCCTGGATCTGCGGCTGAGCCATCGGTGACGAATACCTTTGTGAGGGGGTTGGTCGTCCGCGCCGTTCATCTTTCCCGCGAACCCCGATTCCGGGGCACCCCGCAGGAAATCCCGACGCGTGCGTAGTGTGGCGGACCGCATCGGCGGCCCGCCGGACTGCCTACCGCTTGCTGAACTGGAACCGCTTCCGTGCACCCGCCCGACCCGGCTTCTTGCGTTCCACGGCCCGGGGATCGCGGGTCAGCAGTCCACCGGTCCGCAGCTTGGCGCGGTGCTGGCCATCCGCCTCCACCAGCGCCCGGGCGATGGCGTGGCGCAGCGCGCCGGCCTGCCCCGACTGCCCGCCACCCTGCACATGGGCGCGCACGTCAAAGGCCCCCAGCGTATCGGTGGCGGAGAACGACTGCTGAATGTGCTGCACCAGCGAGGGCCGCGGGAAATAGTCGCCAAGGGTACGGCCGTTGACGTCCCACTTGCCGGTACCGGGCGTCAGGTACACACGGGCCACGCTTGTCTTGCGGCGGCCCACGGCCTGCCAGCGGAATTCAGGCTTACCGCTCATGTCACTTGACCTTCGGGATGACGGAATAGGGCACCGGCTGCTGCGCCTGGTGGGGGTGCTCCCCCCCGGCGTAGACCTTCAGCTTGGTGCGCAGCTTCTGCTTGCTGAGCGAATTCTTGGGCAGCATGCCGAACACCGCATGCTCGATGACCCGCTCGGGGTGCTTGCCCTGGAGCAGGTTCTTGACCGGGGTGAAGCGCTCATGGCCCATGTAGCCGGTGTGCCGGAAGTGGCGCTTCTGCTCCAGCTTGCGGCCGGTGAGCCGGACCTGCTCGGCGTTGATGACCACGACGAAATCGCCCCCGTCCATGTGGGGCGTGAACGTCGGCTTGTGCTTGCCCCGAATCAACTGCGCGAGCTGGCTTGCGAGCCGGCCGAGCGGCACGCCCGCGGCATCCACCACATGCCACTCGTGGGAGATGTCGGTCGGCTTGGCGGAGAAAGTCTTCATCTGAATGCGTTGCCCCAGCTGGATTTCCGTAAAGTGCACAGACTTAAAAGCTAGCTCCGGAGAAGGGGTTAGGTCAAGGGCAGGCTGCCCTCGGCAGGGGGCAACCAGCCGGTGGCCTCAGGTCTCGAACTCCACCAATACCTGCCCCTTTTCCACGGCCTGTCCGGTGGTAACCGGCACTGCCCGCACCGTGCCGGCGGCGTTGCCCCGGAGTTCGTTCTCCATTTTCATCGCCTCCAGCACCACCAGCCCCTGCCCCGGAACCACCCCCTGCCCCGGCTCCACCAGCACCCGGACGACCAGTCCCGGCATCGGGGCCTTGAGGTGCGGGACCACCTTGGCCCCGACCGCCCCGCCGGTCAGGCTGCGGATATGGCGGGTCCGCTCGTCGACCACCTCCGCCTCGAGCTGGGCCCCCGCCACCGACAGGTGCCACCGGCCCGGGTCCCCTCGTTCCATGGCCACCGTGAGCGACTCCCCGCCCATCACCAGGTGGCGGAGCGGTGTGCCAGGGACCGGACCGAGGTGCGCGGTGACCACCCGGCCATCCACCATGACCCGCTCGCCATCCACCTCGACGGGGACCTCACGACCGGCCAGCGTGACGTAGTACTTCATGCCAGCTCCAGGAGTGCGACGGTTTCCACGTGGGCCGTCTGGGGAAACAGGTCAAACGCCTGGACCCCGGCCAGCCGGTAGGGAGCACCGGGGCCCGCCCGTCCCCCGGCGCTGGCACACAGCCGGGAGAGATCTCGCGCCAGCGTGGCGGGATCGCAGGAGATATAGGCGATGCGGGCGGGGCGCCGAGCAGCGAGGACCTCGGTCACCTGCGGAGCCAGGCCGGCGCGCGGCGGATTGGCGATGACCGCGGCGGGATCTCGCAGCCGGGACATGACATCCTCGACCTTTCCGGCATGGCGGGTCACCCCCGAGGACTCCGGCCGCTGTGAGGCCTCGGCCTCGTGGAGCGCCAGCCGCGAGCGCCGCCCGGCGAACTCGACGGCCCGCCGGTCCAGTTCGACGCTCTCGACGGTAGCGCCAGCGGCGAGCAGGCGGTCGGTGGTTTCTCCGATGCCGGCATAGAGGTCCCAGGCGTGTACCCCGCGTAGCGACCCCAGGCCGGCCAGCGCGAACGCCCGGACCCGCTCGCCCATTGCCGGATGGACCTGCTCGAACACCGTCGCGGGGAAGGCTTCCAGGTTTCCTGCCATTACCCGCGGAGCCCCCCGTTCCGGTTGCCACCAGATCGTGACGGCGATTCCCGCCGCCGCCAGCCGCTCTCGCAATGCGCCGGGCCGGCTCCAGACCTGGTCTCCCCGCGCGCGGACGACCACATGGCAGCCCCCCTGACGATCGAGACGCAGGACCAGCTGGGTCGCGTCGGGGGGCAGCAGGGATAGATGGGCGCGGAGTCCCTGCCACAGGCGCATCAGCTCGGGGGACGCAATGGAGCACTGGTTGAGCGGAAACACCCGCGACGCCTGATCCACCGGATGGAAACCGGCGTGGCGGCGCCCGGGCGCGAGCGCCAGAGTGACCCGGGTTCGGTAGCCCCACGCATCCGGCGCGGGGATGACGGGCGGCACCTCCGCCGCCAGGCGACCTATCCGGGACAGCGCATCGGCCACGATGCCCCGCTTGGCCTCGAGCTGGGCGGCGACCTGGAGGTGCTGCAGCTGGCACCCGCCGCAATAGTCGGCAACATAGTGCTCGCAGGCCGGGTCGACCCGCCCAGGCCCCGCCTGCACCAGCGTCGCGATCCGGGCCCGGGCGAAGCGTGCATACTGCCGGACCTGACCCAGCTGGACGATGTCGCCCGGCGCCGCCCGCGGCACGAAGACGGCCCGCCCATCGGGAAGGTGCCCCACCCCATCGCCGCCGTTGGCGACCCGCTCGATGGTCAGGGTCGCCGCCGTGGTCACCTCCGAGCCACTCACCGCAACCCTTCCGTCCGGGCGATCCTGAGCCAGGTGCTGGCGGGTCCGGACCCCTCGGCCACGGCCGGCCGGCGGCTCTGCCGGGCCTCGTCCTCGGCCAGGGCGGCAGCGACGGCCAGGGCCACCAGCCGCCCGGCCGGAACAGGCGCCTCGAGCAGGTCGGCCCGGCGGTCCAGGAACTGGCTGTCGATGTCGCCGGACTGGAAGGCGGGATCGTCCAGGAGCCGCAGGTGAAAGGCCTGGTTGGTGGCCACCCCGGTCAGCACCAGTTCTCCCAGCGCCCGTCGCATGCGGACGATCGCGGCCGCCCGGTCGGCGGCCCAGACGATGACCTTGCCTAAAAGCGAGTCGTAGTACAGCGTCACCTCGTTGCCCTGCTCGAAGCCGCCATCCCAGCGCACCCCTGGCCCGGCCGGCGGCCGGAGATACTCGATCCGGCCGGTGGCGGGGAGGAAGCCGTTCGCGGCATCCTCACTGGTGATCCGGCACTCCAGCGCCCAGCCCCTCGGGGTGAGTGGCCGGTCGGGCAGCGACATGGGAAGCCCGCGGGCGATGCGCAGCTGTTCCCGCACCAGGTCCACGCCGTACACCAGTTCGGTGACCGGATGCTCGACCTGAATCCGGGTGTTCATCTCGAGGAAGAAGAAGGATCCGTCGGCCGCCAGCAGGAACTCGATGGTGCCGGCCCCGCGGTAGCCGACCGCTCGGGCCGCGGCCACCGCGGCGGCGCCCATCGCCTCACGCAGGGTCGCGGTCACCGCCGGCGAGGGGGCCTCTTCCACCAGCTTCTGGTGGCGCCGCTGGATGGAGCACTCACGCTCCCCCAGATGTACGGTGCGTTCGTGGTCGGCGAGGACCTGGATCTCGACATGGCGGGGGCGCGCGACATACTTCTCGAGGTACACGCTGGCATCACCGAAGGCCTTGCGGGCCTCCGAGGCCGCCGTCGTCAGCGCCCCCGCGAGCTCCTCCGGGCGCCGAACCACCCGCATGCCTTTGCCGCCCCCGCCGGCGGAGGCCTTGACCAGCACCGGGTAGCCGATCTCCGCGGCACTGGTCAGGGCCACCGACGGGTCGGACACCGGCAGAGTGAGTCCCGGCACGATGGGCACGCCCGCCGCCTGCATCCGCCGCCGTGCCTCGGTCTTGTCTCCCATTGCCGTGATGGCCGAGGCCGGCGGGCCGACAAAGACCAGCCCAGCCTCGGTGACCGCCTCGGCGAAGGCGGCACGTTCGGCCAGGAAGCCGTAGCCCGGATGCACCGCCCCCGCACCGGTGTCCCGGGCGGCGGTGAGCAGGCGGTCAATGCGGAGGTAGCTCTCGCCCGGTGGCGCCGGGCCGATGGGCACCGCCAGATCGGCGGCGCGGACGTGGGGGGAGAGCCGATCCGCTTCCGAGTACACCGCCACCGCCTCGAGTCCCTCTTCGTGGCAGGCGCGGATGATGCGCAGGGCGATTTCGCCGCGGTTCGCGACGAGGACGCGGCGGAACGGGGACATCAGTCTGGGTGAGGAGGGTCGCGTCAGCGACCGCAAGCGTCCCGAGGCCGGGCGCCGAGCGGGGCGAGCAGGGAGACGCAGAGCAGCGGGTTGTAGCGCGCCGCCTGCTGGTAGTGCGCCACCGCCTCACGGGAGAGGGCACTGGGGCGCGACAGCGTCACTGCGGCGAGCTCCACGACGCTCAGCGGCGTCACCACCTCCGGCGCCGCCGGACCCGCGACCCGCAGCAGCCGGAGGGGCAGCAGCGGGACCGACGGAAGGTCGCGGTCGGCGGTGGCCGGTGTCAGGCAGACCGGCCGGCGCCCAGCCACCGCGGTCAGCGCTTCGGAGACGGAGGCGACCGGCTGGATCTGCAGCGCCAGGGCCATGCTGGCCCGGTACACCGAGTCTTCCCGGTAGCGCCCCGGCAGCAGCAGCAGCAGGTCGAGGCGACCCGGCCGGGACAGGGTCATCGCCCACACGCCGACGGTCTCGAGGTCGGAGCCGGTGACCAGCACGCCGCCCAGCGGGCAGGAGTTGACCAGGTTGCGCCCCAGCTCGGCCACGAAGGCGGGCGGCTCCGCGCCGGCGAGCATCCGCCTGGCGAGCATCTCGTCCCAGCCGCCGGTCTCGGCGACCAGCACGGCACGCTCGACCTCGACGAGGGCACGGAGAAACCGGCTGGAATCGGTGGGGAGGCGGAGCGATTGATCAAGGGCGGTCGCGGCGAAGTCGAGGAACAACGGTCCGGGCGACTCTACTTCGTGACCTTCGAGATGCCACTCCCGGCCGTCCATCAGATAGAAGCGGCCCAGCTGCAACCAGGCGCCACCATCATCCGGGGCGGTGGCGAGATAGTGCCCCAGCATCTCAGTGGCGCGGGCGCGCTGACCGGCCCCCGCGAGTGCGGCCGCGCGGGGGGCAACGCTGGGATCCACGGCGGCCTGCGCCCAGACAGGCGCCGGCGCGGCCGCGATACCGAGCAGGGTGAGAAATCGGGGGGTCCAGACGGTACGCATCAGGCCTCCAACCTATGGAGCAGTACGGAGATGCGCTAGAGGCGGACCGGGGCTCGGGCGGCCTGGATGGCCACCGGGTCCCGGTGGTGATTCGTTCAGTCGCCGAATCGACCAGCTACAGCGGAATGTTGCCGTGCTTCCTGGGCGGGTTCCGGTCCCGCTTGGTGCTCAGGCTCCGCAGGGCATCGATCAGCCGGGGACGGGTGTCCCGCGGGTCGATGACGTCGTCGATGAATCCCCGGGCCGCGGCCGCGTACGGATTAGCGAAGGTCCCGGTATAGTCGGCGATCCTCCGGGCAGTCTCAGCCTCGCGATCGGCCGACTGCTCGATCTCCTTCTTGAACAGAATCTCCACGGCCCCCTTCGGCCCCATGACCGCGATTTCCGCCGTGGGCCACGCCAGATTGACGTCTCCCCTGATGTGCTTCGAGCTCATGACGTCATAGGCGCCGCCGTAGGCCTTGCGGGTGATGACGGTGAGCTTGGGCACCGTGGCCTCACAATAGGCATAGAGCAGCTTGGCGCCGTGCTTGATGATGCCGCCGTGCTCCTGTGCCACCCCGGGCAGGAACCCGGGGACGTCCACGAAGGTCACCACCGGGATGTTGAAGCAGTCGCAGAACCGGATGAAGCGCGCCGCCTTGAGCGAGGCGGCGATGTCCAGCACCCCGGCCAGCACCGCCGGCTGGTTGGCGACGATGCCCACCGCCCGGCCCCCCAGCCGGGCAAAGCCGGTCAGGATATTGCCGGCATGGTCCGCCTGGGACTCCGCCCACGAGCCGCGGTCCACCACGTGCCGGAGCACGTCGTGCATGTCGTACGGCTTCGTCGGCGCATCAGGGATCACGTCGAGCAGCGATTCCTCGCGCCGGTCCGCCGGGTCGGAGGCGGCGGCGTCCACGGGCGGATCGTCCAGGTTGTTCTGGGGCAGGTACCCCATCAGCTGCCGCACCGCGGCCAGGCATTCCGGCTCGCTGTCGTGAACGAAGTGGGCTACCCCGCTGGTGGCGCCGTGGGTGTCGGCGCCGCCCAGCCGGTCGAAGCTGACTTCTTCGTGCGTCACCGTCTTCACCACGCTGGGGCCGGTGACGAACATGTAGCTCACGCCCCGGACCATGAAGACGAAGTCGGTGATGGCCGGGCTGTACACCGCCCCGCCGGCGCAGGGGCCGAGGATCACCGAGATCTGGGGCACCACGCCGCTGGCAAGGGTGTTCCGCAGGAAGATGTCGGCGTAGCCACCGAGGGAGGCCACACCCTCCTGAATGCGCGCCCCACCGGAATCGTTCAGCCCGATGACCGGCGCCCCGTTGCGCACCGCCAGGTCCATGATCTTGCAGATCTTCTGGGCGAAGGTCTCCGACAGCGATCCGCCGAAGACCGTGAAGTCCTGCGAGAACACGTACACCAGGCGGCCATCGATCCGGCCGTACCCGGTCACCACGCCGTCCCCGGGATAGACCTGCTCGGCCAGGCCGAAGTCGGTGCACCGATGGGTGACGAACCGGTCCAGCTCGACGAAGCTGCCGGCGTCCAGCAGCAGGTCGAGCCGCTCCCGGGCCGAGAGCTTGCCCTTCTGGTGCTGCTGCGCCAGGCGGGCGGCTCCGCCACCCTGCTCGGCCTCGGCCTGCCGGTGGTGGAGCTGATCGAGTAGTTCGCGTGGGGTCGGCATGGGAAGGGAAAATAGGCGGGCAGGCGCCCGGGCGGTAATGCGGCGCGCCCACGAGAACGGGTGGGATCCGCTGGGACCCCACCCGTGCTCTACCGACCCGCACCCGTGGCGGCGCTCAGCTGGGCCGAGCGATGGGGGCGTACGGCGTCTTCTTCCAGGTGGTCCCCTGCTGATGGGTCACCCGGATGACCGGGGCCTTGCCCGGAATCAGCCAGAAGCCGAACTCCGCCTGCTTGCCGTCCTGCTCGTAGGTCAGCGTGAACAGGGTCGAATCCCCGGCCGGCTTGACCACCAGATTGGAGATGGGGTGCCAGGTATACTCCGGCGACTTCGCGCTGGTGCGGAAGGCGATGCTGTTGCTGCCCAGTTCGAACATCCGGCCGGCGTACCGCCCGCCCTCGGCCTCCCAGACACCCACGGCCGGGGCGAGGCTGGCCGTATCGCCGCGGCTGGCGGAGAGGACCAGCGGCCGGACCACCAGCACGCCCAGACTCAGCACGATCGAGGCGGACACCACCATCTTCGGAAGACGGAAGGCCGGCAGCGACGGGAGCGAGAAACCCGCCGGCTTGGGCTCCGCCACCGGTTTGGGCTTGGCCGGGAGCCGCAGCACCGAGTTGAGCGAGGCGAAGTAATCCCTGAGGGTCCAGGTACTCGCCAGTTCACCGTCGGCGACCGACCGGTAGGAGGGACCCCGGGGACTCGCAGGGCCCTCGTCCTGGGTCGGGGGATCGGGTAGCTCGCTCACATTGCCTCCGGGGTCAGAAACGGCCGGCGGTTCCGAGGAACCCGCCGTCGTTTGCACGGACGATGTCGTCAAAACTGACACCGGCGTTGAACGAGATGGCGCTCACCTCGTCCTCGCCGCTGCTGTACAGATCGTAGGTGGTGTTGACCACCACGCCGAAGCGGTCCACTCGCGGGGCGCCGTTGGGAAACTTGACGTACACGTAGGGATTCCCCCACGGGTCCACCAGGGTGACGCCGGCAAGGGCCAGATTGTCCGGCAGAGAGTCCCGGCTGTCGAGGGTCGTCTGGATCGCCTTGAGATCGCCGATGGCGCGGGCGGTGCGGGCGGAGTTGGTCACCTTATGGAACTTGGGAATGGCCAGACTGGCCAGCGAACTGGCGATGGCCAGCGCGGCCAGCAGCTCGATGATCGTCATGCCCGACTGACTCCGGCGGCGCCGAAGCGAAGGGGTCGAAGACTTTGAAATGCCAGATTGCATCACGACATCCTGGTGGCGACACCGGGTGAAAAGCAAGACCCGTGCGAGAGTCGCAAGACGACTCCCTGCAATGACTTACGCCGCCACGAAGAAAGTTGCTTGTGAGGGCGACGCGTGCAGGCTGCACAGGGGTGAGGCACCATGGGGGCCAAAAAATCGAAGGGTGGACCCGCTCCAGGGTCCACCCTTCGATGCCGTGCGGAGCCCGCTCGAGGGGTCAGTCCTCTGCGGGGCTCTCGTCGAAGACAGGCCGAACCGGCGGGATGATGGGCTCGTCGGGGTAGCCGACCGCCGCCAGGACGATCCGATGATGGATCGGATCCACCTCGATCACCTTGAGGTCTGCCACCTGGCCCTCCTTCACCGCCTCGCCGGGCTGTTCGATATCTGCCACGCCCAGTTGCGACATGGGGACGAAGCCTTCGATGTCGTCGCCGAGGTCCACCACGACGCCCTTGTCCATGAGGCGGGCGACCCGGCCGCGCATCTCCCGGCCGATGGGGAACGTCTCCCCGATATGGAGCCAGGGATCCTCTTCGGCCTGCTTGAGGCCTAGGGAGATCCGCTTGTTGTCGGCGTCGATGTTGAGGATGACCACGTTGACCGCGTCGCCCTTCTTGACGACCTCGGACGGGTGCTGCACCCGCTTGGTCCACGACATGTCCGAGATGTGGATCAGGCCGTCGATGCCCGGCTCGATCTCCACGAAGGCGCCGAAGGACGTCAGATTGCGCACCTTGCCGGCCAGGCGGGTGCCGACCGGATACTTCAGCGGCAGCACCGTCCAGGGATCCTGCTCGGTCTGCTTCATGCCGAGCGAGATCTTCTCCTCGGACTCATCCACCTTGAGCACCACCGCCTCGATGGTCTCACCGATCGAGACGATCTTGGACGGGTGGCGGACGTTGCGGGTCCAGCTCATCTCGGAGATATGCACCAGGCCTTCGATGCCGGGCTCCAGCTCCACGAAGGCGCCGTAGTTGGTGATGGAGACCACCTTGCCCTGCACCCGGGTGCCGACCGGGTAGCGCTCGGCGACCTTCTGCCACGGGTACGGCTGCAGCTGCTTCATGCCCAGGCTGATCCGCTCGCGCTGCCAGTCGATGTCGAGGATCTTGACTTCGACTTCGCGGCCGATGCCCACCATTTCGGTGGGGTGCGAGACCCGCCCGTAGGACATGTCCGTGATGTGCAGCAGGCCGTCGACGCCGCCCAGGTCGATGAACGCCCCGAAGTCGGTGATGTTCTTGACGACGCCTTTCCGCACCTGGCCCACCGCGAGCTCCTTCATCAGGTGCTCGCGCTTGTGGGCACGCTCGTTTTCGAGGATCACCCGGCGGCTGACGACGATGTTGCGCCGCCGCTTGTTGAGCTTGATGATCTTGAAGTCGTAGCTCTGGCCCAGCAGCTCGTCGATGTTGGGCACGCGGCGGAGCGCAATCTGGCTGCCGGGGAGGAAGGCATCGACGCCCATCAGGTTCACCACCACGCCGCCCTTGATCTTCTTGACCAGGGTCCCCATCACCGGCTGGTCGGACTCGTGCGCGAGCTTGATCTTCTCCCATACGCGCATGAAGTCGGCCTTCTTCTTGGAGAGCACGACCGCGCCCTCCTGGTCCTCGAGATGCTCGAGGAAGACTTCGACCTCGTCGCCGGGTGCGGGCGGATCCTTGAACTCGTCCAGGGGCACGGAGCCCTCGGACTTGAAGCCGACGTCCAGGATG
The DNA here is from genome assembly GCA_964449145.1 of uncultured Gemmatimonadaceae bacterium. Lineage (GTDB taxonomy): Bacteria > Gemmatimonadota > Gemmatimonadetes > Gemmatimonadales > GWC2-71-9 > JADJOM01. Next base: position 77,335 of record CAYUYF010000004.1, on the reverse strand, counting down.
ACGGCACTCTCGGTGACGCGGAGCACTTTCGATTTGACGATCTCGCCCTCGACGATCTGGGACATGGTCCCTTCATACATCGAGAGCATCTGCTCGTACTCGTCCTCGCTGTAGTCTTCGTCGTACAGATCGGCGCGGACCTTGAGGCCCGTGGCGGTGGAGTGGATCTCTGAAAGGGAGCGCTGCTCGGTGGTCACAACGGGGAACCTCAATGTGGCCGCGCCGGACCGGCCGCGGGCAGAAGGTGAAGGCCCCGGCGCGGACGGAATTGCCCGGCTGGGGAGCCGGTAAACATAGAGCTGAGGCAGGGTTGAAGCAAGCTGAGGGGGCCCCGGCGGCCGCTATCCGCTGGCGGATTCCAGCTCCCCCATCCCCCGCTCCCGGGCCAGGGCCACGATGCGCTCCACCTGCTGAGCCAGATCGAGACTGGTACCGTCCAGCTGGACGGCGTCCCTGGCGATCCGCAGCGGAGCGACCGCCCGGCGGGAATCGGCCTCGTCACGGGCCGCCAGGGCGGCGGTTTCCCGCTGGAGCTCCGCGGGGTCCACCCCCTGCCCCCGCTGCCGCAACCGCCGCTCGGCGCGGGTGGCCGGAGAGGCGGTGAGGTACACCTTGAGGGCCGCATCGGGGAAGACCACGGTGCCGATGTCGCGGCCATCCACCACCACCGACTGCCCCGCCCCAGCCAGCGCCCGGAGCTGCTGATTGACCCACTCTCGCACCTCGGGAAGGGCCGAGATCGGGGACACCAGCGCCGTGACTTCCGGGGTGCGGACGGCCTCGTCCACCGGCTTCCCCCCCAGGTAGGGGGCGTAGCCGGTTCCGTCGAACAACAGCCGGAGCCCGCGCCGCTCCGCCGCGCGGAGCAGGTGGTCGGCATCCAGCGACTGGCCCGGCGCCCCCCCGAGGTCCCGGATGGCCACCAGCGTCACCCCCCGGTACAGCGCGCCCGAATCCAGATGGGCGAAGCCCAGCGCCCGGGCCACCGCCTGGGCGGTGCTCGACTTGCCCGACGCGGCAGGGCCATCGATAGCGATGATGTGGGACATGGGTGGAAGGTAGTCAGCCGCCGGCTATCTCCCCCGAATGCCCCGAAGCATGTCCGGGAATCCGGGGAAGCTCACGGCCGCGCAGGCCAGGTCGTCCACCTTCACCCTGGCACCGGGAATGGTGCCGAGGACGGCGAACGCCATCGCGATGCGGTGATCCGCCTCGGTCCGCACCATCCCGCGCGGCACGAGGTTGTTGCCCTCGATGTAAAGGTCGTCCCCCTGGACTTCGGCCCGCCCGCCCAGGGCCCGGATGTTGGAGGCGATGAGACCGAGGCGATCGCTCTCCTTGACCCGCAGTTCTCCCACCTCCCGGAAGATCGTGGTCCCGCGGGCGCGGGTGGCCAGCGCGGCCAGCATCGGGATCTCGTCGATGAGACCGGGAATCTCCTGCGAGGTCACCTCGGCGGCCCGCAGCGTGGCCGGCGAGACGACCAGATCCGCCACCGGCTCATCGAACTGCAGCTCGAGGTTGTCCACGGTGACCGGCGCGCCCATCCGCTCCAGCACCCGCAGGAAGCCGGTGCGCGTCGGGTTGACGCACACGCCGCTGATACGGAGCTCGCCGCCCTCCGCGAGCACCGCGGCGCCGACGGGGAAGGCGGCCGAGGAAGGATCACCCGGGACCTGCATGTCGAACCCCACGAGCTTTCCGGTAGGCTCGAAGTGGATCCAGCCATCGTCTTCTTCCACCTGGTAGCCGAACGCCCGGAGCAGCCGTTCGGTATGATCGCGGGAACGGCCGTGCGGCTCCCGCACCGACACCGGCACTCCGCCCGCCACCCCCGCGAGCAGGAGGCTGCTCTTGATCTGGGCGCTGGAGACGGCCATCTCGTGCCGCAGCGGCCGCAGCCGTCCGCCCCGGATCGTCAGCGGCAGCGTCCCGGCGGCGTTGTGCTCGGTGATCACGGCACCCATCTGGCCCAGCGGGACCGTGACCCGCCGCATCGGACGTCGCCGGAGCGAGCCATCTCCGGTCAGCGTGGAGCGGAAGGGCGCCGCGGCCAGCAGCCCCATGAGGAGCCGGGTCGTGGTGCCGGAGTTGCCGCAGTGCAGCACCGCGGTGGCACGCCGGAGCCGGCCGCTGCCCCGCACCACGACCACCCGCCCGGCTGCGAGCGGCGAGACGTCCACCCCGAGCTGCCGCAGCACCCGCGCCGACGAGCGGGCATCGAGCGAGGTGAGCAGGCCACCCAGGTGACTGGTGCCCCGGGCGGCGGCCGCAAACAGGAGCGCCCGGTGCGAGAGGCTCTTGTCCCCGGGGACCCGGAGGGTGCCATGAACGCGCATTGCCACCTCAAGACGGGGAACTCTCAAGACGCCGGGTCGTCGCGCCGATACCTCAAAGTGAACGCCCGACCGGCGCGAACGGCCCTAAGACTAGGCGGCGCGCGATCCTTACTCAACCAGGACTACCGGGAGCCATGCGAAAGCCACCGCAGCCCAGCGCCCTCGGCAGTGCCGTGGCTGAGTCGTTGACGGCCGCCAGCGCCAGAAAGCAGGCCGCCGATCATGGACGCGCGCCTGCCCAGCCCGCCGAGACGCCGAGCCTGCTCGGAGCGTACCGGGAGGTCCTGGACCACGAGACCCAGAAGGCCATCGTCCAGCCCGAGCGGAGGTCGTGGTGGCACCGATTGGGGCGGCCACTCATGGACGCGGGCATCGTGGTGACGGCCGCCTGGCTCTGGTTCCTGCCGCCAGCCTGGCTCAGCCCCACGCCCGGTCCCGACGTCTCCTGGCCGACCGGCCCGGGGGGCAGCGAGCTCCTGCTGATCAACGCGGCCGACGCGATCGTGAATTTTCGAGTGACCCGGGGACGATTTCCCGAACGGCTGGAACTCGATACCGTGGCGCCGGGCGTGTCGTTCACCCCGCTCCCGACGGGCGGGTTCGAGCTCCTCGCCGGGAGTGGCCACCACCTCGTCGCCCCGCCACCTGGCGGGATGAACATCCTGAGCTATGAGCTGAGCGACCCTCCGGGGAGAACCGCGCCATGAGCCGGAATCGCGGGTTCACCATTCTTGAGCTCCTGGTGGTGGTCTTGATCATCTCGATCCTGGCCCGGCTGGGCCTGCCGCTGGTGCGGCAGGCGCGACGCTCGGCCCAGGCCAGCGCGGCCATCGGGGCGGCGACCACGCTGCGCACAACGGCCTACACCTATCAGGCGAGCACCAGCAGCTGGCCGGCCACGGCCGCCGTCGGGCGGGTACCCACCGGACTCGCCACCCTGCTGCCGACCGGGTTTCGGTTCGTGACCTCGGACTATCAGCTCCAATGGGTGGTGACCCAGACCCGCAGCGGCGGGGTGAACCGGGTCGTGCCGATGGTGCGGATGTACATCAGCGACGCAGCGCTCTGTGCCCGGACCGCCGGAACGCTTGGCGGGTTCCGCAACACGGACATCGTTTCTTCGTGCCGGGGGCAGACCGGTTACGTGAGCTGGTCTTTCGACCGCTGAGCGGGGGGGACCGGCCCCGGTGAACCCATCCCGCGGCGATAGGTCGCCGCTTCCTCGAGGAAGGTGGCCAGTCCGGCGCGGTCGCCGGCGGCGATGAGCCCGCGGAGCGTTGCCAGTTCGGCCTCCGCGGAGGCGAGGGCCTCCACGATCGGCGCACGATTCTGCAGGAACACATCGACCCACAGACCCGGCGCGCTGGCCGCCAGGCGGGTGGTATCCCGCGCCCCGCTGCCGTAGCTCGCGCCGGTGAGCCCCACCTGCCCGGCGAGGGCGTGGGTCAGCGCGCTCGCCACGGCCTGCGGGAGATGGCTGGTCCAGGCCAGCTGGCGATCGTGGACTTCGGCGGCGATCAGGACCGGATGCGCCGCCATCACCGAGGCCCAGAAGTGCATGACCTCGCGGGCGGCCCAATCCCCCTCCGGGCTGACCGGACAGATGTAGACGATGGCCCCGGCAAAGCGGTTCGGCGCGGCGCCATCCCAGCCCGCCTCGTGGGTACCAGCGAAGGGATGTCCCCCGGCGAACCGGGCTCCGAGCCCGGCGCTCTGGGCGCGGGCCAGGACCGGGACCTTGATGCTGGCGACATCGGTGACCAGGGCGCCCGGGGCCAGATGCGGACCCAGCCGACCCAGGAGATCGAGCACCGCTTCCGGCGGGGCCGCCAGCACCACGAGATCGGCGCCGGCCACCGCGCGCTCGGGCGAGCTTGCGATGTCGTCCACCGCCCCCGCCTTGAGGGCACGCACCGTGTCGCCACGATCGGGGGCATAGCCGATGACCCGTGGCACCCCAGCCAGCCGCGCCTGCCAAGCGATGGAGCCGCCGATGGCGCCGAGTCCCAGGACGGCAAGGTGGGATGGTTGCATCCGGCTGGCGGCTCAGGATTAGAGGAAGGGGGCCGATAGTGATGTGGGGAACCGGCATGCCCGGCATCGGCACAAACGTAGCAGTGCCACACGGTCCCCTCAACCAACATGGAACGCCCGGACAGTCCCGGCGTCCTGACCCGCGAGGGCACGTGATTGATCACGCAGGACATGCGCGGGCCCCGGCCGACGAGTGGCTGGTCAAGACCCTGATCGACACCGGCATCGCCGATCGAGACCGGGCCGAGGCCCTGCTGCTGGACTGCAGCGGGTCGACGGTGTGGCAGCGGGCCCTGGATCTTGGCCTCGGGACCGACACGACCATCGTGGCGGCCATCGCGGGGCAGTTTCGGGTGCGCCTGGCAGACCTGGCCTCGGCGGACCCCCAGTTGACCGCGCTGATCCCGGAGTCGCTCGCCCGCAAGCACCACATCCTGGCCCTCGGCGCCGACGACCGGCGCATCCGGGTGGCCACCGCCGACCCGCGCGATTTCGACACCGAACAGGCCGTGCGGTTCGTGACCGGCCGCGACGTATTGTTCGAGGTGGCCGCTCCGGCCCAGATCCAGGAGCGCATCGACACGCTCTATCGGCCGGAGCGGAGCATCGAACGGCTGCTGGGCCGGCTGGAGCCGGGGAGCGTGGAGGCGGTCAGCGACAGTCCGGTCCAGGAGAGCCGCGACCCGGTGCTGGACGGTCCGGTGGCCAAGCTGGTGGACGCCATGATCTGCGAGGGGGTGCGCCAGGGTGCCAGCGACATCCACGCCGAGCCCGAAGAGGGCGCGACGGTGGTGCGCTACCGGGTGGATGGGGTGCTGCGGGAGGTGATGCGGCTGCCCTCCTCCGCAGGCGCCTCGCTGGTGCGGCGCGCCAAGATCTTCGCCAAGCTGGACGTGACCGACCCGCTGCACCCGCACGACGGCCGGGCGGCCATCCGGGTGGACGGGCAGCAGGTGGATCTCCGGGTGTCCACCGTGCCGATCGCCCGGCGGGGCGAGAAGGTCGTCATCCGCATCCTCGACAAGACCAACCTTCGCGCCAACGTGGGCGAGCTGGGCCTGTGCGACGAGGAACGCATGCTGCTGCACCGGCTGCTCGGGTTCCGGGAGGGGATGCTGCTGGTCACGGGACCCACCGGCAGCGGCAAGACCACCACGCTCTACGCCGCGCTGAACGAGCTGAAGACCGGCCGGGTGAACATCGTCACGGTGGAGGATCCGGTGGAGTATGACCTGGCGGGGATCTCCCAGATCCAGGTCAACGAGGCCCAGGGGCTCACCTTTTCGTCGGCTCTCCGATCGGTGCTGCGCCAGGATCCCGACATCGTCCTGGTGGGCGAGATCCGCGACCAGGAGACCGCCCGCACGGCGATTCAGGCCGGGCTCTCCGGGCACTTCGTCCTGTCGACGCTGCATACCAACGACGCGCCCAGCGCGGTGGTGCGGCTACGGGACATGGGCATTGACGCCTTCAAGATCGCCTCGGTGCTCCGCGGGGTGCTGGCCCAGCGGCTGGTGCGGCGGGTGTGCACCGAGTGCGCCCTGGCGATTGCCCCCGATGCCCTGCCCCCGGATGCCCGGCCCACGCCGGAGTGGACCGGCACGGTAAACCTGCGGCGCGCGGTCGGCTGCAAGGTGTGCGGCGGCAGCGGCTACAAGGGGCGGCTGGGCGTGGTGGAGATCATGCCAGTGGACGAGGCCGTCGCCCGTCTCATCGACGGCGGCGCGACGCCTGACGTGATCGTCCAGGCGGCCCGCCGGTCGGGCATGCGGACGCTGTGGGAGAGCGGCCTCGACCGGATGTGGCAGGGGTTCACCACGCTCGAGGAGCTGGTGCGGGTGCTGGGCGAGCGGGTCATGGATGACGGCAGCACCCGGCCCGACCGGCCCAGCGTGATGCTGGTGCCGGAGGAGATCAAGAGCGCCATCGCGATGGCGGACCAGGCGGCGGCCACGGCCCCAAGCACGGCGGCGGCGCCGGACCAGATCCGGGTCCTGGTGGCCGACGACGACGCCCAGATGCGCCGGCTGGTGCGCTCGGTGCTGGAGCGAGACGGGCTGACGGTCACTGAGGCGGTTGACGGGCTCGACGCGCTGGACCAGATCGCCCAGCAGCGACCCGACCTGGTCGTCATCGACATGGACATGCCGAGACTGGACGGGCTGGGGGTCCTGGAGGAGCTGGGCGCGAGCATGCAGACCGTCCAGCTGCCGGTGATCATGCTCACCGCACGCACCGACGAGACCGAGAGCCGCGCGCTCGAACTGGGCGCGCACGACTATCTCACCAAACCGGTCCGGCCCACCGCGCTTAGCGCCCGGGTCAAGGCGGTGCTCCGGCGCGCACGGACATAGCTGGCGGCCCGACCCCGCTTCCCCCATCTTCCGGGTACCCCCCGGAGCCCGAAGCGAGCCCCCACGATGGCGACTATCCTCATCGTCGAAGACAGCCCGGACAACATGAAGCTGTTCCGCACCCTGCTCACGCTGCGCAAGCACGAGGTCATCGGCCTGACCAGCGGTGAAGGGCTGCTGGCGACGATCGAGTCGGGCCGCCCCGGCCTGGTCCTGATGGACATCCAGCTTCCCGGCAAGGACGGGTTCGCGCTGCTGCAGGAGATTCGAGACTCCCCCCACCGGGCGCTCAGGGTCGTGGCGCTGACGGCCCACGCGATGGCGGGGGACCGGGAGCGTGCGCTCGGGGCCGGCTTCGACGGCTATATTACGAAGCCCATTGATATCCGGAGCTTTCCCGAACAGGTGGCCCGGGCACTCGAAGGACATCAAGTGACGACCTAATGGCCGAACCCACTCCCACTCCGCCACCAGCGCCCTCGGGTGAGCCCGACCGACGGGCGCTGCTCGAGGCCTACCAGAGCCTGGTCAAGTCGGAGCAGGACCGGCGCGTCTCCGGGACCGAACTGCAGCCGGAGCAGCCCTCGGGACGGGGGTTCTGGCTGGTGGCGATGACCCTGATCGTCGCCCTGGCGGCGCTGCTCGTCACCCAGCCCGCCTGGCTGTTTACCAAGCCAGTGCAGGAATCCCCGGCTCTGCTCGACGCGAGCCTCCGGGTGCGTATGTTCGTGGAGATCGAGCGGATTGCCCAGTTCCATCGCGACTCGACCCGGCTGCCAGCTACCCTGGCCGAGGCCGGGGTTCCCGGTGACGGATTGACCTACGAACTCGAAGAGGGGGGCTACACCCTGACCGGAATGAACGGACCCCGTGCCCTGGTCTACCACTCGGACACGCCCCCGGAGACCTTCCTCGGGGACAGCTACCGGCTGATCCGGGAGCGGGGGCGGCCATGAGGGACCGACGCGGCTGGACGCTCATCGAGATCATGATCGTCATGGTCATCCTCGGGCTGCTCAGCGGGCTGGCGGTGCTCAAGTACATTGACCTGACCCGCACCGCCTTTGCGGCCAAGATCGCCGGCGAATTCACGGTGGTGCGCCTGGCCGCCTACAACTACGAGGCCGACCATCACGAACAGTGGCCGGCCGAGGTGGGGCCGGGCATCATGCCGCCGGAGATGGTGCCCTATATGCCGGCCGGCTTCGCCTGGACGACGCCGACCTACCAGCTCGACTGGGACAATCGCTCCCCCAGCCGGGACCCGTATCAGATCGCGATCTCCCTGACCACGACCGACCCGCGGCTCATGAACGCGCTGAGCAACACCCTCGGCGGCCGGGCGCCGTACGTGATCGCGGGCAACCGGCTGACCTACGTCCTGATCGATCGCAGCGGGAACTACTAGGAGGTGGCCGGAAGCTGGCCTTCCAGCCACGGCTCACCCTCACTCCTCGATCCGTTTCCGGCGGGTGGTCTCCCGCTCCCACTGCTTGGCCAGCTTGAGCACCTCCGGGTCCACCCGCGGGAACTGCGGGTTCATGCGCTCCATGGCCGCCACCACGACCTGCGCCACCAGCAGGTTGCGGGTGGTCTTCCGGTCCGCCGGGACGACGTACCACGGCGCATGGCCGGTGCTGCACTTCTCCAGCGCATCCTCGTAGGCTTCGGTGTAGTCCTCCCAGCGCTTGCGCTCGGCCAGATCTCCGACCTGGAACTTCCAATTCTTGAGCGGGTCGTGAATCCGCTCCAGCAGCCGTTCTTTCTGCTCGTCTCGCGAGATGTGCAGGAAGAACTTGAGGATGGTCACCCCGTTCTCCGTCAGCATCTGCTCGAAGTCGTTGATCTGGCGGTAGCGCCGGGACCAGACCGCCTTGGGGACGATGTCGTGCACCCGGACCACCAGCACGTCCTCGTAGTGGGACCGGTTGAAGATCCCGATGGTGCCCTTGGGCGGCACATGCTGGTGGATGCGCCAGAGGTAGTCGCGGGCCAGTTCGTATTCGGTGGGCTTCTTGAAGTTGCTGACGACGCAGCCCTGGGAGTTGAGTGGGCCGAAGACCTTGCGGGTCAGGCCATCCTTGCCGGAGGCATCCCGGCCCTGGAAGACCAGCAGCAGGGCCTGCTTCGACTCGGCGTAGAGCGCCACCTGGAGCTCGGTCAGCCGATTCAGCAGCGGCTTGAGCTGCTCCTCGGCCGCATCGCCGCGCGGTTCGCCGTCATCCGACGCGTTGTCATCGGTGAGCTGGATTTTCGATCCGGGCTTGACGGGCAGGAGCGGCATGGGGAACCTCGGGCTGTTTCGGAGTGGAGTTGACCACTAGAATATGCGGCGCCCACGAGCGGGGGGCGAGGGACGACCGGCTTCTCCACCTGTCATGGATTCATGAACCTTACTCCACCCGCGCCGTTCGGCGCCCAGTCCATGATCACCACGCTCCGGCGGGTGATCGTCCGCGCCCCCGACGAGGCCTTCGGCGACGCGGACCCCGCCCGCTGGCACTATGCCGCACAGCCCGACCTCACCCGGGCCCGTGAGGAGCATGCCACCTTCGTGGAACTGCTGGCCGCGTCCGGGACGGAGGTCATCCGCCACGACGCGCCGCTTCCGGATCATGCCGACGCCCTGTTCGTGCACGACCCGGTCCTGGTCACCGACCGCGGCGCGATTCTCCTACGGATGGGCAAGGCCCTGCGCCGCGGTGAGGAAGGGGCCATCGGCCGCACCCTGGAACGGGCCGGAGTGCCCGTCTGCTACCGGATCGGCGGGGACGCCCTCGCCGAGGCGGGGGACTGCCTCTGGCTGGATGAGGGGACGCTCGCCGTGGGCCTCGGCTTCCGCACCAACCAGGAAGGGCTCGACCAGCTGAGGGAAGCGCTCGACCCCGCCATCGAGATCCTGCCGGTGCCGCTGCCCTGTTTCACCGGACCCGAGGCCTGCCTCCACCTCATGTCGCTGATCAGCCTGGTGGACCGAGACCTGGCCGTGGTGTACGCACCGCTTCTGCCGGTGCCTTTCTGGGAGCACCTGCGGAGACGGGGCATGACCCTGATCGAGGTGCCAGCCGCCGAGTTCGAGACGCTGGGCAGCAACGTCCTGGCCCTGGCGCCGCGGCGCTGCCTGATGCTGAGCGGGAACCCCGTCACCCGCCGCGCCCTGGAGCGGGCCGGGGCCGAGGTACAGACCTATGAAGGGGTGGAGCTGTCGCTCAAGGCGGAGGGGGGCCCGACCTGCCTGACCCGGCCCGTGTGGCGGGAGTAGCGCGCGGGTGCCCGCGTCAGGACTCTGCGCCCTGAAGGTACTGCCGCAGATAGGCGGCCGGCTCTGCGTGCCAATGCCGGCAATACGCGCCCAGTGCCGCCGTCAGCTCCGCCGTCCAGGCCCGCAGCGCATCGTCCAGAAAGAGGTGGTGAATCGCCTCCCGATCGTAGTGCTCCTCATGGAAGACGGCGTGGCGATACTCCCTCAGGCGCTGCACGTAGCCCGTCTGTGACAGCAATCCGTCCACCGCCGGGTCGGCGAAGCGCCACTGCTGCCACTTTTCCGCCACCTCGTGGAGGCAGCCGAGCATGAGCGTGAAGTAGGCCTGGCCGCGGGTAATCGGGACGGTGGACATGCGGTCGGTGGCCGCCAGCGCCTCCGCCTGGAGGCTCTCGGTGGTCTGGTCGGGAGCCGCGATCGCTGGCAGCTCCTGCTCCAGTGCATACGCCAGGGCCTCCACCCGCAGCACGGCCACGGAGAGGCCCAGGATGCGCTGTTCGGCGAGATCCGGGCCATGGGGCTGCCCGGTCTGGGTGGAGCGGCGTTTTCGAGTCGGCATGGGTCTCCTCCTTGAGCGCTCGGCGCATCTCCCAGGAGTGGCCCACGGGCCACTCACGCCCCCGGGTCGGCGGCGTCTATCAGGGCCCGGGTCCGAGCCACGTAGGCATCGTACGCCTGACCCCACAGCCCGGAGAAGCGGGATTTCTTGGGCGAGTTTTCGATGGTCTCCAGCAGCGGCCGAAGCACCGGGTCCTCCCAGTCCTCGGCCTCGAGATCCTCCAGCACCGAGCTGCGCGGAATCAGGCCTTCCAGGTACGACCGCGCGCGCACGGCGATCTCGTGGCGGCGATGGTTGCGATCGGGAGTCATGGGGCACCAGACGGTTAGACCACGCGCGGCCTCTGGTCCCAGCGTGAGGCCGACGGACAACCCGGACACAACCGCAAGATAAGGATCGCGGGCCCGGGCGACAGGGGGCCGCCGTCGGGTACACACAAAGCCGGTCACACGGGGTGGCCCGCACAATCGTGGAAGCGAGGGTCGTGGTGGTGACCAGTGCTCGGGGTGGGGATCGAACCCACATGAGGATTGCTCCTCAAGGGATTTTAAGTCCCTTGCGTCTGCCAGTTTCGCCACCCGAGCGGGTGCCGGAAGCTACTGACTCCGGAAGGGTCCGACTAGACGCGCGGGACGGCGGACACCTCACCAGGCGCGACTGTGAGGATGGGAAGCCTGGGACGGATTACGAGTGGGCACGCAGCAGCGGCACCAGTCGGACTGCCCAACCGATCAGGATGACGGCGAAGACGGGGTAAACCAGCAGCAAATCGAACCGCCAGCCCCTGGGGGCACCGGCTTCGTAAATGAGGCCCAGCAGCAGCGCGAGCAGGGGGATGTAGAGGGTCCAGGAGGACATCCCCGCGCGCACCCCCAAGGGCAGGACGCTACCGAGTCCCAGCAACAGGAGCCCTCCGAGGGAGATGACCGACGCCGCCTGCACGATCGTCTCCCGATACCGAACCCTGGTGTACCCCGACGGAATCCATTCCGCCCGGCCCCTCGCCCACGCCGCATCATCGGGAAACTTGTCGGTCAGCAGCATCGGGCCCGCGACGACCCGGCGGAATCCCACCGCACCCGCATCGTGGGCGCCGAGGGGATGGAGCTGGTAGACGAACTGCTCCTCGGCTCCACCCGCGGAGGATTGACTCGGCAGCCGCTGGAACGGTTCCCCGAGCCGGTCCAGTACGTCCTGCTGGCTCATGCCCGCGGTGATCTCGCCCCAGCGCGCGCTCCGCTCCCACGTCTGCCTCGAATCGGAGAACACCTCCAGCAGGCAGAAGAGCAGGATGGCGACGAGCGCAACGATCAGCGACAGGGTGGCGTAGAGGAGCGTGCTGCCGCGGAGGATCACGCCGGTCGCCACGGAGCCCGTCCCGGGGCCGGCCGCCAGGCCGTGCAGCTGCAGCAGTCGGCCGCAGAGCACCAGGTTCGCGAGGACCACGAGCAGGACGGCGAGGTTCCGCCAGAAGAAGGGACTCTGCATTCACGTCCTCCGAAGGCGCCTGTCCCGCGAGCGGCCCCGCCGTGGACTCCACCACGACGAATGCCGCCGCTCCACCGGCAGCGGGCTGCCACCGTGAGTATGCGTCTCGATGCGGGCGCGCGCCAGATTCGAGCACCCCGACTGTGACCGCCCTGCTGGCTCCCCCTCAGCGCTCCTTCCGCACCCCAGCCATGGCCCGGGTGCTCCACGCCAGCGGGCTGCGTCCGTACGCCGCCCGGAATTTCTCCTGCACCCCGGCCAGGAGCCGCGATTCACCGTGGTCGGGCAGCAGCGCGATCACCGCCCCGCCCCACCCGGCGCCGGTGAGCCTGGCCCCCAGGGCACCAGCCCCGACCAGCGACTCGACCAGGAAATCGGCCTCGGCGCAGCTGGACTGGTAATCATCGCGCAGGGAGACGTGGCCCTCGACCAGCAGCCGGCCCAGAATCGTCAGGTTCTTCGCGGCCAGCGCCTCGCTGGCCTGGCGGGTCCGCTGCGTCTCGCTGACGACGTGGCGGAGCCGCTGGTTCAGTGGCGTCGGGAGCGCGCGGATCAAGGCCGGCAGCTCGGCGGGTGGAATGTCGGCGAGATGGGTCACCGCGTGGCCGTGCTCGCCCACCAGCCGGCGCGCTTCCACGCATTCCTGCCGTCGCTGGTTGAGGTGACCCCCAGTCAGGGTGTGCCGCAGACCGGTGTCGAGGACCCACACCCTGCCGGGGAACGGCACATGGTGAAGATCGCCGCTGGCGGTCTCGAAGTGCAGCGCGTGTCCCGGCTTGGCCAGCGCGGAGATGGTCTGGTCCATCCGGCCGCAGGCCACGCCGACTTCATCATGCTCCGCCTCCCAGGCGATGTCGGCCAGGACCGCGGGAGACACCCGGCGACCGGCCAGCCCCGTCAGTGCCCGGGCCAGCGACACGCACAGCGCCGCCGAGGAGGAAAGGCCGGCACCCACCGGCACGCTGCTGTCCACCGCCAGCCGGGCGCCGGTCGGCGCTTGCCGCCGCCGCTGCAGGACCCGGATGACCCCAGCGACGTAGGCCCCCCAGCCCTCCGGCGGGTTTTCGGGGTCGAGGTCCAGCACCGCGCCATCGCGGGAGCTGACCACCTCCCAGCCGTTGGCGACGGCCGCCGCCACCGCGGTGCGGCGCCCGATGGCAACGGGCAGCACCGGGCCGCCATTGTAGTCGGTATGTTCTCCCAGCAGATTGACCCGGCCCGGCGCGGAGACGACGAGGGTGTGCTGGCTTCCAAACCGCTCCCCAAAGAGCGAAGTTGCCTGTCGCACGGGCGAGGTCACATTCACGAGTTGCCACCCTTCCTGGAGGTCGAGTGCGCCGATTTGCCGGACTCCTGGCGGCGCTGTCGCTGATCATCACCGCCCGGGCCCCGGCACAGCTGGCCCCCGCGGGCGCACCCAAGGGCACGTTCCGGATCGACCTCCGGGGCAGCTTCGAGAGCGCCGACCGGCGGCTCTTCGACGGCTCCAGCGAGGACTACCTGGCCGACTTCGGCGGCCCTGCCTTCGGCAGCAACCGCATCCCACTCCTCAGCCCCACCGACGCACTCGTCGGCGCGATCATCGGTCAGCCGTCGTACCGCCTCAATCTGGGCCGGGAACAGGCCCGTGGCCAGCTTACCGTCGGGACGGGCACCATCGGCGCCGCCCTCGGCGTGACCAGGCGGCTGACGCTGTATGCCAACGTGCCCTTCGTCACTACCCGGGTCCAGACCAACCTGCAGCTGGATTCCATCACGTCGGATGCCGGGGTCAACCCGGCCCATCCGATCTTCGGCAACTCCACCGACCAGGGACTGGCCGCGCAGTTTGTCCAGGACTTCTCCGCCGCCCTCGCGGAGCTCAACGATTCCATCGGGAACGGGGCCTACGCCGGCAACCCGTCGCTCGACGCCATTGCCCGGTTGCTGCTGGCGCGCGGAACCACCCTGCGCGACCAGCTGAGCCTGCTCAGCAACGACCCGACCGCCGCCTCACCATTTCTGCCGACCGTCGGGAGCAGCGCCGGGGCCACCATCCAGGGCGTCGTCGCCGGGTTGCAGGACACCCTCGCCAATCAGCTCGGCGTCCCCGGCTTCAGCACGCTGCCGGTGCTCCCTGTGACCCGGGCCACGCAGGCGGACCTCGCGTCGTTCGTCTCCGCCCCCGCCGGCCCGCTGGCGGCGCTGCCCATCTTTGAATCGAAGATCTCCCGCATGGGGGACATCGACGTGGGCGCCATCTATACGGTGGTGGACCGCTTCGACCGCCCCGGGGAGACCGGTGGTCTGCGACTCTCGGTCCAGGGGCTCCTCCGACTGCCCACGGGCCGACGGGATGACCCCAACAACCTGGTCGATGTGGGGACCGGCAATGGCCGCTACGAACTGGGGCTGTCGGGACTCCTGGACCTCGGCCGCGGCAACTGGGGCACCCGGCTGAGCGGCGGCTACCTGGTGCGCTTCTCCAGCTTCCGGGTCCGCCGGATTGCCGCCCCCGGCCAGCCTTACGCCGAGTTTTCCCGCCTGGGCAATGTTCGACTGAACGCCGGCGATGTGCTGGACCTGGGCGCCCGCCCGTTTTATCGGCTGGCCCGCAGCCTGGCCCTGCATGGGGTGGTGGACTACTGGCGGGCCGGCAAGGATGCCGCGCGATATGAATCGAGCAGCGACTCCCTCCCCGGCATCGATGCCGGCGTCCTGGCCGGTGGGTCAGGGCGGAGCGCCCTGGCGCTCGGGGGTGGCATTACCTACGTCGGGCGCGGTGCCAGGGAGTGCACCCCCGGCAGAAAGTGTGGCTTGCCGATCGAGGCATCGTGGAGCTACTCCACTGTCGTCTCAGCGACGGGCCTGCCGGTACCAAAGTACCGCACGACCAGGTTGGAGATACGGTGGTATCAGCGGATTTGGCGGTAGTAGGGCGATTGGGCGATTGGGCGATTGGGCGGTTCGGTATCGGAGTGCAGCAGAATGCCCCGCTCATTCCGCGGGGTTTGTCGCTTCACGATCGCCCAGTCGCCTGATCGCCCAATCACCTACCCGCCCAGCAACGCCGCCGCGTGGCGACGGGCGGTGCCGGCATCGGCATCTCCCAGCATGCGGGCCAGCTCGGTGATACGGTCCTCGCCGTGAATCACGGCCACATCGCTGGTGGCCACGCCCTGTTTGGCCGCCTTGGCCACGACCAGGTGCCGCTCGGCGCGAGCCGCGATCTGGGGCAGATGGGTGATCACCAGCACCTGCCGCCTCGCGGCGACCTCCGCCAGGGCCATTCCGACCTGGGCGCCTACCTCCCCGCCGATGCCCTGGTCCACCTCGTCGAAGACCAGCGTGGGGACGGCGTCGTGCCTTGCCAGCACCACCTTGAGGGCCAGCATGATCCGGGAGAGCTCTCCGCCTGAGGCGGCGCGCGCCAGGGGGCGGGCGTCCATGCCGGCGTTGAGCCGCACCAGGAAGGTCACGCTTTCCTGACCGGTGGCCTCGATGCGCCCCAGCGCCGTCAGCTCCACGGTGAGCTTCCCCCCGGCCAGGCCGAGTCCGGGCAGCAGCTTGGTGACCGCCCGGCCCATGCGGCCGGCGGCATCTTCCCGCCGGGCGGTCAGGGCGGCGGCCGCAGCCTGACAAGCGCCCTCCGCCGCCACCCGACGGGCGGAGAGCTGGCGCAGGTCCAGGTCGGCGGTGTCCAGCAGGTCCAGTTCCGCCCCGGCCTGCTGCCGTACCGTGAGCACCGCCTCCAGCGTGGCGCCGTGTTTCTGCTTGAGCCGGTAGATGAGGTCGCGGCGGGATTCGATCTCCCGCAGGCGCTCGGGATCGTCCTGCAAACCAGCGGCGTAGGTCTCTGCCTCATGCGCCAGCTCTCCGAGCGAGGCCGTGGCGCCATCCAGGAGTTCTCGCCATGCGGCGAGGGCGGGGTCGATCTTCTCCAGGGCGCCGAGCACCCGGGCCGCGCGCCCTAGCGCGGGGAGCGCGCCGCCGTCTTCTCCATCCAGCAGCTCGGCGAACTTCCGGGCCTGTTCTGCCAGCGTCTCCGCGTGGTTGAGCCGGCGGGCCTCGGCGTCCAGCGTGTCATCCTCTCCGGGCACCAGCCGCGCCTGGTCAATCTCCTGCACCACGTGCCGCAGCCAGTCCGCCCGGCGCCGGACCTCATCCCGCCGGCTGGTGAGCTCCGCTTCCTCCGTTTGTACCGCGGCCAGAGCAGCATGCGCCTCCGCCAGGGCGACCCGCTCCGCCGACGCGCTGGCCCACGCATCGAGGATGTCTCGCTGAGCGCTGGGCTGAAGCAGCGACTGGGTCTCGTGCTGGCCGTGAAGGTCCACCAGGACGTTGCCCAGGCGGCCGAGCACCCCGATGGTGGTAGGGCTGCCGTTGACCCAGGCACGGCTGCGGCCATCGGCGCCGACCTCGCGCCGGACCACCACCCGGTCGTCGTCCAGGTCCAGGCCGAGGGCCTCGATCCGGCGGCGGAGCGGGGTGTCTTCCAGCTCGAAGGCGCCCTCGATAATGGCGCGCCCGGCGCCGGGCCGGACGAGGGTGCTGTCTCCACGCTCTCCCAGCAGGAGGGCCACGGCATCCACCAGCATGGACTTGCCGGCGCCGGTCTCTCCGGTAAGGACATTGAGACCGGGGCCGAGCTGCAGGACCACATCCGCGATGGTGACCAGGTCCCGGACGCGGAGCTCGACAATCACCGCACGACCTCCCGGTCGGAAAGATCTCCCCAATTGAGCTTCTGCCGCATGCGGGTGAAGTACCCTTCCGTGCCCAGCCGTACCAGAAGCACGCAGCTGGGGGCGCGGCGGATGTAGACCTTGTCGCCGACAGCGAGCGTAGTACCAAGCTGGCCATCCACCGACACCAGCAGGTCATCCGCCCCCGGTGCCACCGGTTCGGCGCAGATGGTGGCGTCGGCGGGGACCACGACCGGGCGCACCGCCAGCGTATGGGCACAGACCGGGGTAACGATCATCGCCTCCACGCCGGGGGCGACGATCGGCCCGCCGGCTGAAAGGGAGTACGCGGTGGATCCGGTGGGACTGGAGACGACCACGCCATCGGAGCTGTAGGGCCCCAGCTCCTCGCCGTCCACGCTCACCAGGATCCGGACCACGCGCGCCACGCCGGACTTGTGGATGGCCACATCGTTGAGGGCGTGCTGTTCGCTCCGGACGCCGCCTTCGTCGCTGATGATCGTGGACTGGAGCGCCAGCCGGCGTTCGAGCACGTACCGCCCGGAGACCAGCGCATCGAGCGCCTCGGGAAGCTGATCGCGGGTGGCGGTGGTGAGAAACCCGACCCGGCCGAGATTGATGCCGAGGATGGGCACTTCGCGGCCGCCCAGGATGCGGGCGGCCCGCAGGAGGGTGCCGTCACCGCCGAAGGTGAGCAGCGCGTCCGGGGTATCCGGACCGAGCAGCGGTGGTACCGTATCCCACAGCGGGACGAGGCTGTGTTCGCTGAGGATCGACAGCTCGCGGGCGGGGGCGAGGGCGGTGAGTTCCCGCAGTACCGCCTTGAGATCGGCGTAGCGTGGATTCCCGACGACCCCGACCTTCATCGGGCCTCGACGCTCTCCTCGCTGTGCAGCGCTCGGAGCCGGCGGGCAATGCCTTCGGCGGTCAGGCCGAAGCTCTCCAGCTGCTCCGCCCGGGGGGCCTGCTCGATGAGCCGGTCGGGGACCCCGAGGGCAACCACCCGCAGCTCGGGGTTGGTGGTCTGCAGGGTCTCGGCGAGGTAGGCACCGAAGCCGTTGACGATCGTGCCCTCCTCCACCGTGACCAGGGTCCGATGGTGGGCGGCGAGCACCTGCAGCATCCCGGTGTCCAGCGGCTTGAGGAAACGGCAGTTGACCACCGTCGCATCGATCCCCTCCGCCGCCAGCCGCTCCGCCGCCTCCAGCCCGGGCTGCACCATGGTGCCGGTGGCCAGAATGGCGATCTCCTTCCCATCGCGGAGCAGCTCCCAGGTCCCGTACGGCACGGCCGGCACGGAGGCGGACAGGACCGGCTCGGCGGGGGCCTTGTCCCGCGGGTAGCGGAGCGAGAAGGGGCCATCATGCGCCAGCGCGGTGCGAAGCAGCCCGAGCAGTTCGGCGCCGTCCTTGGGTGCGGTCACCGTCATCCCGGGGACCGCCAGCATGTAGGCGATGTCGTACAGCCCCATATGGGTCTGGCCGTCTTCTCCCACCAGCCCAGCGCGGTCCATGCAGAACACCACGGGCAGGTGCTGCACCGCGATGTCGTGGATCACGTTGTCGTAGGCGCGCTGCAGGAAGGTGCTGTAGATCGCCACCACCGGGCGGACGCCCTGGGTGGCCAGCCCGCCGGCAAAGGTCACCGCGTGCCCCTCCGCAATGCCGACATCGAAGAACCGGTCTGGCCACTGCTTCTGGAAGATGTTGGTCCCGGTACCGCTCGGCATGGCCGCGGTCACGGCGACCAGCTCGGGATGCTCCGCCGCCAGCAGTGTGATCGCCTCACCAAAGACCTGGGTCCAGGTGGGAGGGCCGCTGGCCTTCTTGCGGGGTTCGCCGGTCTCCGGATCGTAGGCCGCAAGGCCGTGCCACTTCTCCCGGTTGGTCTCGGCGTGAGTGAAGCCCTTGCCCTTCTGGGTGACGACATGAATCACCCGCGGACCGGTCATCGGCTTCACGAAGTGGAGGGTGTCCACCAGCTTCTTGAGGTCGTGGCCGTCGATCGGGCCGAAGTACCGGAAGCCCAGCTCCTCGAAGAACATCCCGTCGGAGAAGAGATTCTTGGCGCTCTCCTCGAGGTTCTTGGCGAGCTCCACGAACTCCGGACCGAAGACCTTGCCCAGCTTCAGGGTCCAGTGCTTGAGATGTTCGCGGAACCGGTTGGTCAGCGGGCTGGCGGCGATCCCGCCCAGCGTCTTGCTGATGGCGCCGACATTGGGCGAGATGGACATCCCGTTGTCGTTGACGATGAGAATAATGTCCCGGTCCGAGTGTCCCGCGTTGTTCATGCCCTCGTAGGAGAGGCCGCAGGTGAGCGCCCCGTCTCCCACCACGGCGATGACCTTGTTGCTGCCGCCTTGCAGGTCTCGCGCCGTGGCCATGCCAAGCGCCGCGGACATGGCGGTCCCCGCATGCCCGGCGCCGAAGTGGTCGTGCTCGCTCTCGCTTCGCTTCAGGAAGCCCGAGACCCCCCCGACCTGGCGCAGACTGGGGAAGCTGGCGTTCCGCCCAGTCAGCAGCTTCCACGCGTAGGCCTGATGGCCCACATCCCAGACGATCTTGTCGGTGGGGGAGTCGAACTCGTACAGCAGCGCGATGGACAACTCGACCACCCCGAGGCTCGCCCCGATGTGCCCGCCGGTGAGCGAGACGCAGTCGATCAGCCGCTCGCGGATCTGCTCAGCCAGCTCGGGGAGCTGCTCCCGCGGGATGGACTTGAGATCGGCGGGCGAGGTGATGGTATCGAGTAGGGTCATGGCCTGGTGGTGGTCGGCTGCACGCTCGGCTATCGGCGACCGGGATCGTATCGGCGTCGCGGGCGGCGACGTGAGTCCGACCCCCGCTGATCGCCGACCGCTGTCAGTTTTCGCTACGACTCCCGACTCACAATATACCCCGCCAGCGCCCCAAGAGCTTCCGTCTCGAGGCCGGCGTGTTCAAGGTGGCAGACCGCCCGGCGGGCGTGCTCCGCCGCCTCCTCCCGGGCCCGGTCCACCCCGAGCAGGCTCACGTAGGTGGATTTGGCCAGCTCGGCATCGCGCCCGGCCGTCTTGCCAAGCTGCGCGCTGGTGCCGGTGACGTCGAGCACATCGTCGGCGATCTGGAAGGCCAGACCGACATCGTGGCCGTAGCTCCCCAGGGCCTCCAGCGAAGCCGGCGGGGCCTCGGCGGCCATGCCACCCAGCGTACAGGCGGCCCGGATGAGGGCGCCGGTCTTGCCCCGGTGCACCGCCGTCAGTTCAGCGAGATCCAGTGCCCGGCCCTCGGCCTCGAGGTCCAGCCACTGCCCGCCCACCATCCCCTCGATGCCGCCGGCCTGGAACAGCTCCTGCGCCATCCGCGCGAGCGCCGGCGGGGGGAGCACGAGGTCACGGGCGGCCTGGCTCAGCACCAGCCCGGCCACGGGCACGAGCAGGAATCCGACCCGGGTCGCGGTCGGCACATCGAAGGCGCGATGGGTCGTGGGGCGGCCACGGCGAAGGTCGTCGTCGTCCATGCAGGGGAGGTCGTCGTGGACGAGGGAATAGGCATGGACGGTCTCCACCGCGGCGGCCACCGCCGCGATCGCCGGCGAGCCTCCCCCGACCGACCGATAGGCCGCGAGGACCAGCGCCGCCCGCACCCGCTTGCCGGGGGTATTGAGGGCGTAGGCCAGCGCCTCGCCGGTGCGCCCGGGGACGATCGTCTGGATCCGCTCGCTCCACGCGTCGAGCAGGCTGTCCACCCGCTCCCGCGCCTCGGCGAGGAGCGTGGGGGCAAGCCCCACGTCGGCGACCAGCCGGGGGGAGTGGTCAGCCATCCGCCGCGCTCCCCGGGGGCGCCTCGCCGTCGAGGTCCTCGAGCCGGAGCGTCCCCCGGGCGTCCGCCAGCACCTTCTGCACCCGCGACTCCGCCTGCGCCAGCCGCTCCCGGGCCCGGCGCAGCCGGGTTACCCCTTCCTCGAACAGCGCCAGGGCGCCATCGAGGTCGCCGTCCTCCCGCTCAAGCTGGCGGACGATCTCCTCCAGCCGCTTGAGTTCCTCGGCCAGCGAGGGCGCCGGGGCCGGTTCCTTGCCGCTCATGGGTCCTCCACCCGGGCCGCCACCTGGCCATCCGCCACCCGGAGACTGAAGCGGAGCCCGGCGGTGAACTCCGCCCGCCGCCGCAGCAGCAGCCCGGCCGGTCCGATGGGGACGGCATAGCCGCGCTCCAGCACCCTGAGTGGCGAGAGTGCGTCGAGCTGGGCGCCGAGGCGCTGGAGATCCGCGCGTGGCCGTTCGAGGTGGAGTCCCAGCAGATGTTCCAGCCGATCGGCGGTACGGGCCAGCCGCTCCCGGCCCAGCCGGGTGCCCCGATCCAGCGACTGCCCCAGCCGCACCGCCAGGGCGGCCACCTGCCGCCGGAGATCGTGGCCGTCGGGAACGACGATCTCCGCGGCGGCCGAGGGGGTGGCGGCGCGGAGGTCGGCGACCAGGTCGGTCAGTGACATGTCCGTCTCGTGCCCGATGGCGGAGATGGTTGGCACGCGCACCGCCGCCAGCGCCCGGCAGACCGCCTCGCTATTGAAGATGGCGAGGTCCTCCCGGGAACCGCCGCCGCGGGCGAGGATGCAGACATCCACCCGCTTGAGCCGATTCACCATGCCGAGGGCCCGGACCAGGTCGGCCTCCGCCTCGGCGCCCTGCACCCGGGACCCCACCACCACCAGGGGCATCGCGGGGAATCGCTTGCGGGTGACGGTGATGATGTCCCGGAGCGCCGCACCGTCGAGGCTGGTGACGATCGCGATGCCGGCGGGGAGGGCCGGCAAGGGGCGCTTGCGGGCGGGGTCGGTGAGCCCGTCGCGCATCAGCGCGGCCCGGGTGCACTCCAGGGCCAGTTGCTGCTCCCCCGTGTCGCCGGTCAGCAGCAGTTCGTTGACGGTGAGCCGGAACTCGCCCTTCTCCTCCCAGACCGTCGGCGTCCCGAACAGGAATACCTGCGCGCCATCGGCAACCTTGGCCCGGACCCGCAGGGTGTTGAGCCGCCACATGACACACCGGACCTGGGACTGCCCGTCACCGATGCTGAAATACCAGTGGCCGCTCTGGTAGGCCTTGAAGCTGCTGATCTCGCCCCGCACCCAGAGGGGCCCGATGCCCGCTTCGACCGAGCGGCGGGCCGCGCGGACCAGCTGGGTGGGTGTCCAGGGCGCGTCGGAAAAGAGGGAGGGATCGGACATGGGGCCGGGGGCGGGTGGAGGCCGCGAGAACGCGGGGATCGGGGGCTGAGCGGCGCTCCGCCCCTACCCCGCGGCCTGACGGACGGCCTGCATGGTGTTGGCCAGCAGCATCGCGATGGTCATCGGGCCCACGCCCCCGGGCACCGGGGTGATCGCCGACGCCAGCGCCGCCACCGGCTCGTAGGCCACGTCGCCGGTCAGGCGATACCCCTTGGGCCGGGAGGCGTCGTCCACCCGGTTGATGCCGACGTCGATCACCACGGCACCGGGGCGCACCATGTCCGCGGTGACGAACTCCGCCTTGCCGATCGCGGCGATGAGGATGTCCGCCTGGCGGGTCACCGACGGCAGGTCCCGGGTGCGGGAGTGGCACACCGTCACCGTGGCGTCTCCGCCGGGACCCTGCTGAATCAGCAGGTTGGCCATGGGGCGGCCCACGATGTTGGACCGTCCCACGATGACGGCATGGGCACCCTTGGTCTCGATGCCGCTCCTCAGCAGCATCTGGACGACGCCCCAGGGGGTGCACGGCTTCAGGGCGGTGGTGTCCCCGATGACCAGCTTGCCCACGTTCACGGGGTGGAAGCCGTCCACGTCCTTGGCGGGGTTGATCCGGTGCAGCACCTTCTCGCTGTTGATGTGCTTGGGGAGCGGCAGCTGCACCAGGATGCCGTGGATCAGGGGGTCGTTGTTGAGCTGGTCCACGATGCCCAGCAGCTCGGCCTCGGAGATGTCCGCCGGCTTGGTGATCTTGACCGAGTGCATGCCCGCTTCCTGGCAGGCCTTGTCCTTGCTGCCGACGTAGGCCTTGGAGGCGGGGTTCTCTCCCACCAGCACCACGGCGAGCCCGGGGGTAATACCCCTGGCCCGGAAGCCGGCGGCCTCCTCCGCGACTTCCTGGCGAATGGCCTTCCCCAGCGCCACCCCGTCAATGATGCGTGCGCTCATCGGGCAACGTCCACGGCTCGGGTTTCCCGGATCACGACCACCCTGATCTGTCCCGGGTACTGCAACTCGCCCTCGATCTTGCGGGCAATCTGTTCCGACAGCGCGATGGCCTGGCTGTCGTCCACCTGATCGGGCGTGACGATGACCCGCACCTCGCGGCCGGCCTGGATGACGCTGGTCTTCTCGACTCCCTTGAAGCCGTTGGCGATCTCCTCCAGCCGGGTGAGCCGCTTCACGTAGCTCTCGAACGCCTCCCGCCGGGCGCCGGGGCGCGAGCCGCTGATGGCGTCCGCGGCCTGGACCAGCACCGACTCGGCGCTCTCATGGGGGACGTCGTCGTGGTGGGCGTGGATGCAGTTGACCACCGGCGCGGACTCGCCGTACTTGCGCGCCATCTCCACGCCCAGCTCCACGTGGGTGCCTTCGTTCTCATGGGTGAGCACCTTCCCCACGTCGTGCAGCAGCGCGCCCCGCTTGGCCAGCTGGACGTCCAGCTTGAGCTCGGCGGCCATGATCCCCGCCAGATGCGCCACTTCCTTGGAGTGTTCGTAGATGTTCTGGCCATAGGAGGTGCGGTAGCGCATCCGGCCGATGAGCTTGATCAGCTCCGGGTGCAGGCCGTGGACCCCGGTGTCGAACGCGGCCTTCTCTCCCAGCTCGACCAGCTCGTTCTGCAGGTCCTTGCCGGCCTTGGCCACCAGCTCCTCGATCCGCCCCGGATGGATGCGCCCGTCCACAATCAGCGCCTCCAGCGACCGGCGGGCCACCTCGCGGCGGATCGGGTCGAAACAGCTGATGATGACGGTGTCGGGCGTGTCATCAATGATGACATCCACGCCGGTAGCCTGCTCGAACGCCCGGATGTTCCGGCCCTCGCGGCCGATGATCCGCCCTTTCATCTCATCCGAGGGGAGGGCCACCGCGGCCACGGTGGTCTCCGCCGTGTGCTCGGCGGAGATCCGCTGGATGGCCAGGGCGAGGATCTTCTTGGCGTCCTTCTCGGCGGCCCGCTTGGCCTGCTCCCGGATGTCGCGGGCCAGCGCCTGGGCCTGGCCGCGGGCCTCATCCTCCACCCGCTGCAGCACCTCGCGCCGGGCCTCTTCGCTGCTCAGGCCGGCGATGCGCTCCAGCCGGGACTGCTGCTCGGCGACCAGCCGGTCCACCTCGCCGGCCCGCTCGGCCAGTTCCGTCTCTCGGCGCCGGATCCCCTGCTCCCGCTCGATGAAACCGACCTCCTGCCGCCGTACTTCCTCGAACTGCCGCTCGAACGACTGGTCCCGTTCCTGCGCGCGCCGTTCGAACCGCTCCCACTCCTCGCGCCGGCGCTGGGACTCCCGCTCCAGATCCTCGCGCAGCCGGTGCGACTCCTTGTCGAGATCCTCCCGGAGCCGGAGGATCTCCATCTTGCCCTCAAGGACGATCTGGGTGCGGGCCTCGTTGCCGCGGCTGGCGGCTTCGTTGACCAGCAGTTCGGCCTGCTGCCGGGCGGCCGAGAGCGTGAGGACGGCGCCTTTGCGCTGGTGTCGGTTGTAGAGCAGGAAAGCGACGGTAGCGACCACGACACCAGCGGCGAGCCCCTCGAGCAGGGCCATGAGGAAAGGCGTCATGCGATGTATCTCCAGGGGCTCGCAGAGCGGCGCGGCCCCGTCAGCTCAGGAATGCGGGCGCCGGCGGCTCAGCCGGGGATGCCCTGCGGCCCGGTCGCCCGCCGCCCACGCTTGGTGGGCGGCAGCAGCCGGGCAAGATCGTCGGCCATGGCGCCGAGGCGGGCCGCGTGCTCGCGGTCTCCCCGGCGGGCCTGGAACAGCTCATCGGTGATGGCCAGCGCGGCGAGGATGGCCGCCTTGTGGGTTTCCACCTGGGGCAGCATGTCGCGGATGCGGCGGAGCGCCGCGTCCACGTAGGCCGCCACTTCCCGGGTATACTCCGGCGGCAGCTCCGAGCGGACGGTGTAGTCCTCACCGCCGATGGTCACCCGGACTGCGTGCTTCGAGACGTTCATGCCGCCCCCTCTCCCGCGTCCTGCTCCAGGAAGCCGACTCGGCTGGCCAGCACGCCCAGGCGGCTCCGGGCGGCTTCGATGCGCTCTCTCAGCGCCTGGTTTTCGACTTCCAGTTCCAGCAGCCGCTGCCGGCTCTTGATCAGCTCCGGCCCGGCCACCACGCCTCCCTTGGAACGCGCCTCCGCCAGCTCCGCCTCCGCCTTCAGGGAGCGGCGACGCCACGCGGCGAGCTCCTCCCCAACGTGCTGCAGCAGGTCGGCCAGCTCGTTGAGGGCGTTCGCGTCAGGACGTTCGTAGCCTTGCGTCAAACGTGGTCTCCAGGGTCTTGAGTACCCGGCCCAGCAGTGCCTCGACTTCCTCATCTCGGACGGTCCGGTCCGCCGCGCGGAGCGTCAGGCGAAACTGCACCGCCCGGCGGTCGGCCCCCAGCGACTCGGCGCGGAACTCACTCACCACCGCGACGCTCTCCAGCAGCGCCCCGCCGGCCTGCCGCATGGCGGCGATCACGGCGTCGGCGGCGACCGCGGGACCCAGCACCAGATTGACGTCCCGCCAGGCCGCCGGCGTGACCGGCAGCGGCTGGTAGCGGACCGGCTCGCGGCCGGCGGCGCTGAGTTCGATTTCCAGGCCGAACACCGGGGCCGCCCAGGCGGGAGTGTTGAGCTCCAGGCGGCGGGCGCTCCCTACCTGGCGTCCGTCGGGGCCGACGGCGCGCCAGCCTTCGGTATCAAGTTGCATCCGCGCGAGCGGATTAGCCAGAGCAATGGCGCGCTCAAACAGCGCCTTCAAGTCCCACGCTTCGAGGTCCGGGCCCCGCCCGCCCCCGGTCCAGTGCGCCGGCTCGCGCAGGCCGCTCAGCACCGCCCCCATCCGGAGCTCCTCCTCGGGGCGGCCACCCCTGCCCGAGTCCCGGAAGACCGACCCGATCTCGAACAGACGGACATCCCGCACCTGCCGCGACCAGTTGGTCTCCACCGCCCGGGCCAGTCCCGGCAGCAGCGACTGCCGCAGCCAGGCCTCTTCCGTGGAGAGCGGGTTGAGCAGCCTGACGCTGCCGTCCCCAGCGCTCGGTCCCAGCGGCAGGGTGTGCGCCTCCAGCAGACCCTCCTGGACCAGCCCGCTCCTCACCAGGGTGACAGCGCGGTCCAGTGGCTGGTCGCCCAGGCGGCCCACGCGGAAGGGCCGCAGGTCGACCGGGAAGCTGTCGTAGCCATGCATCCGGGCCACTTCCTCGACCAGGTCGATCTCGCTCACCAGGTCGGGACGCCACCCGGGCACGTCTACCGCCAGCCGGGCGTCATCCGGCTTGTTGAGGACGGTGCAGCCGATGGCCACCAGGTACTTCTCCAGGGCCGACACCGGCAGCGGCTCTCCCAGCACCTGGGCCACGCGGGCGGTCCGGAGGAAGATGCGCGGCGGGTGGGTCGGCTCGGGCCAGACATCCGCGCCATCCACCACCCGCCCACCGGCTGTCGCGAGGATCAGCTCCACGCAGCGCCGCTGGGCATCGGCCAGATCCCAGAGATCCACTCCGCGCTCGAAGCGATAGCTGGCATCGGTGGACAGCCCCAGCGCCTTCCGGGTCCGGCGCAGCCGGGCCGGCTCGAACCAGGCGCATTCCAGCAGCAGATCGGTGGTGGCCTCGGTGACCTCGGAGTTGGCCGCGCCCATGACGCCGCCCACGCCCACCGCGCCGCCGGCATCGGCGATGACGGTCATCTCGGGAGACAGGCTCCGCTCCACCCCGTCCAGGGTGGTGACCTTCTCCGTGGCCCGGCCCCGCCGGGCCACGATTTCGGGTCCACGCACCCGGGCCAGGTCGTAGGCGTGCATGGGATGGTTGAGCTCGAGCATCACGTAGTTGGTGGCGTCCACCACGTTGTTGATGCTGCGCGACCCCACCGCCTCGAGCCGCTGGACCAGCCACGCCGGCGACGGCCCGACCTTCACGCCACGCATCACCACCGCGGTGAAGCGGCGGCACCCCGCAGGGTCCTCGGTGCCCACCCGGACGCCGTCCACCTCCGCGCTTGCCGCTTCCACCTTGCGGAGCGAAGCCAGGCCCTCCGCCGGCGCGCCCGGAATCTCGGGAAGCCGGAACGGCACCCCGTAGCTATGCGCCAGTTCGCGCGCCACGCCCTTGTGGCCGAGCAGGTCGGGGCGATTGGGGGTGACATCCAGCACCAGGCGATCGTCGCTGACCGGCAGGACCTGCAGGAAGGGGGTTCCCGCCGGCGCGTCGGTCTCCAGTTCCAGGATGCCGTCGTGCTCCTGGCCCAGGCCAAGCTCGCGGGCGGAGCAGAGCATGCCCTCGGAGTATTCTCCCCGGATCTTGCGGCGCTCGAGGGTGATGCCGCCAGGAATCGTGGTCCCGACCCGCGCGAAGGGATAGCGCTTGCCGGTGGCGACGTTGGGCGCGCCGCACACCACGTTCAGCCGCTCGGCGCTCCCGTCGTTGACGACGCAGAGCCGCAGCCGGTCGGCGTTGGGATGCGGCCGCACCGACTCCACCAGCCCGATGACGATCCGCTCCAGGCCGGGATGCAGCGGCTCCACCGCATCCACGCCGGCCCCGAGGGTCACCAGGCGGCGGGCGACGTCGGCGGCCTCGAGGTCACGGCGGAGAAACCCCTCCAGCCAGCGACGGGAGATGTTCATCGGGACACCTCGGCGACTCGGCGATGCAGCGGTCCGGCGCTCCGGGGGCAGCACCGGGCCTGGACGAGATCACGGGTCAGCCTCATGTGCCGAACCCCTCGCCCGTATTGGCGCCCGGCGGCCGGAGCGTGGACGCGCCGCTGCCGAACTGCCCCAGGAACCGCATGTCGCTCTCGTAGAACAGGCGGATATCATGGATCCCGTAGCGGTTCATGGCGATCCGCTGCGGGCCCATCCCGAAGGCGAAGCCGGTGAAGCGCTCGGGGTCCACCCCGCAGTTCTGCAGCACGCTGGGGTGCACCATGCCCGCGCCGAGGATCTCCATCCAGCCGGTGCCCTTGCAGGCGGGGCAGCCGCTGCCGCCGCAGACGCCGCAGCTGACGTCCATCTCCGCGGAAGGCTCGGTGAACGGGAAGAAGGAGGGACGGAAGCGCACCGCCGTGCGGGAACCGAAAAACTCGCGGGCAAAATGGGCCAGCGTGGCCTTGAGGTCCACGAAGGAGATGCCCTCGTCCACGGCCAGCCCCTCCACCTGGGCGAAGACCGGCGCATGGGAGGCGTCGAAGGTGTCCTTGCGGTAGACCCAGCCGGGGATGACTACCCGAATGGGCGGCGGCTCCTGCAGCATGACGCGGATCTGCACCGGTGAGGTGTGGGTGCGCAGCAGGAAGCGCCCCTCGTCACGGGTACGGCGTTCGGCCGGCTCGCGGCGCTCGTGGGCCCCCACCCCGGAGCTCCGGTTGCCGCGCCGGTCGGCGCCGGTGCGGCGGTCCGGCAGATCCAGGTAGAGGGTGTCGTGCATGTCCATCGCCGGGTGGTCCGGCGGGAAGTTGAGCGCCCCGAAGTTGAGCCACTCGGTTTCCACTTCCGGCCCGGTGGCGCGGGCGAAGCCCAGCCCGTGGAAGATCGAGACGATCTCTTCCGTCACCTGGGTCACGGGATGCTCCGCGCCGCTCCAGCGGGGCCGGCCCGGCATGCTGCGGTCGGTGCCGCGTGCGGCCTGGGCGGCGGCCTGGGACTGGAGCGCGTCCCGGCGGGCCTGCACCGCCGCCTCCAGCTCCTGCTTGAGCCGGTTGGCCTCTCCACCGACGGCCCGTTTCTCCTCGGCGGGAAGTCCCGGGAGTTGCTTGAGGATTGCGGTGATGGCGCCGGACTTCCGCCCCAGGAGCTGAATCTCGGCGCTATCCAGCCCGGGGAGGTCCAGGTTGGCGATGCGCTGGAGTTCCCCGTGGATCTTGTCGAGTTCGGCCTGGAGGCTGGAGCGCTCGGACATCGATGAGTACCTGGCAACGGACGAGGGAACGGCGAAGCGACACACGAGAGCGCGGGAGAAGTCCGAACGACAAAGGGGTCGGGGCGACGGGTTCACCCCGGCCGTCCGACCCCCGTCTCCGTTGCCGGATCCTGGTGGTGCTAGACGGCGGCCTTGGCGACCTCGGCGATCTTGGCGAACGCGTCCATGTCCTTCACGGCGAGGTCGGCGAGGACCTTGCGGTTGACCTCCACGCCGGCGCGCTTGAGCGCGGCGATGAAGGCGCTGTAGCTGAACCCGTGGATCCGCGCCGCGGCGTTGATCCGGGTGATCCAGAGGCTCCGGAAGTCGCTCTTCTTCTTGCGGCGGTCGCGGTAGGCGTACTGCATGCCCCGTTCGACCGTCTCCTTGGCTGGCCGGTACAGCTTGCTGCGGCCGCCACGGGCGCCCTTGGCGGCCCGCATGATCTTCTTCTTGCGGGCGTGATGCGCGACGTTGCTCTTGACGCGAGGCATGGTGTCTCCCTTACGCCTGGAGCAGGCGGTTCACCCGCGGATAGTCAGCCGAAGAAACCAGGGTGGCCTTCTTCAGCCGGTTCTTCCGCTTGCGGGTCTTCTTGGTCAGGATGTGGGTGTGGTTGGCGTGCCACCGCTTCAGCTTGCCGGTCCCGGTTCGCTTGAAGCGCTTCATGGCGGCGCGCTTGGTCTTCATCTTCGGCATTGCTCTCTCCATTGTGGGGGCGGGCCCCCCGTTCTGTGGGACGGAGCCTGGGCTCCGTCCCGGCGACGATCACTTCGGGCCGAGGACCATGACCATGTTGCGGCCCTCGAGCTTGGGATCCTGCTCGATCTTGGCGATGTCCTGCACCGTGGTGAACAGCTTGTCCAGCACCGCCTTACCCAGCTCCACGTGCGCGATCTGCCGCCCCCGGAACATCATGGTCACCTTGACCTTGTTGCCCTCAATCAGGAACTCGCGGGCGTGCCGGCTCTTGAACTCGAAATCGTGCTTCTCGATGCCGGGACGCACCTTGACTTCCTTCAGGTGAATCACGTGCTGCTTCTTCTTGGCGGCGCGGGCCGCCTTGGCTTCCTCGAATTTGTACTTGCCGTAGTCCATGATCTTGACCACGGGCGGCCGCGCCATCGGCGCGACCTCGACGAGGTCCAGCCCGCGCTCGACCGCGGCGGCCAGCGCTTCCTCCACCGGCAACACTCCCAGCTGCTCGCCCCCCGGGCCGATCACCCGTAGCGGGCTGATCCGGATCTGCCGATTGATGCGAGTCCGGCGTTCACGCTCGTTGGTGGACAGTGCGATACTCCCCCGATAAAGAAGAAACCGGACACCCTTAGGCCCCACGGGTGTCCGGCAACAGATGGCGACGATGCAGGCAGCGTCCGTCCGCATCTCTGTTCCTGGACCCGGTCGCACCGGCCGAGGCCGGGCTGGGGGTGGGGAGCCATCGGCTCCCGCTTTACAAGTGGCGGCAAAGCTAATCAGGACAAGCTATTGGGTCAACCTGGCCGGGTCGCGGCGCCCGCCGGAAGCCGCGGCCTGAGTCAGGGCACCCGGAAGAGCCAGGCAAGGTCCAGCTCGAACGCCACCGAGGCGCCCTCCGGGTGCCACGCCAGCCGGTCTCGGTGCACCACCGGCCCTTCGGCCGCGGGGGTCCACTCCTCGACCTGTGCCGCGTCTGTGTCCACCACCCAGTAGAGTGGAATCCCCTGCCGCTGAAATTCGACCCGCTTGGTGAACCGGTCGAACCGCCGAGACGACGGACTGAGCACCTCAGCGACCAGCAGGAGGTGCCGGATCTGCTTCCAATCCAGCGTGGCCATTTCTGCGGGCGGCACCACAAACACGTCCGGCTCCACCTTGGTGTGGGTGCCGAAGACGATGTCTCCACGTGACCCGAGCACCGTGCCCACCGGTTCTCTGTCCAGATAGTTGGCGAGCGCCTGGATGAGCCGGGCCACGATCAGCTCGTGCCGCACCCGGGGAGAAGGCGTCACCAGCAGCTCCCCGTGGACGACCTCATAGCGCCGGCCGTCGTAGGGGAAGGCGATGACCTCTTCAGCGGTGTAGTGGAGCGGCGATGCCATGGCCATAAAATGGAATCCTCGGCGACGGAGGGGCAAGAGGCGGCGGACGCCATGCCCGAAGCTGCCAGCACCGCCGCCGCTGCCGAGGACCCGACTCACGCCGCTTGGGTCATTTTCCTCCGCGGACCACCTCCGTGAGCCCGATCCCCTTCCCTTCCTTCACCACCCTTCCCATCGCAACGTCGGCATCATGCTCGAAGATGAACTGCCACTCCCCCGCCACCGCCTCCTTCAGCAGGGCACGCTTGCTCTCCAGGGTTCGGAGCGGCTCCACGTCGTAGCCCATGATGTAGACCAGGGGCAGGTGATGATGGGTGGGCATGACGTCGGCCAGGAAGATGGACGTGTCCCCCCCGCTTCGGATCACGATGCTCTGGTGCCAGGGTACATGCCCAGGCGTCAGGCGGGAGGAGATGCCGGGGAGGATCTCGACGTCTCCCTCGATCAGCTTCCAGCGGTCGGCCGAGGCCACCGGCTCGTAGTTGTGCGCCAGATAGCTGGCCACGGTGCGCTCGTTGGCGTGGCGGGCAAACTCCAGCTCATTGCGCTGCACCACGTAGGTGGCGTTGGGAAAGGCGGGCCGGACGTGACGGCGGGGATCGTCTTCCAGCTCGGGGTCCAGGGTGGTGTTCCCGCCGGCGTGGTCAAAGTGCAGGTGGGTGTTGATGACCCAGCGCACATCCCCGGGGAGGAACCCTGCCGCGCCCAGCGCGTCTTCCAGGCGAGTGGCGCCTTCGAGGCCGGTGTTCTCGATTCCGTAGATTTGGAGGAACTTGGCGTCCTCCTTGTTGCCCAGCCCGGTGTCCACCAGGACCAGCCCGTCGGGATGCTCGATGAGCAGGCAGCGCATGACCATCGGAATCCGGTTCCGCTCGTCGGCGCTGATTCGCTTGGACCACAGCGGCTTGGGCACCACACCGAACATGGCGCCGCCATCGAGGCGCATCGCGCCGCCATCGAGCAGATGGCAGCGGAGGCTGCCGATTGAAAAGGGGTAGTTGAGCGGCATGCCAGAGAATGTAGCAGCGGACTCGGGACGCGGAACCCGGCGGCGCCGAGGCGTGACAATGAGTGGCTAGAATCCCGGCAGCGAGGGGTAGTCCGTTCCCGGTTCCGCGGCTCCGGTGTTCCGCTCCCCAAGCCCCGCTCGCCGGCGCGGCCCTCGCCGCCCGACCCGGGTGCGGCTGAAGCCCTCGAGGTCCGCCAGGGTCCGAAGCCCCCGCTCTCGCGCCATCGCGATCAGCCGTTCCAGCAGCTGTGCGGTGACCAGGGCATCGCCGCCGGCCCGGTGCCGGGCGGGATTCTCGAACCCGAAGTGGTGCGTCAGGCTGTCGAGGCTCCGCGACGGGAGCTCGGGGAGCAGGCGGCGCGCCAGCCGCACGGTGCAGAGCCGGGCCCCATCCACCGACAGCGCCCGCGCCCGCCGCACCTCCGCCGTCACAAAGCTCCAGTCGAACCGGGCGTTGTGGGCGACGAACACCCGGCCGGCGAGCGCCGCCAGCAGCTGGTCCACGATGGCCTCGAACGGCGGAGCGACCCGGACCATCGCGTCGCTGATCCCCGTGAGCATGGCGATCCGGGGCGGAATCGGGATGCCGGGGTTGACCAGCGACTCGAACACCAGCTCCCGGCGGGCGCCGTGCACCACCACCACGGCGATGTCGGTGATGCGGTCGGAGCCCGAGGCGCGCATCCCCGTCGTCTCCACATCCACCACCGCAAAGCCGCAGTCCTCCAGGAAGGGGGAGCCCTGCGCCTCGGCCACCAGCGCCCAGCGGCCGTCGTCCAGCTGGCGCACCCGGGGGTCGGCCGAGAAGAGGGCCACGGCCAGCCGCTCGGCTACCATGGGCGGGGCGCCTTCCAGGGCCAGCACGTCGCACGCCAGCCGGGCGGGCGTGAGCGGCCCTTTCTGCATCAGGGCCATGGCGCGCTCCGCCAGGGTCAGCTCGGGGTAGCTGATCAGGCCGGTCACAGGGCCGCGCGCCGGAGCGGCAGGGTCATGCAGCGGGGACCGCCGCCGCCACGCACCAGCTCGTCCCCGTCGATGGTGATGACGGTGCGGTGCTTGGTGTCCAGCCAGTCGTCGAAGGCCACGAAGTCCACGCTGGACACCGGCCGGAAGCCGGCCTCCTTGAGCGTCTCGATGGTCACCTCGTTCCGGCGGTAACTCACGATCATGCCCGGCTTGAGCGCCAGGAAGTTGCAGCCACTGGTCCACTGCTCCCGCTCCTGGGTGGCCCGCCGAGTGCCACCGACCAGGATCGGGTCGAGAGCCAGCCCCACCTCGCGGAGCGCGGTGAAGAAGTCCGGCATCTCCCGGACCCCATCGCGACCCTTCTTGCGGTGCAGCACCGCCAGCCGCTCGGGGCCGAGGAAGTAGGGCGGGTAGACCACGCACAGGTCCCGGTCCACCTGGGTGAACAGCATGTCGAGGTGAATGGCCGTGGGCTCCTTGGGCATCACCACGACCAGGATGTCGGTCACCTCGGTCCACCGGAACAGCGCCTCGGAGAGGTGATCGATGGCCGCCGGGGTGGAGCGCTCGCTGAAGCCCACCACCAGCAGGTCGGGCCGGAGCAGGTGCAGGTCCCCGCCCTCGAGGGTGAAGTCGTTGCGGCGTTCCTCGGAGCCGTCGTAGAGGATGCCGGCGTTCTCGAAGGCCGGATGGAAGGCAAACAGGATCTTGACCAGCAGTTGCTCGGTCCAGCGCACCCCGTGGCGCATGGAGCCGACCACCCCGTGGGAGCCGATCACCGCGCCGATGTCCCGCGGGAAGAAGAGGTTCGGGAGCGGCGGCAGGGAATAACCCACGGCATTGAGGGCCCGCGCCAGCGGCCCGCCCTCCTGCTCCACCCCCTCGATGATCACCCGGGCCAGCGCCTTCGGCTCCAGTTCGTTCAGTTGCTTGCCCAGCACCTCCGACGGAACCACATCCAGCGTCGAGCGGACGAAGTACTCCCGCGCCTCGGGCCGCTCCAGCGCGCTGGCCAGGAGGTCGCCCACCTGGTAGACCGTGGCAAAGCGCTGCAGCACCGCCACGAAGCGGCGGTGCTCCTTCTGGGCGATTTCGGGCTGGATGATGTCGTCGTAGAGGTAGTCACCCTTGTTGCCGGGGGTGACGGCGCGGATCTCGGCGCCGGGAGTGTGCACCAGGACCGCCTCGAGCTGACCGATCTCACTGGTGACGCGCAGGGCTGGCATGGGCTCCGGGGTGGAGGCGACGGGGGACTAGCGGTTGGTCAGCGCGTAGCTCAGCGTCTCCAGCTCCAGCGCCAGGTTCACGGACTTCACCACCACGTCGTCCGGAACATTAAGCTGGACCGGCGCAAAATTCAGGATCGCCTTGACCCCCAGCGCGACGACCCGGTCGGTCGCGGGCTGGGCGGCATCGGAAGGAGTGACGATGACCGCAATGTCCACCGGCGTCTGGCGGAGTTCCGCCTCGAGGTCCTTCAGGTCGCGGACCGTCAGGCCGCTCCAGCTCTTGCCGACCTTGGCCGGGTCGGTGTCAAAGATGGACACGATCTCGAATCCCCGCTGGCGGAAGCCGCGGTACTGACTCAGCGCGCTCCCGATCTTCCCCGCCCCGATCATGGCCACCCGGTAGCTCCGGCCCAGCCCGAGGATGCCGCGGAGCTTTTGCACCAGTTCCGCCACCGAGTACCCCAGGCCCCGCTTCCCGAACGAACCAAAAAACGAGAGGTCCTTCCGGACCTGCGCGGAGGTGGTGCCGCCCCGGGCCGCGAGGGCCTCGGAACTGACCGTCTCCATCCCCTGCGCCTCGAAGTCTTCGAGGAACCGGAGATAGAGTGAGAGACGGCGGACGGTGGACTCGGCGATCTTGCGCATTCGGTTTTGTGAAATGTTTCACAATGATAGCCGGGACGGGGCGGCGAGCGGTAGGGCGGGCCCCATGTCACCGCGAGGGCGCCCGGTGGTGGTGCCCTGAGTCCCGCGAGCGCGAAGCCGCGAAGGGGATGCGGTTGTTCTATGCACCGCGAGGGCGCCAGGGCGCCCGGTGGTGCTGCACAGGGGCCCGCGACCGCGAAGCCGCGAAGGGGGTGCGGTTGTCCGGTCACCGCGAGGGCGCCAGGGCGCCCGGTGGTGGTGCACAGGG
>CAYUYF010000004.1:0-42233 GCA_964449145.1 uncultured Gemmatimonadaceae bacterium | reverse complement strand
TGCGGTTGTCCGGTCACCGCGAGGGCGCCAGGGCGCCCGATGGTGGTGCACAGGGATCCTCGGGCGCGAGGAAAGTGCGACACCTGCCGAGGGAGCCCCTTGGGGGACGGCCGTTGGCGGCTTGGCGTGTCCGACGTTGGGCGCTGAGCTGATGTGCAATGTCACCGCGAGGGCGCCAGGGCGCCCGGTGGTGCTGCACAGGGGCCCGCGACCGCGAAGCCGCGCAAAGGGGATGCACAGGGGTCCGCAGGCGCGAAGCCGTGCGGGTGGCTGGTCACTGCTTGTGGGGCTGGACGGCGGGTTGAGGGCTCACCGGTTCCCGCGGGCGGGCTGCGGGTCTCAGGCCGG
Organism: uncultured Gemmatimonadaceae bacterium; assembly: GCA_964449145.1. Taxonomy (GTDB): domain Bacteria; phylum Gemmatimonadota; class Gemmatimonadetes; order Gemmatimonadales; family GWC2-71-9; genus JADJOM01. The sequence goes on along the minus strand of CAYUYF010000004.1, from coordinate 41,885 downwards.
GGGCAGCTCCCCCATCTCTACGGCGGCGAACAGCTTGGCGAACTGCATGGGAGAGAGCTCCTGCGGCCGCTGCGCGGCACCGATACCCGCCGCCTGGAGCCACTCGCCCGCCCGCTCGGCACTCTCTCCGGTCAGCTCCCGCAACCCGCGCAACAGCTGCTTCCTGCGGAAGCCGAACAACCCCACGGTGAACCGCCGGAACGCCCCCACCATCGCATCCGGAATCAGCGGCGCCGCCAATGGTGTGAGGCGGAGCACCGCCGAGTCCACCTTGGGCGCGGGCCGGAAGGCGCCGGCCGGCACGGAGAATCGCTTCTCCACCTTCGCGACCGACTGGATACCGACGCTGAGGGCGCCGTAGTCCGACCCGCCCGGAGGCGCCGCCACCCGCTCCGCCACCTCCTTCTGCACCAGGAGCACGATGCAGCGGGGTCTGGGCGGCAGCAGCGCCTTTTCCAGCAGCGGCGAGGTGATGTTGTAGGGGATGTTGCCGATGATGCGCGTGGGGCCAGGACCAGCGAGCTGGTGCCAGTCGAGGTCCAGCGCGTCGCCCTCGATCAGGGTCAGGGCGGGAAAGCGGGTCCTGAGGGGGGCGATGAGATCGCGGTCCTTTTCGATCGCCACCAGCCGGCACCCGGTGGCCGCGAGCGCTGCCGTCAGCCCGCCCGGACCCGGCCCGATCTCCAATACCGTGTCCCCGGGCTCGACCTCCAGCAGTTCCGCGATACGGCGCAGGATGCCGGGGTCGTGCAGGAAGTGCTGGCCGAGGGATTTCTTGGGAGGCATGGGGGGGGAGGGGGGCTGTCAGCGGTGAGCCATCGGTGGATTCGTTATCCGCTATCCGTGTTCTGTGCTTCGCCGAGGACGGGCAATCGGGTTTCGACCGGGTCGCCGCCACTCAACCTCGAATGACGCATGGAGGATCGCCCCCTCACACCCGCATGACCAGCAGGGTCCGGTCATCCACCGGAGTGGCGGTGGCGGCGTCCGCCTCCGCGAACACCCCCTCGACGATCGCCTCCGGGGCGAGCTGACGGCGGGCGGTGAGGGCCTTGAGCAGCAGCTCCTCGGTGAATCCGCCGGAGCGCTGGTCCACCAGTCCGTCGGTCCAGACGCAGAGCAGGTCCTGTGCGGCAGCCCAGGGTACGGTATGGCTCTGGAGGCTGGAGGCGGTGGCGAGCCCCAGCGGCGGCGCGGTGCTCGCCAGACGGACCGGGGCTCCGCTGGGCGGGAGGCGGAAGGCGTACGGATGGCCGGCACTGGCGTACGACAGGGTCCCGGCGCGCGGGTCGATGACCCCGTAGAACACCGACAGGTACATCTCGGTGGAGGCCAGCTCGTCCCCCAGACTCTCCAGCATCGCGGCCAGCACCTCGTCGGGGCTGCTGCTGGCGTGGGCATGGATGCCGGCGGCGGCGAGAACCAGCGCCATGACCAGGGCGGCGGAGAACCCGTGCGAGGAGACGTCCCCCAGCATCACGCCGATCCGGCCGTTGCCCAGCCGGGAAAAGGTGTAGAAGTCTCCTCCCACGCTGTCCACCGGACGGCAGACCGCGGCGACCTCCGCCTCGCCCGACAGCACCTGCGGGGCCGGCAGCAGCTTGAGCTGGAGGTCGTGCGCCAGTTCCAGCTCCCGCTGCAGCCGCTGGCGGCGGAGGTCGGTTGAGACCAGCCGGGCATTCTCGATGGCCGCACCGATCTGGTTGGCCACCGCCGAGACCAGCTTGGCCTCGGCGGGGGAGAAGGAATCTCCCACCAGCCGGTCGGTCAGGTTGATGACCCCGACGCAACGGATGCCGCGGCCCGGCACGGCGTAGCTGATGGGGATGCTGAGGAACGCCTGTCCCCGGTAGCTCCGTTCGTCCTGGCTGCCGGGGTTCTGCAGCAGGGGATCGGCGGGATCGCAGACGATGATCCGCTCTTCCCGGAACACCCGCGCCGCGACGGAGTCCCGGTCGCTCACCGGCACCGGCAGCAGCCCCTCGGCGGAGAAGCCGCGCGCCGCCACGGTGCGGAGCACGCGGGCTTCCTCGTCGTGGACCATGATGGACGCCCGCCGGGCGCCCACGGTATCGGCGACCAGGCGGACAATGGTGGGGGCGGCTTCCTCGAGCCGGGTGGTCTGGCCCAGGATCTCGCTGATGGCGTAGAGGAGGTCGATCTCTTCGTAGCGGCTGGTCAGCTCGTCGGTGATCTCCGCCGTCTCCCGCTCGGCGGCGAAGAACGCGGCCAGTAACCCGCCCAGCTGCGGCGCCAGCTCGCCGGCCCGGCTCTCGGAGACACCGCCCAGCTCCAGCCAGAAGCCTTCGGCGTCGGGCACGGGGGCAATCCAGACACTTCCGGTCGGTGTGGGCACCAGACCGGGCTGGCGTGGCATCGGCGGCGAGTACCCGGGGTCGGCCACGTTCCCGAAGGCCTTGAGGCCGCGGCCATCATACCGCCACAAGCGCACGCGGGCGCCCACGAGGGCGCCCAGGGCATCCGCGACGGACTCCAGGCCCGTCAGCGGCGGCGCAGCATCATGCAGATGGAATTCCCCTGCTCGTTGAACTGGACGTCGTCCACCAGCTGGCGGATCAGGAAGAGGCCCCGGCCGTTGGGCCGGTCGAGGTCCTCGGGGAGGATCGGGGCCTGGATCTCGGCGGGGTTGAAGCCCGGCCCCTGGTCGGTCACCACGATGCGCACCTGGTCGGGGCCCAGCTCCGCGGCGACCTCAACCGACTTGCTCGGGTTCTCCTGGTTCCCGGCCACAATGGCGTTGGCCAGCGCCTCGGCCACCGCCACCCGGAAGTTGAACCGCATCCGCCGGCACAGCCAGTTGGCGGCGGTGCAGTGGCGCATGAGCAGGTCCACGACCTCCTCGATGCAGGAGACGTCGCTTGGCACCCGAAGCGAGATCTGCACCGTCACCCCCGCCGGGTTGGGAACCCGGTGGCGACGCACGCACAGCCGCAGGGTGGCGGGGGCGGGCGAGGTCACACGTTGAACCCGGCGACGGCCCGCTCGGCGGTGTCGCTGATGGCGAAGAGGGTATCCAGCTTGGTCAGCTCGAACAGCGAGCGCAGGTCCTCGTTGAGCCCGCTCAGCCGCAGGTCCCCGCCCTGTTCCCGGACCTTCTTGGAGATGGACACCAGCGCGCCCAGACCGGAGGAGTCGATGTAGCCGGTGCGGGAGAAGTCAATGACGAAGCGCCGCTCGCCGTGCTCCAGGGCCTCCTGCACCGCCGTCTTGAGCTCCTGGCGGTTGCCCACAATGAGCTGTCCCTCGACCCGAATGAGGTAGATGCCGGCGGCGTCTTTCGAAGCGGTGAAGGCCATACCCGTCCTGTCTGGTAGCTGATAACCGAAAAGCGATGGCTGGCGACCGCCTACCCCTGCAATCCCACCATCGCGGCCACCTCCACAATATCCTCCACGGACGCTCCGCGCGATAGGTCGCTCATCGGCCGGGCCAGACCCTGGAGGAGGGGCCCCAGGGCCGCCGCCCCGCCCAGCCGCTGCACCAATTTGTAGCCAATATTGCCGCTGTCGAGGTCCGGGAACACCAAGATGTTGGCCTCCCCGGCCACCGGGGAGCCTGGGGCCTTCCGGCGGGCCACCTCCGGCACCACCGCGGCATCCACCTGCAGCTCACCGTCGGCGGGGATCCCCGGGGCGATCGCCCGGAAGCGCTCACAGGCGGCCTGGATCCGCTCGACCCGGCGCCCCGCGGCGCTCCCCCGGGTGCTGAAACTCAGGAAGGCCACCCGGGGCTGGTCCCCCACCAGCCGGTTTCGGTCCCGCGCGGCGGCGAGGGCGATGTCGGCCAGCTGCTCGGGGGTGGGCTCGGGGATGACGGCGCAATCGGTGAAGGTGAAGACCCGGCCGTCCGCGGTCTGCATGTAGTACGCCGAACTCACCGTCTGCACCTCGGGCGCGCAGCCGATGGCCCAGAGTGCGGCGCGGACCACGTCGGCGGTGGTTTCCACCGCGCCGGCGACACAGGCATCCGCCTCTCCGAGGGCCACCAGCGAGGCCCCGAACCGGAGCGGATCGGAGGCGAGATCCAGGGCGTGGACGGCATCCTCCACCCGGTCGGGGCGGCGATCCCGCAGGTGCCGCGCCACCGCCTCGCGGCGCGGGTCGGTCTCGGGATCCACCCCGCCGGGGCCGAGGACGATCGGCAGGGCAATCCCCTCCTTCCGCAACCGGTCGGCGGCGGCCGACACCCGCGGATCGGCCCCCTCCACCAGGACGACCCGGGCGCGGCGGGCGCGAGCCCGCTCCAGCAGGTCGTCGCGGAAGGTCACTTGGCGAATCGCCGCTTCAGCGCCTCGGCCACGACGGGGTGGACCAGGCCCTCGACGCTGCCGCCGTGGCGGGCCACTTCGCGCACCAGGCTCGAACTGAGGTAGGTGGCATCCTCCGGCGGCACCAGGAAGACGGTCTCCAGATCGGGATGCAGGTGGCGGTTCATCAGGGCCATCTGGAATTCATACTCGAAGTCACTCACCGCGCGGAGACCGCGGACGATGAACGTCGCCCCGCTCTCCCGGGCGAAGTTCACCAGCAGCCCTTCGAAGGACTCGTAGCGGATCCGCGGGTCGGCGCCCATGGCGCTGCGGAGCATCTCCAGCCGTTCCGCCACGGTGAACAGCGGCTCCTTGGTGGAATTCCGGGTCACCGCCACGATGATCTGGTCGGCGAGGACCAGGCTTCGCTGCACCAGGTCGGTGTGGCCGCGGGTGGGCGGATCGAAGGAACCGGGGTAGACCGCGATGCGTTTCATGGCGCGTAGCAGAAGGTGACGGCGGTATCGCCGTAGCGACGGGTCTCATCGCCGGGAAGGGAGATCCGGGCCGGGTGCTCCACCGCCAGAATGCGCGCGAAAGCGGTCTGGCGGAAGAGGCCGACCAGGGTCCCGGCATCATCCCGGGTGTAGGGCGGGTCGGCGAAGCAGAGGTCGTAGCCACCCGGCGCCAGCCGGCCGGCGAAGCGCAGGGCGTCACCCCGATGCACCACGACCCGCGCCTCGACTCCAAGGGTCTCGATATTCTGGCGCAGCGCGGCGAGGGAGGGAGGATTCAGCTCCACGAACTCCGCGGTGGCCGCCCCGCGCGACAGCGCCTCCAGGCCCAGCGCCCCGCTGCCGGCAAAGAGGTCGAGGACCCGCGCGCCGGGCAGCGCCTCCTGCACGATGCTCATCCAGGCCTCCCGCACCCGGTCGGCGGTGGGACGCACGCGCGGATCCTTTGGAACGGCCAGCGGGCGGCCGCGAAAGGTACCCGCCACGATCCGCATCCGGTTCAGGCAACCGGCGACGGAGGGGACGTGACGCCGGTCTCCTGGTCCCTGGCCTCCGAGAGCGCCACGATGCGGGCCTGCAGGGCGATGGCCCCATTCCACTCGTTCTGCTCCAGCCGGAAGGCCACGTCCAGCGGCGGCGCCAGCATCGCCTGGCCAAACCAGGGATAGCGGTCCGCCCAGTTGAAGCCGATGGCGGCCAGCCGGGCGCCGTCACCGGCGAGGGTACCCTTCAGGTGGCTGCTGCCGACCCGGCGGGCGCCGGTCAGCTGCACGCCACGCACCCCGAAGACCGGTCCCGGATTGCCCATGCCGCACGGCTCCAGGTGCCGCACCAGCTTTTCGAGGTCGTCGCTGACCTCCCCGAGGGAGAGCTCCAGGTCAATACGCTGCTCGGGGCCGAGGCCGGCATCTCCCAGCACCTCCCGGGCCACCTCGCTCAGGCGCGCGCGGAAGGCCTCCACCCGCTCACGCCGCAGGGTGACCCCGGCGGCCATCCGGTGTCCGCCGAAGCGGTCCAGCAGGTCGCCGCAGCGCTGCAGGGCGGCGTGCAGGTCGAAGCGGGAGATACTCCGACCGCTGCCCTTCCCCACCTCCCCTTCCAGGGCGATGAGAAACGCCGGACGCCCGTAGCGCTCCACCACCCGGGACGCGACGATGCCGACGACGCCGGGGTGCCAGCCGTCGGAAGCCAGCACCAGGGCGGTGTCACGGTCGGGATCCCGCTCCTCCTCCACCTGCCGGATGGCCTCATCCAGGATGCGCTGATCGAGGGCCTGCCGCTCGGTGTTCATCCGTTCCAGGCGTTCGGCCAGCCGCCGGGCGCTGTCGGCATCGTCAGCCAGGAGCAGATCCAGTCCGTCCATGGCATCGCCCACGCGGCCGGCGGCGTTGAGGCGGGGCGCCAGGATGAACCCCACCTGCCCAGCCCGGATCTCCTTGCCCTCCAGCCCGCTCTGCCGGATCAGGGCGGTGAGCCCCGGCCAGCGCCCGTCGGCCAGCAGCCGAAGCCCGTGCCTGACGAGGATGCGGTTCTCTCCCACCAGCGGCACGATGTCGGCGATGGTGGCGAGCGCTACCAAGTCGAGAAAGTGCAGCGGCAAGTTGGGGGAGAGCCCGAACTCGGCGGCGAGCGCCTGCACCAGCTTGAAGGCGATCCCGGTGCCGCAGAGCTGCCGGAGGCCCGAGGTGTCGTCGGGCCGCTGTGGATCCACCACCGCGGTCGCGGCGGGCAGCGTGGGCCCGGGGAGGTGGTGATCGGTCACGACCACCTCGAGGCCCGCGGCGCGGGCGGCGGCCACCGCGTCGACGGCGGTGATGCCACAGTCGCAGGTGATGATCAGGCCCGCGCCGGCCATGGTGGCGGCCTGGATGCCGGCGGGGCCCAGGTCGTAGCCGTCGCGCAGCCGGTGCGGGATGAAGGGCACCACGTCTCCACCCGCCAGTCGCAGGGCCCGGGTGAGGAGCGCGGTGGCGCACTGCCCGTCCACGTCGTAGTCGCCGTGGACCATGATCCGAGTGCCGGCGCGGATGGCCGCGGCGATGGCCGTCACCGCCTCGGGCATCCCGGCCAGGGAGAGCGGATCGGCCAGGTCGCTGAGGGAGGGTCTGAGAAAGCTCCGCGCCAGCGCCGCGGTGTTGAGCCCGCGCTGCAGCAGCAGCGCGGCGAGGACCGGGGACACCCCCAGCTCGCCGGCCAGCGCGGCGACGGCCCCGGCCTCCGGCGCCGGTGCGGTGGCCCAGCGCAGGGCCGGGACGGGGAAGGTGCTATTCAAGGATCTCGGCCGCGTAGAGAATGACGCCACAGCTCTCGCAGGCGTCGATCAGCGTCCCGGCCCGCATCTGGCTCCGCCGGTTCAGTGGCACCGCGGTGTGGCAGGCGCCACAGGTGGCGCCTTCCAGCGCAATCACCACCCGGGTGGACTTGACGGTCCTGAGCCGCTCGTAGCGGCTGCGCAGTGCCCGGTTCACCTCGGTCGCAGCCGCGTCCCGCTCGGTCAGGGCCGCCTGTCGCACCGCTTCCGCGGCCTGGCGGCGCTCGTCAATGGCGGCGCGCGCCGCTTCCTGGCCGTCGCGGGCGTCCTGCAGCCGCTGCTCGGCCTCCTGGGCCTGCAGCTCGAGACTCGCGACCACGTCGGACAGCTTGACCCAGTCCGCCTCTTCCCGGGCGAGCACCGACCGGGCCAGGTCCAGTTCGGTCATGACCGCCTGGGACTCCTTCGGCGTCTTGACCAGGTCGAGCCGCTGGGTGCCGCGGGCCTCGAGCTTCTTGTAGTTGTCAATCTTGGCCTCGACCTCGCTCCGGCGCTTGGCGGCGTCGGTGACGGCCCGCCGGGCCTGCTCGGCCTGCTGGGTGATGTTCGCGAGCTGCTGGTCGAGCGCCTCCACCTCGGCCAGCACGGCGTCGAGGGCTTGGTCGGCTTCGAGCAGCCGCACGTCGCGGGCCTGCAGTTCGAGGAGCTGCACGATGTCTGGATGCATGGTGTTCCTTGCGCTCGGGGTTCGGGTTCAGAGTATCAATCTGGCCGGGCGGCGAACCGCCCTGTGGGGTCATTTTCTCCGGGCCCGGCGATGGAGCCGCCGGTAGCCGTACCGCTGTGAGGCGCTGGGGTGATCCCGCCGCAGCGTCGCCATCAATGCCGCCTTGCGTTCCACCAGCGCCCGGCGTTCGGCCGCGTCGGTGGCGCTGGCAATCTTCTGGTCGGTGGCGAGCAACTCGCGCTCGAGCGGCCGCGCGGCGAGCCGGTCGCAGGCGCCGACATAGACCTCGTCCTGCCGGCCGGCGGGAATCGCCGCGACCTCCGCAAGGAATTTCGACCAGCGCGCCGCCAGCGGCGGCTCGAGCCCCTCGGGCACCGGGGCCGGACCGGCGTCGCGCACCTCGCGCAGCAGCTCGAACAGCCTGCGGTACCCGGGCACCTCGAACCACTCCACCGGCACCGATTGCCGGGCGCGCTCGCGCCACTCGTCGCCGGCCACCATGAGGCGAAGCAGCGCCTGCTCCGCCCGGGCGCCATCGCCCCGCACCGGTGGATCCGGTATGACCCGCTCCGGCGGCGGGGCTGGCGGTCGCGGCCCCGGCTCCGGGCCGCGGGCGGCGGCCTCGGCTTCGAGGACCTTCTTGTCCACTCCGGTCCGTTCCGCCACCAGGGAGAGGTACAGTTCCCGCTGGATCGGATCCTTGGCGGCGCGGATGGTCGGCAGCAGCCGGTCCAGCGCCTCGCGGCGATGCTCGATGCCGGTGAACCAGCCCTTCCGTTCGAGGATCTGGATCTTCCGTTCCAGCAGGTCGATGGCATCCGCCAGCACCGGCTCCAGCGCCGCCAGCCCGCCCTTCTGCACCAGGGTGTCGGGGTCCTCGCCCGGCGGCAGCGTGGCCACCCGGACCCGGAGCTCGTGCCGGAGCAATTCGTCGCCCGCCCGGAACGTCGCCTTGAGCCCCGCCATGTCGCTGTCCAGCAGCAGGATCGCCTGCGAGGTGACCCTGCGGAGCAGCGCCGCCTGATCGCCGGTGAGTGCCGTCCCCATCGGCGCCACCACGTGCTCGCAGCCGGCCAGGGCCAGCCGGAGGACATCGAAGTACCCCTCCACGACGATCACCGCGCCTTCCTTGCGGATGGCGTTGCGGGCGGCGTGGAGATTGTACAGCATCTGCCCCTTCTTGAAGATCGGCGACTCCGGAGAGTTGAGATACTTCGGCTCTCCCGGGCCGAGCAGCCGCCCACCGAACCCCACCACGCGCCCGCGGAGATCGTGGATCGGAATCAGCAGCCGTCCCCGGAAACGTGGCACCACCGATCCGTCCTCCCGCCGGGCGAGGAGACCCGCTTCCAGCAGAGTCGCGTCGTCCAGGCCGAGCTGTGTCATGGCCTGCTGGAAGCCGGGGGCGCGGGGCGCAAAGCCGAACTCCAGCGGTTCCACCGCCTCCAGGTCGAAGCCGCGACCCACCAGGTATTTCCGCGCCTCCGCCGCCTCCGGGGCCTCGCGGAACTGGCGGACGAACCAGTCGTGCGCCACCGCCACCGCCGAGAACAGCGGTTCGCGGGGGTCGGGCCCCTGGCGCTGGGTGTTTTCCGGGATGACGATCCCCAGCGACCGGGCCACCTCGCGCACCGCATCGGGGTAGCTGAGGCCGGCCCGCTTCATGTGCCAGGAGAAGATGTCCCCCGCCTCCTTGCAGACAAAGCAGTAATAGCGCCCCTTCCGGGGGATCACCGCAAAGTTCCGGTGGGTGCCGCCGTGGAAGGGACAGGGGCCGCGCCAGTCCGCCCCGGTGCGCTTGAGCGAGACCGCCTCGCCGATCACCCGGACCAGGTCTGCGCTGTCGCGCACCTGCTCGATGATCTCGTCGGGTATCACGGCTCAGCGCCCGAGCTCCACGATGGTCACCCCGGTACCGCCCTGGTTGGCGGGCGCGAAGGCATGCGACGCCACCCGGCGATCGGCGCTGGCCACCCGCTGCACCCGCTCCCGCACCACCCCGGTGCCCTTGCCGTGAATCACCCGCAGGAAGGGCTGCTCCGCCAGCACCGCCCGGTCAATCGCGGCGATCACCGCCTGCTCCGCTTCGTCGCCGGTGCACCCGCGCAGGTCGAGTTCGTAGTCCGGCTCGGCGGCAGGGCGATTCGGCGATTCGGCGATTCGGCGATGCTGTCCTGCGGCGGGAGCGGTGCCCGGAACGAGGCCGGCGGCCTCGACCACCAGCTTGAGCGAGCCCACCCGCACCACGACCTTTCCGTCGCCCCGGACCTCGAGCACCTCGCCCGCGGTCCCGGTCTGCAGCCGGACCGGATCCCCGGCCGCAAAGGCCGCCGCCGAATCCCCCAAACGCCCGATCGAATCGCCCAACCGCCCGATCGCCTCACCCTCCGCCTGGATCGCCTGCTCCACCACCCGCCGCGCTTCCCGGGCCGCGTCTTCGCCCGCCAGCTGAGCGCGGGCGATGGCCTCCTCCACCTGGGCCCTCGCATCGAGCAGGTACTGCCGTGCCTGCTCCCGCGCGGCGCGTTCGGCCTGCTTTTCCTGCTTCCGGAGGACGGCCTCGCGCTCTCTCTGGAGCGCTGCCTGCGCGGCGAGGTTCTCGCTCCGCATGGTGGCGTCGGCCTCGGCGTCCGCCAGCGCCGCGGCCTTGAGGTCCTGCTCCCGCTGGCGCTGCTCCACCGTCGCCAGCAGGGCGTCCAGGCTCCGTTCGGCGTCAGGCACCTGGCCCTGGGCTTCGGCGAGCACGTCGGCCCGCAATCCCAGCCGCCGGGCGATGGCCAGCCCGTAGGATCGCCCCGGCACCCCCTTCTGCAGCCGGTAGGTGGGCTGCAGGGTGGCGGCGTCGAATTGCAGCGAAGCGTTCACCACCCCGCGCGACGTGGTGGCCAGCCGCTTGAGGGCACCGAGGTGGGTGGTGGCGAGCGTGAGGGTGCCGCGCCGGGTGAGCGCCAGCAGCGAGGCCCCGGCGAGCGCGGCGCCCTCCGCGGGATCGGTCCCGCTGCCGACCTCATCCAGCAGCACCAGCGAGGTGGCGTCGGCCTCGTCGAGCACCCGGCGGAGCAGCGTGAGGTGGGCGCTGAAGGTGGAGAGGCTGGCCGCGATGGACTGCCGGTCACCGATGTCGGCGTAGATCCGGTGCACCACCGGCAGCGCACTGCCGGGACCCACCGGCGGGATGATGCCGCTCTGCGCCAGCGCGACCTGCAGTCCCACCGCCTTGAGCAGCACCGACTTCCCGCCGGTGTTGGGACCCGAGAGCAGCACGGTGCGTTCGTGGCTCTCCAGCGTGAGGTCGAAGGGGACGACCGCAGGCGACTGGGCGATTCGGCGATTGGCCGATTGGCCGATTGGGCGATCAGGGGATCGGGGCGTGGCAATGGGGTTCGGTGCCGCGCCCGACGTTGCGGTCGAATCACCCAATCGCCCAATCGACCAATCGCCCAGCAGCAGCGGATGCCGGCCATTCACCACCGCCAGCGGGGCCGGGGCGGGCGCGAGCGCCGGGAGGTGCCCGTCCACCAGCACCGCGTAGCGCGCCCGGGCGACGAGATCGTCCACCGCGACGCACATGCCGTGGACCGCGCCGATCGCGACGGCGTGCGGCCGCAGCAGATCGGTGAGGTCGCGCAGGACCTTGAGTTCCTCCCGCACCGCGCGAGCCTCGGCCTCGCGGAGCGCGTTGCCCAGCGGGATGGCGGCGGCCGGCTCCAGGTAGAGGGTGGCGCCGCTGGCCGATTCTCCATGAATGATGCCGTCGGGGCGGCCGCGCAGGTCGCGGGCCACCGGAATGACATAGCGGCCTTCGCGCAGCGTCACCCCCCCCTCGCCACCCACCGAGCGGAGCAGTGCCTCGAGCCGCTGCAGCAGCCGGTCGCGGGCGGTGCGGATGTCGCTCCGGGCTGAGGCCAGCGCCGGGCTGGCGCTGTCCAGCACGCCCCCGTCGTCGTCCAGCGACTGCTGCAGCCGCTTCTCCAGGGTCTTCTCCGGCGCCGGGACCCGCAGCCCGGCGGACCCTGGCGCGTCGGGCTCCACCCGCGCCAGCTCCGCGGCCACCAGCCGTCCGGCCGTCAGGGTGCGGCGCACCGCCAGCAGTTCCCGCGCATCCAGCACGCTGCCACCGATGCGAAGCCGGGCCAGCGCGACGCCAAGTTCCGGCACTGCTTCCGCGACCACCCCCCGGCCCGCCCGCTCGAGGCCGGCGAACTCGTCCACCTCCCGGAGCGAAGCGCGGATCAGCTCCGCATCCACGCCGGGGCGGCGCGCGAGGATGCGCTCCGCCCCGAGCGGTCCGGCCGCCAGCGCTGCGATCCGCTCCAGCACCGCGGGAAACTCCAGCGCCTCCAGGGCGGCCTCCCAGGCGGCTTCGGTTCCGGCGCCCTCCGGCCCGGCGTGCTGCTGGAAGCGGCTGGCGACCCGCTCAAAAGCGGACGGGGCGCCGGCGTCCTGAGACACCAGCACCCCGTCGGGGGAATCGTCCTGATTGGTCTCCATCATCCCTGCCACTGGACCCTTCGGGTGTGGCGACCGGGCTGGAGGTGGGCCCTCTCACACGTCTCCCGCAAGCGCCGGTGCGCCCCGTCGAGACTCTCCCCTACCGGATCGACCACTGCCAGCATCCTGCGATTCACCCCTCTCCCGCTTCGGGCGCGTATGGTGTTGAGGGAGGTGATCTTACGGGGTCAGCGGGGAGAACACAAGGCGGGCCGAGCCAGCGCTCGGCCCCCCACCGCCGTCCCCCTACTCCAGCGTGAACCACTGCACCTCGACCCGCCGGTTCTGTTCCGCATCGGGCCCAGCCGGTTCCTCCCACCCCCGGCCGACGATCTCGATCCGCTTGGGGTCGATGCGGTGCTTCTCCACCAGCAGCCGCTGGATCTCGGCGGCCCTCTCGCGTGACAGGCTCACCGCCCGGAGCGCCTGCTGCCGCACGAAGGCCTCGCCGCCCTGCTGGCGGAACTGTTCCACCAGCGAGTTATCCACGTGCCCACGGAGCAGGATCGTGGACCCGGGACTGATGGTGACCAGCTGCTTGATGGCCTCGAGATTCTTGAGGTTGTCCGAAAGGCCCTGGTCCAGGGTGGACGAATTGGGCTGGAAGAAGAACCGGATGTCCTTCGAGAGCAGCGGATCCGTCTCCACCGATCCTGCAGCGCCGGTCCGGATCGGGGCGATGGCGATCCGCTGGTCCTTGAAGAGCCCGGCCCGGTCCAGCGCGTTCAGCGCCGTCAGGTCCACGAAGCGGGACGGATCGGCGGGGTCCTTGATCAGCTCCGGCCCGTAGGCGTAGACCGCGGACTGGAAGATCCCGCCAAAGCTGCCCGCGGCATCGATGGCGCCGCTGAAAAAGGCGAGGTTCTCCGGCAGGTTGGAGAGGTGGACCTTGGCCAGCTCCGAGCGGGTCTGCTCGGCGGTCCACTTGAAGGCCCGGGCGATGACCTCGATCTGGCTGTCCGGGGTGTCGCGCACGAGGCGGTTCCCCTCCAGCAGCCCCCGCACCAGCCCCTCGACGATTTTGGGATGCTGCTCGGCGAAGCCCTGGTTGACGATCAGGATGTCGGCGATGATCAGCAGGTTTCGGTTGCTGGTGAGCAGCCGCGTCTTGCCGGCCGACTGGGCCAGCACCTCGGAGGTCTTGGGCTCCCAGGTGACGGCCCCAGCCAGGCGTCCCTGGCCGTTGCCCAGCTCGCTGAGGAACAGGTCCCCGGCGGCGAACCCGTCCTCGGTGTACACCAGGTTGAGCCGGTCGGATTGGGGTACGGCGTCGAGTCCTGTCAGCGCGGTGATCCCCAGCCCGGCCTCCTGCGCCAGGTAACGGATGAAGAAGTCGGTCTCGGTGAACTGCGCGGCGGCGATGGTCTTGCCCTTGAGCGCGTTGACCCGCTTGATGTCGTTGGTGACCACGATCCCATCGGCGCCCCGGGAGAAGCCGATCTGGGCGGGAACCTTCACCTTGAACTGCCGGCCGTAGACCGCCAGCACGTCGGTGGTGGTCACCGAGGCCGCCAGCCGCCCGCTGTTCAGCGGCGACCAGCTCTCGGACTCGCTCAGGGCCAGCCGCACCTTGCAACCGCAGTACTTGGTGAACAGCGATCCGGGCGAGGGTTCCAGCCCGCCGTTGGCCGCAATCAGCCCCGCGTACCCGGCGTACTCGCTGATCTCGACCAGTACCACGCTGTCCGCCTTGAGTTGGTAGGCCGCGGCGGGTTCCAGCGTCGGCACCTCGACCTGCAGCTCGCTCACCTCGGCAACGGCCGGTGCGTTGCTGCCCGGCAGACCGGGGATCCTGACTTCTCCCCCGCGGATCATCTGCCAGCCGAAATACACCATCCCGCCGATCAGCGCGAGGGACAGGAGCCTGCCGAGAAAGGTGAAGCGGGGAGCGTCGTTGGCCATGGCGTCGGGGGGTGATGGTGGCAGCCTGGAGTGGTATCAGCGAACCGCTGGCAGCGGTGCCGTCCTCACCCGGGTCCCATCTCCTTTTGCGTTGAGGGGCCCTGGGCCACCGGACCGGCCTGGATGCCCTGGCCGGCGAGGAACTCCGCCAGGGCGGCCTGCTCGAGCGCCTTGGACTCGGATTCTTTCTCCCGCACGGTGTCCATGTCCACGAGGTCCTTCGCGACCCTGGCCTTCCCAGCGGACTTCTCGTAGCGTTTCTCCAGGACCTCCTCGACCGTTTTCATCGTGTCCCCGAGATCCCCGACCTTGAAGGTGGCGTTGGAGAGGGCGCCGGCGGCCTCGGCCTGGGCTTCCTTGATCTTGACCTGGTCGAGCTGCTTCTCCAGCCGCTTGACCTTGGCCTCGAATTCCTTCTGGACGATCTTGGCCTGCCGCAGGTTGACCTGGTAGGCCTCGTCCGTCTCGGTCAGTTCATGCGAGTCGGTGGTCAGATCCGCCTTGAGTTCCTGCAGCTCCCGGGCAAGGGACCCCGCCAGGGCCACGTTGCCGGCCTGGTGGTTGGCCAGGATGCGGCGCTCGAGGTCCTGGGCCTTCTGGGTCTTGGCCTTCACCTGTCCCTTGAGCCGCTCCGCCACGCCCGCCATGCGGGCCAGCGCCATGTTGTACTGGGCCATCTTGTCGCGGAACTCCTGCCGAGCCGCGTCCATGAGTGCCTCAGGATTCGATTCTTCCAGGCCGCTGATGAACAGGCCGATGAAGCCCTTGAACAGGCGGCCGATGCGGGCAAAAATGGCCATGGGTCCTCCAAAGGGTGAAACCGCGTCTGTCGCGGCACCAGAAGATTGATCATCCCGGCCCGGGTGTCAAAGCTGGGCCGCCCAATCGCCCTACATGAACCTGCGCAGCTCTTCGATCCGGCGTTCGATCTCTTCCGGCGGCAGGTCGCGGAACCTCAGCGGCAGGAACCGGGCGTCGGTGCACTCCTTCACCGCCACCAGGTCCATGAACTCCAGCTTGCGGGTGTGGGCGCTGGGCCGGACTTCGCGAAAGACCTCCAGCAGGATCTCCTTGAGCGGCCGTCGCGGCTCCGGCGACAGTTCCCAGGTTCGCAACGCCCGGACGAAGACCCCCTCGATCTCGTTGCCGCCCAGGGTGATCCCCTCCGGCAGCTCCGGCAGGTCTGCCTCCCCGATGGGGACCTTGATCTTGCGGGCCACCGCCAGGAGCAGCGCCCGCTGCTCGGCCGCGGTCTCCGGTGGAAAGAGCGGGATGTGCACGTCCAGCCGTCCCTGGCGCTTGAGGTCCACCTCCAGCAGGTCGGGCCGGGAGGTGGCGAAGACCCAGATGATGCGGCCACGGTTCCTGGTGTCGGACATCTCCTTGGCCAGCATGGAGTAGACTCGCCCGGAGAGGCCGCTGTCGCCGTCGCCGCCTTCCCGCTTGCCGGCGGCCTGGTCGGCCTCGTCCACGAAGACCACCACCTGCCCGAGGGCCCGCAGCACCGCGAAGATCTTCTCCAGGTTGCTCTCGGTGGCGCCGACCCAGCGGTCGCGAAAGTTCTTGAACACCACGCAGGGGATGCCGAGTTCGCCGGCCCAGCAGGTCACGATGAACGTCTTGCCGGTGCCGATGCGCCCGGCGATGAGATATCCCATCGGGAGCGCGTGCAGCTTGCCGCGGCGGAGCAACTCCGCGTCCTCGCGGAGCCAGACGCGCACCGCGTCCAGCCCGGCGATGTGATCCAGCGTGAAATCCGACTCGATGAACTCGAGCAGGCCCTGGCACTCCCGCTCGATGGCTTCCTTCTTCATGCGGGTGAGCCACTGGCCGGTGATCCGCTCGCCGTTCCTGATCGCCAGCGCCAGCACCCGCTGCGCACCCACGCGGGAGAGGCCGCTCAAGCGGCGGGCCAGCTGCTCGATGGGGACGTCCGACTTGGCCGCCAGGTCCGGCAAGATACCGGCGGAAAGGGCGGTGAGGTACTCGAGCATCTCCGGTTCGCCCGGCAGCGGCACCCGGAGGCTCACCGCGTGCGGGTTCTCGACCACCAGTTCGTTCAGGTCATGCAGCCCCTCGGTCAACAGCACGGTCACGATGTTGGCGTGCAGGATACCGGGGTCGTTGGCCCAGCCGAGCACCTTCACCACGTTGGCGCTGAACGCCCCGCCCAGCGCGACGGCATCGCCCCGGGGCACCACGAACTCGGCGAAGTCCACCACCACGGCGATCTTCCGGGCGACGCGGGTCGGGTCGCCGAGGGCGTTGAGGTTGAGGGTCCGCAGGAGGTAGCGGTCGATCAGTTCCAGCGCGGCCCCCGGCTCGCGCAGGTAGCTCTGGGCCTTGAGGTCGTCCCCCAGGGCGCCGCGCACCCACTCGCCCCAGTCCTCGTTTCCCCTGACTGCTCGGACGCCGCGGCTGCGATCGTAGTGCAGCACCACGTCGTAACCGGCAAACATCACCTCGTCCAGGAAGGCCTTGACGGACAGCATCCGCCCCTCGTACGGCAAGGCGTCGAAGACGTTCCCGTGGAGCAAGAACTGGGCGCAGGAACCGGAGCGGAAGAGGTCCCGCATCTCCCGGGCCCAGGGGGGCAAGGGCACGCTCATCGTCCCTCCCGGACCGCGGCGCGGCTGGCGAGCGGGGGTGGGTCCTCGAGCAGGTCGTCGAGGGCGCCGTACAGTTTCTGCTGGTCCGCCAGCCACTGGGACGCGCCACCGAGGGTGCCGGTGATCTCGTCCAGGCGGGTGGAGAGCCCTTCGGCGTCGGCGGAGAGCGCCGCCTGCTCCCGCAACAGCTCGACCTGCTCGTGAATGCGATGGATTTCAGCCTCCAGAAAGTCGAGTTTCTCCCGCCCCTCGCTCCGCTGCGACACCCGCTGCTCGAGGATCTCGGCCTGCTGGGTGAGGCTGCGGCGGAGATCGTCTCCCACGGCCGGGTCGGCCAGCCGGCGGCGCACCGCCTCCAGCCGGGCCTCGATCTCGGTGGTCTCTCCCAGCGTGGGCTCCTTGAGCACCTTGCTCATGGCCCGGCGGGCCAGCAGCAGCTTGAGGTACACCCACGTCAGTCGGCCCAGGTTCTCGCCCTGCACCCCGGTGGCCGAGCCGCTCGGGTCGTGCAGCGACAGCTGGTCGAGGATCTGGCGGCAGCGGGCCACAAAGGCGACGTATCGGGCCTGGTCGGTATCGGTGAGCCGGGCGACGAGCGCGTCCTGCCGGCGCTTCCACTCGGCCTCGGAGCCGGCGGATCCCTTCCGATCCACCACCTGCTGGAACCGCCGGTTCGTGGCCAGGGTGAGCAGGTAGAACAATTCGGCGCCGGCACCGATCAGCCAGAAGCCCGGATTGGTCAATCCCAGAAACCCCACCGCCACCAGCCCCAACCAGTTGGGCGCGACGAACATCCCGAAGGGCCGGGCGTTGAAGGCCGCCTTGATGTAGGTCCAGAGGGATCGTGTCATCGGATCGGATCAGGATGATGCCGCCGGCGGCGGCGCGGGGAAGGGCCGAAGCGACGCTCCGTCCTGTACCGCTGCTACCCCGGCGGCCAGCTGAAGCGTCGCCCGCCCAGGAGATGCAGGTGCAGATGGAACACCGACTGGCCGGCATCGGCCCCGGTGTTGGTCACCACCCGGTAGCCACCGGCATCCAGCCCCAGGTCGGTGGCGACCTCGGCGGCGAAGGTCATGAGCCGGCCGAGCAGGGCCTCCCCACCCGGCCCTCGCGCGGCATCGGCGAGGGCCACGACGTGAGTGGTCGGAACGATCAGCACGTGGGTGGGCGCCTGCGGCGTCAGATCGCGAAACGCCACCGCCTCGGCGGTCCGCTTGACGATCTTCGCGGGGATCTCTCCCGCCGCAATCTTGCAGAAGATGCAATCAGCCATGCGCACCTCGGTGGCGTGCCTGCCACGCCGTGGAGAGGGCGGCCAGCGCCGCCGTGTCGAACCGAAGAATGTGCGGACCCAGGCGGATCGCCGTGAACCCCGCCTGCAGGATCAAGTCACGCTCGGCGGCGGTAAAGCCGCCCTCGGGGCCGATCAGAATAGTGACCGGCGCCGCGGAGTCCAGGCGCGGCACGTCCACTCCGCCGTGGTCGGTGAGCCAGCGGGCGCCGGGACCCAGATCGGCCAGCACACGGTCCAGTGGCGCCGGGGTCTCTATGCTGGGCACCCACAGGGCCCCGCACTGCTTGAGCGCCTCCCGGGCCCGCCGCCGAACCCGGTCCAGGTGGTTCTCGCGGAGCCGGGTTGCCACGCCACGGGTGCGCTCGCACTCCAGCGGCACGATGCGGGTGGCCCCCAGCTGGGTTGCCTGCTCGACGACCATCGCAAAGCGGTCGCGGTCCCCGGCGCCAACGGCCAGCATGACGGGCGGCGGCGGCGGCTCCGAGGTCACCCGCTCCAGCAGCACCGCATACCCGCTGCCCTCCCGCTCCAGGCGGCCGAGACCGCGCGCCCCCGCCCCGTTCAGGACGGTGACCGGATCTCCGGCGCTGGCGCGGCGGACCTCGAGGTGCCGGACCTCCTCCGGATCCAGTGTCAGGCGCGTCCCGGCGGCGATCTCCGGCGCCGGCACCAGCACTGCGATCACGTCCGCTCCGCCGCCACCGCCCACCACCCGTCCTCGGTGATCTCCGTCATGATCTGGAACCCTGCCGCGAGCAGCGGCGCCCGGAAGTCGGTCGCTTCTGCCACCTCCATCCCCGAGAAGATGGCGGTGCCCCCGTTGCGCACCGCGCGGTGGATCGCCGGGAGGAGCGCCGTGTTCACCAGTCGCAGAATGTTGGACACGGCGATATCGGCCGGGCCCAGCAGCGGGGTGACGGCGCCGGCGTCCGCCTCGAGGAACTGTACCGTCCGCTCGACCCCGTTGCGGAGCGCATTCTGCTCCGCCACCGGCACCGCCTCGGGATCCAGTTCCACGCCGATCACCCGGCCCGCGCCCAGTCGCGCGGCGGCGATGGCCAGGATACCGCTCCCGCTGCCCAGGTCAATGACGGAGTCGCCCGGCTTCACCCAGCGGTCCAGCAGCAGCAGGGCGGCGCGGGTCGAGCCGTGCTCGCCGCTGCCGAAGGCGCTCTCGGGGTCCATGGTGATGACGCAATCCCCGGGCAGGGCGCGGTGCTCCACCCAGGTCGGCACCAGGGTCATCCGTCCGACTCGGCGGGCCCCCAGCCCCTCCCGCCAGGCCGTGGTCCAGTCCACCTCGGCGAGCTCACGCTGCTGGAGTGCCAGCCCGAACGCCGCCTGCACCTCGGACTGGATGGCGTCCGCATCCGAGACCGAATGGGCGAACGAGACCACCGTCCCGTCCGCCCGCTCCTCGACCGCCTGCCCCGTCCGGGCGACGAGCCATTGCGCGAGAGCATCGCGGCGGTCGTCTTCCGGTCGAACCTCCAACGCGATCCAGCTCACGCGCCGAGCGCCTCCTTGAAGCGAGCCCAGAATCCCTGGACCTGTTTGGGTGGGTCTCCCTCATGCGGCGCCAGCTCCGTGAAAATGCGGCGCTGCTCCTCTGTCAGGGATTCCGGGGTCCAGACGTGGGTACGGATCAGCAGGTCACCACGGGAGGCCTGGCCCAGCCGCGGCAGGCCCTTGCCCTTGAGCTTGAGGACGGTGCCGCCCTGCGTGCCGGCCGGGATGCTGATGTGCTCGTCGCCATAGGGCGTGGGGACCGTCAGCGCGTGGCCCAGCGCGGCCTGGGAGAACGAGAGCGGCAGGTCCATGACGAGATTGTCTCCATCGCGCTCGAAGCGTTCGTCGTCCTTGATCTCGATCATGACCAGCAGGTCACCGGGAGGCGCATTGCGCGGCCCCGCGGCCCCCTGACCCCGCAGCGTCAGGTAGTTGTTCTCCGACACGCCCGGGGGGATGTCCACCTGGACCGACTTGTCCGCCTTCACCCGGCCGTCGCCCCGGCACTCCTCGCAGGGGCGCGCAATGATGGTGCCCTCTCCCGAGCAGGTGGGACAGGGACTGACCGACACAAACTGCCCGAACATGCTCCGGGCCGCCCGGCGCACCTCCCCGGTGCCGGCACAGGTGCCGCAGGCCGTCGGCCGGCTGCCTTTCCGGGCCCCAGAGCCGGCACAGGCCCCGCAGCGCTCCAGGGTCTTGAGCTTGATCGTGCGGCGCGCTCCATGGGCCACATCGGCGACGGTGATCCGCGCGTTGACACGGATGTCCTGCCCGCGGCGCTGCTCGGTCCGGGACTGCCCGCCAAACAGCGACTCGAACCCGCCGAAGTCGCGCATGAAGATATTCAGCGCTTCGGTCAGGTCCACGTGGTGGAATCCGCCGTACCCTCCCCCGGCGGCGCCGGCCAGGCCGGCCTCGCCGTAGCGGTCGTACCGGGCGCGCTTGTCCGGATCCTTCAGGACCTCGTACGCCTCCACGATCTCCTTGAACCGCGCCTCCGCATCCGCCGCGCCGTTGCGGTCGGGATGGTACTCCATGGCGAGCTTCCGGTAGGCCTTCTTGACGTCGGCATCGCTGGCATCGCGGGGGACACCGAGCGTCGCATAGAAATCGCTCACTCCATCAATCCTTCCACCATCCGGCTGGTGTGGTCCACCAGGCCGATGATCTTGTCGTAGGGCATGCGGGTGGGACCGATCACCCCGATCACCCCGGCGAGGTCGCCGGAGCGGTAGGAACTGGTCACCAGCGTGAACCCGGCCAGCCGGGCGTCGGCGTTCTCGCCGCCGATGGTGACCGTGAGACCCCGGCTGCGCCGGGCCGAGAGCGCCTGCTGCAGCAGGTCACGGCGCTCCGTTAGCTCCAGCAGGTCCCGGATCTTGCCGCTGGTGGAGAACTCGGGCTGCCCCGCCAGCATCTGGGCGCTCCCCAGGACCACGGCCTCCGCGCCGGGCAGGCCGAAGATCTCCTCCCCCTCCTCGATGAAGATGTTGAGCAGCTCTCGCTCGTGCGAGGAACGCTCGGCGTCCCGGAGCCGATCCGCCATGCTGCCGCGGATCTGTTCCAGGGTCAGGCCCGCCAGCCGCTCGTTGAGGATCTGGGCCACCCGCAGGATCAGGTCTGCCGGGACCGTCTGCTGCACCTGCACGAAGATGGTCCGCACCGCGCCGCTCTTGAGGTGAAACACCAGGAGCAGCCGCTCGGAGGAGACCGAAACCAGGTCCAGCTTTTCCAGCACCACCCGGTTGAGCGCCGGCGCGACCGCCACCCCGAGCTCCTGGGTCAGCACGCCCAGCACCTGGGCCGCCCGCCGGAGAATTTCCTCGATGGCGGTCCGGGACGGCACCAGTTCCGCATCCAGCATCCGGCGTTCGGCGTGACTGGGCGGCGCCAGCCGGGTGAGGTTGTCCACGTACCAGCGGTAGGCGCGGTCGGTGGGGATGCGTCCGGCCGAGGTGTGCGGGTGATACAGGAAACCCTTCTCCTCGAGGTCTCCCATCGTGTTGCGGATGGTGGCCGAAGAGACCCCCAGCGGGAATTGCTGGGCGACGGTCTGACTCCCGGCGGGCTCCGCAGTCTGGATGTAGACCTGGATCACCGCCTCGAGGACCCGAACTTCACGCTCGGAGAGGTCTTCCATCGGCATGACTCAAATGTAAGGGCGACGGGGAGTTATGGCGAACGGCGGAGCTGGAGGGAACCCGGCGGCGGGCGGGAGACCTACCCCGCCGCCTGGGCCACCAGGGCGTCCAGCCGGAGCCAGCCCTCCGCGGTCAGCCGGAGCCGACCGTCCCCCAACTCCGCCCAGCCCGCCGCCAGCCACGGCCGCAGGGTGGCCTCGCTGACCACTCCTGCGGGGACACCCCGATCGGTCCGGAGCCCCAGGTAGAGATCCTCCACCGCAACCGATGCCGCCTCAAGCCGCTCCTCCCCTGCCACGGCTGGGGCGCTTGACTGAATCGCCCTGCTCCAGGCGGCCCATTCCCGGATGTTCCACCAGCGCTCCCCGCCGGTGGCGCTGTGCGCCGAGGGCCCGAGCCCCAGGTAGGGAGCCCGGCGCCAGTAGGCCGCGTTGTGAACCGCCTCCCGGCCGGGCCAGGCGTAGTTCGACACCTCGTAGTGCCGCAACCCAACTCCCGTCAGCGTGTTGTGGGCGTGCAGGAACTCCTCGGCGTAGCGGGTATCTGCCGGCAGCCGCACCTCGCCGCGATCCACCCAGCGCCCGAGTGGGGTCTGGGGCTCCACCGTCAGGCCGTAGAGCGAGAGATGGTCCGGCTCGAGGGCCAGGGCCAGGTTCAGGTCCCAGGCCCAGTCCCGATCCAGTTCGGCCGGCAAGCCGTAGATCAGGTCCAGGGAGAGGTTGGCAATCCCGCCCTCGCGGAGGGTGTGTACCGCGCGGGGGATGTCCTCCGCCGAGTGGCTGCGGTGCATCCAGCGGAGCACCGCGGGATCGAACGACTGCACCCCCAGCGACACCCGGTTGACCCCGGCGGCCAGCCACCCCTGCACCCGCTCCGCGGATACGTCCTCCGGGTTGGCCTCCAGCGTGACCTCGGCGCCGGGGGCCAGGGGCCGGTCGGCGGTGATGCCATCCACGATGCGCCGCAGCGCCTTCGGATCGAGCCGGGAGGGAGTCCCCCCACCGGCGTAGATGGTCTGGAGCGCGGGGAATCCGCTCCAGCGGGCATCGTCGCGCCAGCGCCGCCACTCAACGAGCACCGCGTCGGCGTACTCTTCGGAGGGCACTTCCCGGCGCACGGCGATGGCGAAGTCGCAGTAGCCACACCGGCGGGCGCAGAAGGGGATGTGGAGGTAGAGGTGCAGAGAATGATTCCGGTTGGACGGTGAGATGTGGCGGACAGTCAAGCCGAGTTGGTGGCGACAGGGAAATCTACAACTTCGACGGCCCCAATCCCCCAAGCGCCCGATCGCCGCGCGGCCGAGGTTGACAGCCTCGCCGGAGGCGGTCATTGTAGGCGGGTCGCCGGGAGGGCGGCCCTGAACACCCGTTCGAAGATCCCCCACCAGCCTGGAGGTCGTGTGCCTCGTCTGTCGTCGGTCTCAAGGGCGCTCGCGCTGGGGCTTGGCGCTCTGCTCGCGCCGGCCCTGCTGAGCGCCCAGCTTCGTACCGAAGTCACCCCGTTCGCCGCCAGCTATTATGGCGTGACCCACCTGGGCGAGGGCGACGCCGGACTGTTTTCCGGTAACCCGTTCACGATCGACCAGGACAACGCCTTTGCCCTGGGTGGGCGCATCACCCTCCCCATCGGCGCCCAGCTGGCCGTCGAGGGAGAATTCGTCTACTCCATGAGCGGGCTCAGCGTCACGGAGAAGGACGGGGTCGGCCCCGGCATCGACGGCGGCATCTCTCAGAACGGGAGCGTCATTTTCGGAAGCCTCCGGGCGGTCTATTCCCCGCGGCGGAGCAACCTCTTCCTGCTGGCCGGACCGGCCGTCGTGACCCGGGGCGGCGATGCCTGGGACGGCGTGGACAAGGGCGACATCACCGATATCGGCGGCGTGATCGGACTCGGCATCCGCGCCAACGTCACCCCCCGGTTCCGCCTGAACATCACCGCGGAGAGCTACCTGTATTCCTTCAACGGCGGCGGGCCGGACTCGAAGTTCCAGTCTGATATCCTGGTGTCCATCGGGGTACCGATCGCAATCGGTCGGTAAGCAGCGCAACGTCCGTCAATCGGAAGAAACGAGACAGGCGCGCACTTCGGTGCGCGCCTGTTTTTTATTCGAGGTAGCTGCGGCGTCAGCGCTGGCGGACCGGTCCTGGCTCGCTCCTGGCCGCGGTTCCGCCGTCTCCCAGCTGGCCCTTGTCGTTGCGGCCCCAGCAGACGGCCTCGCCGCTTCGGGTCATGCCGCAGGTGTGGCCCTCTCCGGTGGAGACGCTGGCGAACGTCCGGCCGCCGGTGACCGCCGTCGGCTTGTCCCGATTGGACTTGCTGCCATCTCCCAGCTGACCGGCCTTGTTCTCTCCCCAGCAGAAGAGCGCCCCACCGGCGTCGAGGGCACAGCTGTGGCTGGCCCCGGAGGCAATCTCGCTATAACTGCCGCTGCCGGCCACCTCGGCCGGCACGCTCCGGTCGCTCTTCGAGCCATCACCGACCTGCCCCGACTCGTTGGCGCCCCAGCAGTAGGCCTTGCCGCCGGTAGTGAGCGCGCAGGTGTGCTTCCCGCCGGCGGCGATCCGGCTCATCTTGAGCCCCCCGCTCACGTCGATCGGCTCACGCTGGGTTTCCTGCGCGCCGAAGCCGAGCTGCCCGGAGAAGCCCTCCCCCCAGCAGTGCGCCTGCCCCGCCGCGGTGAGGGCACAGGTGTGGTCGCCACCAGCGCTGATCGCAGTGAATGAACGGCCACCTCGTACCGCGACCGGGCGCTTGCGGTCGCTGATGCTGCCGTCTCCCAGCTGGCCGTCCCGACCACGCCCCCAGCAGTAGGCCTTGCCGCCAGCGAGACCGCAGGTGTGCAGCGTGCCTGCCGTCAGAGTGGTGAAGCTGAGCCCTCCGGCCACCTCCACCGCGCTGGTGGAGCTGGCACTGCCACCATCTCCCAGCTGCCCCACCCGGTTGTCCCCCCAGCAGACCGCCCGCCCACCCGCCAGCAGACCGCAGGCGTGGGCCCGTCCCACGACGAGCGCGGTGATCCCCGCCGTCCCGCCGATGGCCGTCAGCGCACTCTCTCCGGCACCCCAGCAGACCGCGCCGGACGCCGCGATGCCACACGATAGCGCTCCACCGGCCTCCACCCCCCGCCGGGGCAGCATGCTGGCAGCGGTGGTGGTCGCCGGCGGCGGCTCCGGCCCCGGCGCGGGCGTGGGCGTGGGCACCACGGTCACCGGTGCCGGCGCGGCCACAACCGTCAGCCGTTCCGGCGCGCGCTTGCCTTCGGACTCGGCCCAGATCTCCGCGGTGCCTGCCGCCACCCCAGTGACCACGCCCTGCGCGGTCACCGAGGCGATGGCCGGCGCACTGGAGGACCAGGTGAAGGCCCGGCCCTCGAGCGGCTTGCCACCCTTGTCCCGTGCGACCGCGGTCCAGCTGCTGCTCTCTCCGACCTTGATATTCCGGCTGGAGGCGTTGATCACCACGGTCGCCACCGCCACCGTGGCAACACTGACGCTGACGCGGGTGGTGGCGGACTTGCCCTCGACGGTGGCGGTGATCGTGGCTGTCCCCTTGGAAACGCCGCTCACCCCGCCCTGCTGATCTACCCGCGCGATGCGGTCATCCGAGGAACGCCAGGCGACCGTCCGATCGGTCAGAGTGTTGCGGCCGGCATCCAGCACGCTCGCACTCAACTGCACCGCTCCTCCGACCGTGATCTCGGGGTCCTGTGGTGTCAGGGTCACGCTCTGCACCGCCACCGGCACCGGTGCGGGCGGTGGCTCCGGACGGGGCGGTGTCTTGACTGTGAAGCGAACCTCGGCGCTCCTCCCCTCGCTGTTGGCAACAACCCGGGCCGCACCGGCCCCGACGGCGGTGACCACTCCGCTCGAGGCGGCCACGACGACCTTTGGATCGCTGGTGGTCCACACCACGGTTCGGTCGGTGAGCGTCTGCCCCTTCCCATCCTTGAGGGTGGCCCGCAGCTGGGCCGTCTCTCCGACATCCAGGGTCACACTGCCTGGCCCGGAGACCGAGACACTGGCCACCGCTGCGGGCTCATCGACGGGCTCCGCCGTCGGCTGGGCCACCGAGATCGTGACGCTGCCGGACTTCCCTTCGCTTTGCGCCGTGATGGTGGCGGTGCCCGGTTTCCTGGCGGTCACCGCGCCAACCGGTGTCACCTCAGCCACTCCGGGGTCACTGGACGTCCAGGTGATTTCGCGGCTGCTCAGCTCCTCACCCGACGGTCCCTTGACCAACGCCGAGAGCTGGAGGGTCCGCCCGACCGAGACCGGGCCGTTTACCCCGGCCACCGCGACCGACTGCACCGGTGCCACGGCAATTACTGGCGGCTCAGGGGCGGGGGGAATCGGATCGCCGCCCCGGCCCCGCATGACCGCGAAGGCAACTGTGGCGATCACGACCAGGCCGACCAGGGCACCGATCAACTTGCCCTTCCCGCCGGGGCGCGCCGACTCTGCTTCGCCCGGAACCGTCACAGGTTCTGCAGGAACCGCTCTGGGGGCCGGAACTGGTGCCGGGATCCACGGAGCCGCTTCCGCGGCTGGTGCCACGGAGACCGGTGTCATGACCTCGGTCCTGACCTCCGAAGCGGCAACCGCCGAGGGCGGGGAAGCGGGAGCGGCGACCGGTGCGGCCACCTCGACGGTGGCGCTGGCGGACTTTCCTTCTATAGTCGCCGTGATCACCGCCTGACCAGGCGCGCGGGCGCTGACCTCTCCGTTCGCGGTGACCGTCGCCACCTTGTCCCGGCTGCTCTGCCACTTGGCCTGGCGCCCGGCCAGCACCGCACCCTTGGCGTCCCGCGCCACCGCCTTCAGAGTGGCGCTTCCCTTCACGGCAAGTGCCGACGGCACGCCCTCAAGGACCACCTCGGCCACCGGCACTGGCTGCACCGTCACGGTGACCGTCCAGCTCTTGCTCTCTGACTCAGCGGTGATCCGGGCGCTGCCGGCCGACATTCCCGTGAGCTGTCCGTCCTGGGTCACGGTGGCCACCCCGGGCGAGGAACTGGCCCACTTCACTGTCCGGCCGCTGAGTGGACGTCCGCGCGCATCTTTCACTGCCGCCACCAGGGCCACGCGCTCCCCGACGATGAGAGACTCCGGCTGTGCCACCGTCACCGAGCCCACCGCGACCGGGGTGACCTTGACCCTGGCGACGACCCGCTGCCCCTCGCACTCCGCGCTGATCTCGGCGGAGCCGTCCGCCAGACCGGTCACCATGCCGCGGTCGGAGACCGAGGCCACCTGTGGCGACGCCGAACGCCAGACGATGTCCCGCCCCTGCAGCTTCCCGCCCTCTGCATCGGCCAGATGCGCAACCAGGGTCAGCGTCTCTCCCACCGTGATGGCGCCCTCCGCAGGCGCGAGTCGCACAGACGCCACGGGCCGCGGGACCACGCGGATCCGCGCGCTGCCGCTGATGCCTTCAGACTCGGCGAGGACTTCGACCACCCCTTCTCGCACTGCGGTGACCAGCCCGGATTGCGTCAGCTCCACCACGCCACCGGGAGTGGCGCTCCAGCGCACCTCACGATCGGTCGCCGCCACGCCCTGATGGTCCCGGAGCCGCGCCACCAGCTGGAGCGTCGCTCCTTCAGGCAGGGAGGGCTCAGCCGGCTCGATCAGCACGCTGGCGACGGGAACGCGGAGTACGGTGATCTCCGCGGTGCCCCGAACACCCTCACAGGTGGCGGTGATGACTACCGCGCCGAGCCCGTGGGCCGTCACCAGGCCGTCGTCGGCGACCGACGCGATGGCCGGATCCGAGGAAGACCAGCTCGCCTTGCCGCCCACGCTGGTGCCCCCGGCCACCCGGGGCGTGGCCTTGAGCGACAGGGTATCCCCGATGTGCAGGTCGCTCCGGCCGGGGGAGACGGTCAGCCCCACGATCCGCGCCGCCGGGATCGGCGTGGTCTGGGCCTCGGTGGACGGGCGGGGGCGGGCGGGCGGCACCGGGCTGGTCGGCGGCGTGGTGCCCCGCAGCGATTCCCGATTGGATCCGCGACGGACTACCGCGATGAGATTGATCTGCTCCGGGTCGTCGTGCGCCAGCGGCTGCGCCCCGAGCGCGGCCATCGCCTCCTCCATGGAGCCCCAGCGCTTGTCCGGTGACTTCTCCAGCATGCGCATGACCGCCTCGGCCAGCGCCGGCGGCGTGTCGGCCCGCACGTCCCGGAGGGGCTTGGGCTGCTCGTGGAAGTGCTGGAACATGATGGACATCGCCGAGTCGCCCTCGAACGGCTGCTTGCCGGTGAGCATCTCGTAGGCCACCACGCCGAGGGAGTACTGGTCCGACTTGCCGGTGATGTCCTTGGCGGCGCACTGCTCGGGGCTCATGTAGGAGGGCGTGCCGACCGCGATGCCGGTCATGGTCAGGCCGCGGTTCTCCGCCACCTTGGCGATGCCAAAGTCGGTGACGACCGGCCAGCCCTCTTCATCTATCATGATGTTGGCCGGCTTCACGTCGCGGTGGACGATGCCGTTGCGGTGGGCATAGCCCAGGGCGTTGCCCACCTGCTGCAGGACCGCCTTGACCACGGGGATCGGCATCGGCCCGATCTCGTGGATGATGGACTCCAGTGAACGGCCGGCGATGAACTTCATCACGAAGAACAGCGTCTTGCCGGCGCTCTTGACCGTGTAGATCGGGATGATGTTGGGGTGGGAGAGGTTGGCGGCGGTGCGCGCCTCGCGCTTGAAGCGCTCCGCCATCCCCTCTCCCATGAGGAGCAGCGCCGGCGACATGACCTTGACGGCCACCTTGCGGTCCAGGGCGATGTCGTGGGCGAGGTACACCGTGGCCATGCCGCCGCGGCCGAGTTCCTTGTGGATCTCGTATTCGCCGAGTGTGGCCTGGCGCAGGACCTCCAGCAACGCCTCGTTGGCGTCCCGCTCGGCGGAGGCGGGCATCATCGCCGTCGCCGCGCTACCCTGCTCGCCGGACACGTCCGAGCCGCACTTCATGCAGAAGCGGGCGCCGGGGGTGATCGGTTCACCGCAGCGGAAGCAGGTCGGACGGGCCGGGGCAGTCATGGAAGCGTGGGGATCCTCACGGTGTTTCAATCTAGCAGAAGTCTCCCTCCCTTCAACCGATGGCCCACCTGATCCAGCCCGCCTCGTGGCTGGCCAATCCCCGGAGTTCCAGCCCGGAGACGGCCACCATCGCCTGGGCCGGCGGAAGCGCGAGTTGCAGGATCAGGGCGTCGAGGCCGAGCGGGCCTTCCTGCAGCGCGACCGCAACACGCTGTTCTGCGGGGGACAGGTCTGCTGGAATCGGTACCGGACGGGGAGCGGTTGAGGGGGAAACCGGAGTGGCCGCGACGCTGAGGCTTCTGCTGGAGGCCCGCGGCGCGGGGACGGCCTCAGGGAAATGCCCCAGCAGGTCCGACGGGTCCAGGAGCGGCTCGGCACCATCGCGGATCAGCCGGTTGGTCCCGACGGATGTCTGGCTGGTGATGGGGCCGGGCACCGCCATCACGTCCCTGCCCTGGGCCAGCGCGGCACCTACGGTGATCAGCGTCCCCGACCCCTCTGCCGCCTCTACCACAACCGTTACCCGGGCCAGGCCACTGATGATCCGGTTGCGACGGGGGAAGCTGTGGGCCAAGGGCCTGTCTCCGGGCGGAAACTCGGTCAGCAGGAGCCCCCGCACGCCAACCCGCTCGTAGAGGTCCCGGTTGGCGGTTGGGTAGATGACCCCCAGGCCGTTGCCCAGCACGCCGATCGTGGGGCCACCGGCATCCAGAGCCGCGGCGTGGGCCACGGCATCGAGCCCCCGCGCCATGCCGCTCACCACCGCGATGCCGGCGCCAGCCGCGGCCTCCGCCACGCGCGCCGCCACCTCCTGGCCGTACGGGGAGTGGTCACGGCTGCCGACGATGGCGGTGGCGGGTCGTTCGAGGACGGCGACATCTCCGAGCAGGAACAGCACCGGCGGCGCGTCGGGAATCTCCTTCAGCATGGCGGGGTAGGCCGGGTCACTTCGAATCACTGTGTACGCGCCCAACGCCTCTGCCTGCTCCAGCACCCGCTCCCCATCCGCGGGAGACGCCGAGGAGATCGCCGTCGCGGCGGCGGTGGAAATACCGGGGACGGCACACAAAAACTCAAACGGCGCCGAGAGGGCGCCGTGTGCGGTGTCGCAGTATTGCAGGAGGCTGGCCAGTCGGGTAGGACCGATTCCCGGGACCAGCGCCAGCGCCACGTAAGCGGCGCGTTCCGCTGCTACGGCCATTCTCCCCCATCCTCGGCGAGCGACGCGGCCTCCGCATCGGCCCGGCGGGCGGTTTCCACCGCTTTCCAGAGGTACTCCTTCACGTCTTCCAGCCCGGCACCGGCCACCGAGGAGCAGGCCAGCAGGCCGATGGCGTCGGGGGCGTGGATCTCCGGCAGGGCGTCCTGGGCCGGGAGCAGGTCCCGCTTGCTGAGCAGCACCACGTGCGGCTTGCCGGCCAGCGCTTCGCTGTAGGCGGCGATCTCGTGCCGGAGCTGATCGTACACCTGCTGCAGATCGGGGCTGTCCAGCGGCACCAGGAACGCCAGCACACGGGTCCGCTCCACATGGCGGAGGAACTGCAGCCCCAGCCCCTTGCCGGCGTGGGCGCCTTCGATGATTCCGGGAATGTCCGCCACCACGTACGTCCGGTGTCCGGACAGCCCCACCACCCCGAGGTTGGGTTCCAGTGTGGTGAAGGGGTAGTCCGCGATCTTGGGCCGGGCCGCGGAGATGACCGAAAGCAGGGTGGACTTTCCGGCGTTGGGCTCTCCGACCAGGCCCACATCGGCGATGAGCTTGAGCGTGAGCTCGATGGTGCGCCGCTGGCCCTCCTCTCCGGGCTCCCACTCCCGCGGAGTGCGGTGGGTCGGGGTGGCAAAGTTGCTGTTGCCCCGCCCTCCCCGGCCGCCTTTGGCGATGAGCAGGGTGTCCCCTGCCTTGAGCACCTCTCCGAGCGACTCTCCGGTCTCGCTGTCGCGGATCTCGGTGCCGGGCGGCACGGGGAGATAGAGATCCTCCCCGCTGCTCCCGGTCATGTTCTTGCCTTTGCCGTGCTGGCCCCGCTCCGCCTTCCAGACGTTGTGGTACCGGTAGTCCAGCAGGGTGGCGAGGTTGCCGTCCCCCCGCACGTAGACCGAGCCGCCGTTGCCACCGTCTCCGCCGTCGGGCCCACCCTTGGGCTTGTACTTGAACCGCGCCAGCGAGCTGGCCCCGCTCCCGCCGGTGCCGGCACTGACGTTGATGCTGACGTGGTCAACGAACATGGGTGACTCGACGACTCGACGATGCGGCCACTCGGTTCACTCCGCCCACCCTTCCCGGACTGATTGCCACAGTTCCTTCACCTTTTTCCAATGGTCATAGGACAACAGCGGATTGACGACCGACAGGACCGCCTCCACCTGGACGAAGGTAGCCCCGGCGTTGAGCGCCCCCCGCAGGTGCGAGTGAAGCTGACGTGGAGCCTCCAGCACGGCGGTCTGCGCCACCGTGCACAGCTCCCGGCGCAGCAGGTCCAGCCCCGGCCGAGCCATGGTCCGGCCGTAGCCCTCGGTGATCATCCAGGCATCCAGCGCGGGGTGCAGGGCCTTCACATTTTCCCGGAGCCGGCGGTAGTTCTCTCCGTAGACCACCGCACAGGTCTCCTCTCCGCGGCGGATCCACTCCGCGAGGTGACGGTACTCCGCCTCCGGGTCCGACTCCGGCGCCCCCACCCGGGCCACCTTGCGCCAGATGGTGAACGCGATCAGCGTGCGCGGATAGCCGGTCATCAGGAGCGATTGCAGCAGCATCTCTTCCACCCACGCCACCGGCACCAGGCCGGTCTTGCAGGCAGCCGCGCGTTCTCGCAGCTCGGGCTCGTCTCCCTGGGCCACGGCGGCGGCAAAGCGCACCAGGTTCAGGGTAGGTCCATCCAGCTGGTCCTGCTTGGCCATGACGGTAAGGTCCCTCTCGCTGACTCCGCTCCCCAAAAAACTCACGCATTAGTCCAGAAATCGCAGTGTGCCCTCTGTCCTGAGGACACCGGTCCGGCCCCCGCGGGTGTTCACGGTCGGCAGCTCGGCGTGCCGAGCCAGGGGCACCGCCGGGGACTCCAGCTCCAGCCCGAACGGCGTCCGGCGAGCCACCTGCCGGAGCACCTCCATCAGTGCCGGGCCCGAACTCCGCATGTCCCCGTCTTCCACCTTGAGGGCCACCCCGGCGCCGAGGCCGGGGAGGGCCGCGCAGAAGATACCATCGGCGCCCACCTTGGCGATCACCGCCCCCCGGCCGGCCACCCCGAGGTCGGTCTCCAGACGCCCCTGGCCGGCAATCACCTCGGGATGCGCGACCATCGCTTCACGCAGGCGCCGCATCGAAGGCTCGTCGCTCGCCGCGAACCGGGCATAGGCCAGCGCCATGGCCCGCAGCGCAAGCCCGAAGCAGACCACGGTGCAGCCGTCCACCCCGAACACCAGGCGCTCCGGCGGGGTGTCGGTCCACCGGACGACCTCGGTGAGGATGCGCTGCTGCACTGGGTGACCGGCGGCCTCGTAGCCCGGCAGTGGCCAGCCGTGGGTCAGGGCAAGCCCCAGCATCCCGGCGTGCTTTCCGGAACAGTTGCTCCACCGTGGTGTCATGGAGATCCCGTGCCGCAGGACATGTTCCTGCACCGCCGGGGAGAGCGGCGGGTGCGGTCCGCACGCCAGCACCTGCTCCGGCAGGTCCAGCTTCCGGAGCATCCCCTCGGCCACCTCGATATGAATGGGCTCGCTGGAGTGGGAGGCACAGGCGAGCGCCAGTTCGCGACTGGTGAAGCCGAACCGATCGGCCGCGCCGTCGGCGACCATCGGGAGCGCCTGGAAGGGCTTCGCCGCCGATCGCCAGAAGGTCACCACCTCGGGATTGCCAGCTTCCGCGACGAGGCGCCCCGAGGCATCCACCACCGCCACCGAGACCTGATGGACGGACTCTACCACATCACCGCGGGTGGACACCACCCGAAACCCGGAACTCATGGGGCGGAAGATAACGACCGTCGCACCGTCCGCCCGTCCGCCTACTCCGCAGACCCGACGGCCCGGCTTATCTTGCGCCATGCCCGCAACGGTTCGACCGCTGGCCGCGCTGCTGTTCCTGCCCGGCCTTCTCGCCGCACAGGCCTCTCGGTACATCCCGCTCGACGATCCGCGCCTGCCCGCCTTCGAGCACCTGGTGCGGCTCGGCGACGTGGACGATCCCTCCCCCAGCGTGCGGCCGTTCCGTCGCATCGACGTGGTGCGGGCCATCGATAGTGGCGTGGCCCGGGGTACCCTCCGCGATGTGGCGCTGGGCGCGGCGCTCCGCCTGGCCTGGCAGGAGGATACGCTGGAGGCCCGCTGGGAGGCCGGTGCCCACGCCGGGGTGCAGGCCTACAGCGAGGCCCGGCGCGACCCGCTGCACCCCGCCGGCCCCGACGGGGTGCAGCCGTACCTGGAGGTGCCGCTGGCGGCGACCTTCGGCCCCTTCTCCCTCGTCTCCCGGCCCGCCATCGAACCCAGGCTCGAGCGGGATCCCGACTGGCCCGGCCGGCGCGACCTCAGCATCACCGGGCGCCACGCCGACGGCTACATCATGGGCGAGTGGCGCTTCGTCCGGGTCTTCTATGGGCAGACCGACCGCAACTGGGGACCGGCGGGGCTGCCGGGCATCCCGCTCAGCAACTACGGCTACCCCCGGCCGGAACTGGCGGTGGAGATCGGCAACGACCGATTCCGGCTCCGCTCGCACGCGCTCACCCTGAGCGACGCCACCGACAGCACCGGCGCGGTGGTGCATCGCTACTTCTTTGCGCACCGCGTGGACGTGAACTTCAGCCGGCGCTTCCAGCTGGGACTGTGGGAGACGGTCGTGCTCGCGGGACCCTCGCGGTCCTTCGACGGCCGCTACCGCAACCCCGTCACCCTGCTGCTGCTGGCCAACCAGTATGGCCTGGGCGCCGAGGGAAACGTCCTGGTCGGGGTGGACGCGCGGTGGCGGGTCGGACAGCGGACCACCCTGCAGGCCCAGCTGGCGCTGGATGATTTCCAGTATCAGAACCGAAGCGGCCCGACCCGTTATCCCGACCGCTACGCCTTCACCCTCATGGCGACGGGTGCCCTCACCCGGCAGATCGCCTGGCGCGCGGCCTACACCCAGGCGTCGAGCCTGGCCTTCCGGACCGCCAGCCCGTTCGAGGCCTTCACCGACCAGGGGGTTGGGCTGGGGCGCTCCTTTGCCGACAATGATCAGGTGCTCCTCGGCCTCTCCCTGCCCATCGCCCGGGACTGGATCGCGGAGCCGGAGGTGACCCTGGTCCGCCAGGGGGAGGGCAGGATCGGCGATCCGTGGCCCACCGGCACCGCGGCGGGGGATACCCCGTTCCTGCACATCGGCGTCACCGAGCGGACCTGGCGGGGGGCGGTGGCGGTGAGCGGGCGCAGGGGCGCCCTGTCACTCAAGGGGAGCGCGGGGATCCAGCAGGTCCAGAACGCCGGGCACCATCGGGGCGAGAGCCGCACCGAATTCGCCGGACGCCTGCAGGCCACGATCGGCTTCGACACGCGGGGAGGATTCTAGGATGCCGAAACCAGCCAAGGCGGAAGCCCTGCCCGCCGGCCGGCTCCACAGCCTGCTCAAGGAGATGCGCGGCCGCCGGATCGTGGTGATCGGCGACTGTATGCTGGACCGCTACCTCCTGGGAGACACCGAACGAATCTCGCCGGAGGCACCGGTGCCGGTGGTCTCGGTCACCGAGCGCCGGCTGGCGCTGGGTGGCGCCGCCAACGTGGCCGCCAACATCGCGGCCCTCGGCGGTCAGGCCACGCTGGTGGGGGTGCTCGGCAACGACCGCGACGGCGAGGCCCTGTCCGCCCTGGTGAGCGCGGCGGGAATCAGCGGTGCGGGCCTGCTCGCGCTGGAGGACCGCCCGACCACCACCAAGACCAGGGTGGTGGCCCGGGGCCAGCAGGTGGTGCGTATTGATGAGGAGACCGACCTGCCGCTCGAAGCGGGACCCCTCGCCGAGGTCACCCGGCTGGCCATAGCGGCCATCGCCTCGGCGGACGCGGTGGTCTTCGAGGACTACGACAAGGGGCTGCTGGTACCTGCGCTGATCCGGGCGGCGATGATGGCGGCGACCGCCCGCGGTATCCCGGTCGTGGTGGATCCCAAGTTCCACTCGTTCTTCGAGTATGCCGGCGCCACGGTGTTCAAGCCCAACCGGCGGGAGCTGAGCAGCGCCATTCCCGGCATCGATCTCGGTTCCGCCCAGGCGCTGGCCGCCGCGGTGAGCCGGCTCCAGGTCGGGCACCTCCTGCTCACACTGGGGGCCGGGGGGATGGTGGTGGTCGGTCGGGATGGCGGGGCGCCGCACCTGATCGCGAGCCAGGCGCTGGAGGTGTTTGATGTCTCCGGCGCGGGAGACACGGTGACGGCCTGGGTGGCCGCCGCACTGGCAGCCGGCGCCACGGTCATCGAGGCGGCGGAACTGGCCAACGTGGCCGCCAGCATCGAGGTGACGAAGGCCGGTGTGGCCACGGTGTCGCCGGACGAGGTCCTGGCGGCGCGGGGGTAGCCACCCTCCGCAGTCGGTCGGCTCCACGCCGGGCCGGCGGGGTTGCCGGGGCGCAGGAGCGAGCTTAGGTTTGCGGCCCCTCGGGCGATTAGCTCAGCTGGTTAGAGCGCGCGCCTCACATGCGCGAGGTCGGGGGTTCGAGCCCCTCATCGCCCATCATGATCATTAGACGGCTCCCCGGGTCTCATCTCCGGGGGCCGTTCGCCTTTCTGGGGCAACGTTGCTCGTCCTCCTACTAAGGCTCGCCCAACCCGCGTCTTGCGAGGCCGGTAAGCCTGCAACACTCTCGAACGCCTCCCGATCGGCCCCGGCCGAGTGCTTCAATTCCTGCCGGCGGAGGCCTAGCTTCGTAAACTCGCGCCGCCCAGACTTCAGCTGCGGCGACGGCCCCTGCCCTCGCCGGGGTCACCAACCAATCAAGAGCCCCCGTGAAACTCGGCACCCGCCTGCTCCTGCCCCTGCTCCCGACCGTCACGGCCATTATGGTCGCGTTCGCGGTGTGGGCGCTGGTGGAACGGGAACAAGTCATGGTGCCGGCCGCCCAGCAGGAGGCCCGGGCCTATGCCATCGCCCTCGGCCTGGCCCTGGACGATGCACTGCACGACGTCCGCAGCGACCAGGTCCAGGACATCATCAACCAGGTCAGCCGCGAGCCGACCGTCTACGGCATCATCCTCTACGACTCGGCAGGGACCCGGGTCCTGGCCTCTGATCCTCTCCATGCGCCAGGCCCCCCTCCGGCCGCAATCCTGGCGCGGGTCCTCCGGGACGGGGAAACCGTGACCCTCGAGCGGGAGATCGGCGAGCAGCGTGTCTTCTCGGTGCTTCGTGCCCTGCGCGGCCCAGGGCGGCGGATCACCGGGGCGGTGGAAGTCGCCCAGCCGATGGACTTCGTGGAGGCCCAACAGGCACTGGTGCGGCGTCGCTACCTGTTCAACACCCTCACCCTTCTCATCGCGCTTACCGCGACCATCCTCTGGCTGGTCCACCGGGTGGTGGCCCAGTCGATGGAACGCCTGGTCTTCGGTGCCCGGGCCCTCGGCGCCGGCGAACTCAGCCACCGCATTCCAGAGACCGGCAGCACCGAGCTCGTCGCGTTAGCCGCCGAGCTCAACGGCATGGCCGGCAACCTCGAGGCGGCCCAGCGGACCCTGGTGGGCGAGGCCGAGGAGCGGGTCGGGCTGGAGCGGCGTCTGCGGGAGACCGAGAAGATGGCCACCATCGGGAACCTGGCTGCCGGACTGGCCCATGAGATCGCCGCCCCACTGAATGTCATCTCCGGGCGCGCGGAGCTGATGGGCCGCCGAGTCCCGCCGGATACCGACGAGGCCAGGCAGCTGCAGATCATCATCCGGCAGATCAGCCGTATCACCACGACGGTGCAGAACCTGCTGAGCTTTGCCAAACGCCGCGAACTGGTGCCGCGGAGCATGGATCTCGCCGCCGTGCTCGGTGGAGTCCTTGAATTCCTCGAGACCGAGTTCGCCAGAGCCGGGGTCCGG
The DNA here is from genome assembly GCA_964449145.1 of uncultured Gemmatimonadaceae bacterium. Classification (GTDB taxonomy): domain Bacteria; phylum Gemmatimonadota; class Gemmatimonadetes; order Gemmatimonadales; family GWC2-71-9; genus JADJOM01. The sequence goes on along the minus strand of CAYUYF010000004.1, from coordinate 5,095 downwards.
GTGATCCCACCGACCCCCGGACCGGCCCCCGTGCGTGGAGATCCAGATCTCCTCCATGATGTCCTCGTCAATCTCCTGCTGAACGCCGTCCAGGCCATGGAACTGGCGGACGGGGAGCGAGTCCTCACCATTCGGCTGCATCACCTGGCGGCGGCCCGATCGCTGGCCCCCGCGGCTACCCCCATGCCCAGCGTCAGTGCCGACAGCCTCTGGACCGCCATTGAGGTCGAGGACAGTGGCCCGGGGATTGCCACTGAAGCGATGCCAATGCTGTTCGAGCCGTATTTCACCACCAAGGCACGGGGGACCGGACTGGGCCTTGTCGTGGCCCGAAGTGTCCTCCACGAGCACGGCGGGTGGCTGGATGCCTGGAATGGCGAGCACGGCGGCGCGGTCTTTCGGCTGGTGTTGCCCCCGACCCGTGAGGAGCCTGATGCCTGACCGGATTCTGATCGTCGAAGATGACCGCGAGCTGCGGGAGCTTCTCGAAGAAGTTCTCCGGGATGCGGGCTACGACGTCAGGACCTTCGGCTCGGCCGAGGCCGCCTGGCGCGCGCTCGAGACGACGGCCCCGCCCGACCTGGTGCTGACGGACCTCATGCTCCCCGGGCTCTCGGGCCAGGACCTCCTCCGGGAGGTGCGAGCCCGCCTGCCGGGAGTCAGCGTCCTGATCATGACGGCCTTCGGGACCATCGCCTCGGCCATCGAGCTGACCCGCGCCGGCGCCTTTGATTACCTCACCAAGCCCCTGAGCACGGAGCATCTCCTCCACGCCGTAGCGAGCGCGCTGGCCACCAACCGGAGCCGGCGCAAGACCCCGGCGGGCCGGCTGGCGCTGCCGGGGTTCGTGGGCAACGCCGCCTGCATGCTGCAGCTGTATGACCTGATCGAGCGCGCCGCCGACTCTCCTCACGCCGTGCTCATCACCGGGGAGAGCGGCACCGGCAAGGAGCTGGTGGCGCACGCGCTCCACCGGCTGTCGGGCCGGGAGGCCTTCGTCACGGTGAACTGCGGCGCGCTGCCGGAACAGCTGCTGGAATCAGAACTCTTCGGACACGAGAAGGGGGCGTTTACCGGCGCGGACCGCACCAAGGAGGGGCTCTTCCAGGTGGCGGATCGTGGCACCCTGTTCCTGGACGAGATCGCGGAATTGCCGATCGCGCTGCAACCCAAGCTGCTGCGGGCCCTCGAGCAGTCCGAGGTGCGGCGGGTGGGCAGCACCGTGGCGCGCACCGTGGACGTGCGGGTCATGGCCGCCACCAACCGGGACCTGGAGGCGGAGGTCACGTCGGGCCGGTTTCGCGATGACCTCTTCTGGCGGCTGAACGTGCTCACCGTGGACGTCCCGCCGCTCCGGGAGCGGACCGGCGACATCGCCGATCTGGCGCGCAGCTTTCTGCCCCCGGCAGCCCCCGGCGCCGATCCCGGGTATGACTTTTCCCCGGAGGCGCTTGCGCTGCTGACGAGCTACGCCTGGCCTGGCAACGTGCGCGAACTCCGCAACGCCGTCCTCCGGGCCGCCATCCTCGCCGAGCCGCCCGAGATCCGGTCCGAACACCTCCCCGCCCGCATCCGCACCGGGGGAGAGACCTCCGCCCTGCTGGCCGGAGCCGCGCGTCAGAAGCTCCCGTTGGAGGAGCTGGAGCGCCTGTACATCCTCCAGATCCTGCGCCAGACCGGGGGCAACAAGTCGAAGGCGGCGGAGGTCCTGGGCCTGGACCGGAAGACGCTGTACCGGAAGCTCGCGGCCTATCGATCCGCCGGAACACCGGGGGAGGAAGTGTAGCATCGGGTCCCCCTGCGGGGCGGAATGCCCCGCGCGGTCCCGCCCCTGCTTCCCGCGCCTCCTCGCCGCCGTCAGCCATCTCTCCTCGCCGAACAGCCCTCAGTCTCCCCGGATCGCGCCGCACTCCACGCCGCCGGGAGGACACCCCCGCCGCGGCCCTCGTGAGCCGATGGGGCGCATCGCCCCAATCGCTCAGCGTTGCCGGGTTCCGCGTTGTGACGCGCGTGGGGCAACACGCCTCATTCCAGGCCTCCAGATGCGGATGGTATGAGGGTTTTGCCGGTTCGACGATCCGGCCCGGGCCTTGCTCAGGAAGGTTGCTACACCCAGCGAACGAGGCGACAATGCTGCAGCCCCTGATCGTGGTGGGGACCGACTTCTCCGATGGCGCCCGGGCGGCGCTGCTCAACGCTCGTGCACTCGCCGCCAAGCTGGGATGCGAAATCCGGCTGCTGCACATCTACGACCCACCCGGCGGAGTGCCGGCGGAGCTGGACGAGACTGCCCGCCAGTGGCTGTACCGCTGCAACGTCTCTCCCCGGAGCCTGAGCACCCGCCGGGGCACCGCTTGGCTGGAGTTGGCGCGGGAAGCGCGGAGCCTGGAGGCCATGATGATCGTGATCGGGCGGCACGGGCGCTCCGGGTACCAGCCGATCGAACTCGGATCCACGGCGGCGCGCATCGGTCTCGCGGCCCACTGTCCGGTCATGCTGGTCGGCGACCGGGTGCCGGCCCACACGCCACAAGAGCGGGAACTGGGCACGCTGGTGCCGCAGCCGACGCATTCCTAACCTTTTCACCGGCAGGGACTCAATGACGCCCCGTTCAATCCGCCTGACGGCCGCCCTCGGCACCCTCATTGTCCTGACCGGTTGTGGTGGCGGGCCCAAGCCGGAGACCCCGGCGCCGCAGCCCACGACCGCACCGGCGCCAGCGCCGACGGTTCAACCCTCCTCGCCCAGCGGCAGCGCGGGCGCACCGACGGCCGGTGACGCCGCCGCCGCCGCGGAGGCCAGCCGGCGGGAAGCCGCCAACCGTGCACGGGCCACGCTGGCCCAGAAGGTCTATTTCGACTTTGACCGCTCCGACCTGACCGCGACCTCCCGGGCCACGCTGAACGCCAAGCTCGAGGTGCTCCGGAACTACCCGGCGGTGACGCTGACCATCGCGGGGCACGCCGACGAGCGTGGCTCCGACGAATACAACCTCGCGCTCGGTAATCGGCGCGCGAACGCGGTCAGACAGTTCCTGCAGCAGTATGGTGTCCTGAGCGGCCGGATGCAGACAGTCAGTTACGGCGAGGAACAGCCCGCCGTCAACGGCCAGACCGAAGCCGCCTGGTCCCAGAACCGCCGGGCCGAGTTCGTCATCCAGTCGGGGCTGTAGGCCGGTGCGGCGGTTTCCGCCGATCCTCGCGCTCCTGGCCACCCTGGCAGTGCCCGGGGTGGCCTCGGCGCGTTCGACCGACGACGCCGCGGACCCCGCCCGGATCGTCCGCGAGGGTCACGCGGCGCTCCGCGCGGGCCGCGACGCCGAAGCCCGGCGGCGCTACCTCGAGGCCAGCACCAGCGTGCCCGATATCGGCGACTGGCTGCTGCGCCGGGCCGCGCTCGCCACTCCCGACAGTGCAGCACGGGCGGAGTTGTATGCCCGGATCAGCCTCCCGATCGTGCGCGCCAGGCTGGTGGAAACCGAGGCCCGGGCGCGCGAGCGCACCGGCGACCTCCGGGGCGCCGCCCTCCGGTTTGATTCGTTAGGCATGGTCGTCGACGCCGCCCGGGTCCGGCTCGCCGCCAGGCCGGGGAGCGTCGAGCGGAGGATCCTGCGCCGGGAACTGGTGGAGTTCATCGCCGCCCGGGCCGGCAGCCCCGAGGCCCAGGCGGCGATCGACCTGCTGACCGCGTCCAGCCTCGAACTCCCGCCCGACCAGGCCCTCACCGTGGCCAGGGCCTCGGCCCGGGGGAGGATGACGGCCCGGGCGGTGGCCCTCTTCCCGCGAGCCATCGCCGCCGGGATTGCGACCGACGAGGACCGCCTGGCGTACGGGCAGGCACTGGCCCAGCTCGGCCGCCACCGCGAGGCCCTTTCCGCCTACGCCAAGATCCCGCGGGGCAATCCCGCCGCCACGGAGGCCGACTATCAGCGCGCGGTGTCGCTCGCCCGCCTGGGACTGCCCGACAGCGCCATGGCCGTGATCAGACGGCTGGCGGCCGGAGCGGATTCCGGCTCCACCGCGGCACCCCGAGGCCTCTTCCTGGCGGGGGACCTCCGCTGGCGGGCGGGCGACAGCGCCGGAGCCCGGCGAGAATGGCTGGACCTGGAGCGGACCTACCCGGGCCACGAGACCGCAGGCCGGGCCGGATTCCTGGCCGCCCTGATCCTCTGGGAAAACGGCCGCGTTGCCGAGGCGGCCGTGGAGTGGCAGCGGGTGCACGCGCGGCATGGCGGGCCGGACGGGCTCGCCGCAGGATATTGGGCTGGACGCGCCTTTGAGCGCCTGGGACAGGCGCCACAGGCCCGGGGCCTGTGGCAGTCGGTGATCGCCCGGGATTCGTTGTCGTACTATGCGGTGACCAGCGCCCGCCGCCTGGAGATCCCATCATGGGCACCGGTGGCCGGGGGGGACCACTTCCAGACCTACCCCGATCTCGAGGATACCGCCACCCGCCTGGCCCTGCTGCGGGCGCTGGACATGAACGAGGAGCTGGCATGGGAACGCACCGACCTGATGACCGCCACGTCGGCACCGCCAGAACGACTCCTCGCCCTGGCGGATCTGCTGCGCCGCGATGGTCAGCCGTCGGCGGCCTCGGCGCTGGGGCGGCGCGCGCTCCGGGCCGGTGCACCCGCCGATACCCGCACCTATCGCCTGATTTACCCGCTCCTGCATGAGGAGGAGGTGCGCCAGCAGGCGGCGGCCGCCGGGGTGGATCCGATTGTGGTGGCCGCCCTCATCCGGCAGGAATCCAACTGGGAAGCCGGGGCGCGTTCCCGAGTGGGGGCGCTGGGCCTGATGCAGGTCATGCCGGCCACCGGAGCCGAGCTGGCCCGCGCCCTTGGGATCAAGCGGTGGAGCACCGACCGGCTGCTGGACCCGGCAACCAACATCCGCCTGGGCACTCACTACCTCGCCTCCACCCTCCGCCGGTTCGACGGGAACCTGCCACGCGCCCTGGCCGCCTACAACGCCGGGGCCAGCCGGGTGAGCGGCTGGGCGACGGGGGCGGCGGCCGCGGATGCGGAGCTGTTCGTCGAGCGCATCACCTTCACGGAAACCCGCGACTATGTGAGAATCGTGCAGCGCAACCT